>NZ_JBIVXW010000068.1:0-49523 GCF_044769405.1 Streptomyces sp. NPDC090442
ACCTTGTACGTGACCTTGAGCACCGGCGAGTAGATCGAGTCGACCGGGATCCGGCCGATCTCCTGGCCGACCTGCTTGTTCTGGACGGCGGAGACGTAGCCGCGACCGCGCTCGACGGTCAGCTCCATCTCCAGCTTGCCCTTGCCGTTCAGCGTGGCCAGGACCAGGTCGGGGTTGTGCACCTCGACACCGGCCGGCGGCGCGATGTCGGCGGCGGTGACGACGCCGGGGCCCTGCTTGCGCAGGTACATCACGACCGGCTCGTCGTGCTCGGAGGAGACGACGAGCTGCTTGATGTTGAGGATCAGGTCGGTGACGTCTTCCTTGACGCCGGGCACGGTGGTGAACTCGTGCAGCACGCCGTCGATGCGGATGGACGTGACCGCCGCACCCGGGATCGAGGAGAGCAGGGTCCGGCGAAGGGAGTTGCCGAGGGTGTAGCCGAAGCCGGGCTCCAGCGGCTCGATGACGAACCGGGAGCGGTACTCGTCGACGACCTCTTCGGTCAACGAGGGGCGCTGAGCGATCAGCATGATGTGTTTCCTTCAGTCGTGGACGCCCGCTATTTGACGTCCGCTGTACTGACAAGGGTACGGGCGGCACGGCGCCATCGGCTCCGTACCGCCCCCACCGGTCAGCTCTTACTTGGAGTAGAGCTCGACGATCAGCTGTTCCTGCACCTGGGTGTCGATCACCTGGCGCTCGGGCAGGCTGTGCACGAGGATCCGCAGCTGCCCGGGGACCGCCTCCAGCCATGCCGGAACGGTCTTCTCGCCGGCCTCGGCCTTGGCCACCTCGAAGGGGGTCAGGGCGCGAGAGCCCTCGCGGACCTCGATGACGTCGTGCACGGCCACGCGCGCCGACGGGATGTCGGTCTTGCGGCCGTTGACCTGGATGTGTCCGTGACGCACCAGCTGACGGGCGTGGTCGCGGGACTTGGCGAAGCCGGCCCGGTAGACCACGTTGTCGAGGCGGGTCTCAAGGATGCGCAGAAGGTTCTCACCGGTCTTGCCGGTCTTCTGGTTCGCTTCCTTGTAGTAGTTCACGAACTGCTTCTCAAGGACGCCGTAGATGCGGCTGCACTTCTGCTTCTCGCGAAGCTGCAGCAGGTACTCGCTGTCCTTGGTGCGCCCGCGACCGTGCTCACCCGGGGGGTAAGGACGGATCTCGATCGGGCACTTTGCGCTCTCGCACTTGCTCCCCTTGAGGAAGAGCTTCTGCTTCTCCCGACGGCAACGCTTGCAGTCGGCCCCGGTGTAACGCGCCATTGTCTAGTTGTCTCCTACTTCAGTGGGTCAGACGCGGCGACGCTTGGGCGGGCGGCATCCGTTGTGCGGGGTGGGGGTGACGTCCTGGATGGAGCCCACCTCAAGGCCGGTCGCCTGCAGCGAACGGATGGCGGTCTCGCGGCCCGAGCCCGGACCCTTGACGAAGACGTCGACCTTGCGCATGCCGTGCTCCTGCGCGCGGCGGGCGGCCGACTCGGCGGCCATCTGCGCGGCGAAGGGGGTGGACTTGCGCGAGCCCTTGAAGCCGACGTGGCCGGCAGAGGCCCAAGAGATCACGTTCCCGGTCGGGTCGGTGATCGAGACGATCGTGTTGTTGAACGTGCTCTTGATGTGAGCGTGCCCGTGGGCGACGTTCTTCTTCTCCTTGCGGCGCACCTTCTTGGCGCCGGCCGTACGGCCCTTCGGAGGCATTCAATAACTCCCGTGGAGGTGGTCGGTCCTACAGCGAAGACCGCTGGCGGGGTCCTGCTGAGGACTACTTCTTGCCCGGCTTCTTCTTGCCGGCGATCGCGCGACGCGGACCCTTGCGGGTACGGGCGTTCGTGCTGGTGCGCTGACCGTGCACCGGCAGGCCGCGGCGGTGACGCAGACCCTGGTAGCAGCCGATCTCGACCTTGCGGCGGATGTCGGCCTGGATCTCGCGACGGAGGTCACCCTCGGTCTTGAGGTTGTTGTCCACGTACTCGCGGATCTTGACGAGGTCTTCCTCGGTCAGGTCGCGAACCCGGGTGTCCGGGTTCACGCCGGTCGCGGCGAGGGTCTGCTCCGAGAGCGTGCGCCCGATGCCGAAAACGTAGGTGAGGCCGACCACCACGCGCTTGTCGCGCGGGAGGTCAACGCCTGCGAGGCGTGCCATTGATGTGGCTCCTGATGGCTATTCGGAGGTCTTCCGCAGCACCGTTCCCGTAAGACTCTGCGGCATTACGAGCCGGGTCCCCGGCCTCCGAGCCGGGGGTGTCGTCCCCTCGCGCCGGGCGCGGGGGTCGGGTGACTGCGTATGTACGTGTACTTCTCGCGTCGCGCGAACTGCGAAGTTGCAGGTGGTCGGCGTGCGTCAGCCCTGGCGCTGCTTGTGGCGCAGGTTGTCGCAGATGACCATGACCCGGCCGTGGCGGCGGATCACCTTGCACTTGTCGCAGATCTTCTTGACGCTCGGCTTGACCTTCATGGGTGTGAGGTTCTCCGGGTCAGTGCCCATGCCCCACGGGAGCGGGGCTTCGGCAAGATCTACTTGTAGCGGTAGACGATTCGGCCACGCGTCAGGTCGTAGGGAGAGAGCTCCACGACGACCCGGTCATCCGGGAGGATGCGGATGTAGTGCATCCGCATCTTGCCGCTGATGTGCGCGAGGACCTTGTGACCGTTCTGGAGCTCCACCTTGAACATCGCGTTCGGCAGAGACTCGATCACGGTGCCCTCGATCTCGATGGCACCTTGCTTCTTGGCCACGCTTCGCCTTTCGGATCGGCTACCTTGATCGACTCATGTGCACGGCCGGCACCCTATGTGCGGGCACACGGATGCACGAGAGCCGACGCGTCAGTCTACGTCAGTGCCTGAGAAAAGACGAATCCAGGGTTATTGCCCGCGGACGAAGATCCTTATGCGCCAAGGCCGGTGACTTAGCCCAGGGGGTCGGGCGCCGCGGTGATGCCGAGGGAGGCCAGCTTGGCCTTGCCGCCGTCCGGCGCGGTCAGCACCAGCGGGCCGTCCTCGGTCAGCGCGACCGAGTGCTCCCAGTGCGAGGACCAGCTGCCGTCGTTGGTCTTGACCGTCCAGTCGTCGTCCAGGACGTGGGTCTTGGCGGTGCCGAGGTTGACCATCGGCTCGATGGCGATGCAGAAGCCGGGCACCAGCTTCGGGCCCCGGCCGCGCTTGCGGTCGACGTAGTTCAGCAGGTGCGGGTCCATGTGCATCTGCGAGCCGATGCCGTGGCCGCCGTAGTCCTCGACGATGCCGTACTTGCCGCTGGCCGGGCGGGGTTGGCGACGGATGTAGCCCTCGATCGCCTTGGAGATGTCCACCAGCCGGTTGCCCTTGGCGACCGCGGCGATGCCGGCCCACATCGACTCCTCGGTGACCCGGCTGAGTTCGACCAGCTCGGCGGAGTGGCCGGAGCCGACGAAGGCGGTGTACGCCGCGTCGCCGTGCCAGCCGTCGATGATCGCGCCGCAGTCGATGGAGATGATGTCGCCGTCGGCCAGGACCGTGTCGGCGGACGGAATGCCGTGCACCACAACGTCGTTGACGGAGGTGCAGATCGTGGCGGGGAAGCCGCCGTAGCCGAGGAAGTTGGACTTCGAGCCGTGCTCGGCGAGCACCTTGCGCGCGGCCTCGTCCAGGTCCTTAGTCGTGGCGCCCGGCACCGCGACCTCACGGGTCGCGGCGTGGATGGCGGCGACCACCAGCCCCGCCTCGCGCATCTTCGCGATCTGCGCGGGGTTCTTGATCTCCAGCATGCCGGTGCCTACCGCCTTCGCTCGTGTCCGCGGGTCCGTCCCGCCCACCCAACACTACGGCCGCGGCGCCCGTGTGGGACACCGCGGCCGTACCGAGTTGCTCGCTTATTCGCCGCGCCCCAGGGCGTTCATCGCCCGCTGGGTGACCTCCGCGACCTTGCCGAGGGCCGGGATCGTGACGACCAGGTCCTGGGACTTGTAGTAGTCGATGATCGGCTCGGTCTCCGAGTGGTAGACCTCCAGCCGCTTGCGGACGGTGTCCTCGCGGTCGTCCTCGCGCTGGTACAGCTCGCCGCCGCACACGTCGCAAACGCCCTCGGCCTTGGGCGGGTTGTACTCGACGTGGAAGACGTGGCTGGAGTCCTTGCGGCAGATCCGCCGGCCGGCGATCCGCTTGACCACCTCGTCCTCGGGGACCTCAAGGTCCAGCACCGCGTCCAACTTCAGGCCCTGGCCCCGGAGGTACGCGTCCAGCGCCTCGGCCTGACCGAGGTTGCGCGGGAACCCGTCCAACAGGAATCCCTCGGCCGCGTCGGCCTGCCCCATGCGGTCCTCGGCCATCCCGATGGTGACCGAGTCCGGGACGAGGTTGCCGGCGTCCATGTAGGACTTGGCCTCGACGCCCAGGGGCGTGCCCTGCGAGATGTTGGCCCGGAACAGGTCCCCCGTGGAGATGTGCGGGATCGCCAGGTCCTTGGCGAGGTACGCGGCCTGCGTACCCTTACCGGCTCCCGGGGGTCCGACGAGGACGATTCGCATCAGCGGAGGAACCCTTCGTAGTTGCGCTGCTGAAGCTGGCTCTCAATCTGCTTCACGGTCTCCAGACCCACACCCACGATGATCAGGATGCTCGTCCCGCCGAACGGGAAGTTCTGGTTCGCGTTGAACAGCACCAACGCCACTGTTGGTACGAGCGCGATCAGCCCCAGGTACAGCGAGCCCGGCCACGTGATCCGGTTGAGCACGTAGCTGAGGTACTCGGCCGTCGGGCGACCAGCCCGGATGCCCGGGATGAAGCCACCATACTTCTTCATGTTGTCGGCAACTTCTTCGGGGTTGAAGCTGATGGCCACGTAGAAGAAGGCGAAGAAAACGATGAGCAAGAAGTACGCCGCGATGTAAACCGGGTGATTTCCCTTGGTGAAGTTGGTGGCGATCCACGTCGCCCAGCCCGCCTTCGAACCGCTGAACTGAACGATCAGGGCCGGGATGTAGAGCAACGATGACGCGAAGATGACGGGAATCACACCCGCCTGGTTCACCTTCAGCGGGATGTACGTGGACGTACCGCCGTAAGACCGGCGACCGATCATGCGCTTCGCGTACTGCACCGGGATCCGCCGCTGCGCCTGCTCGACGAAGACCACCAGGGCGACCATCGCCAGGCCCACCACGATCACCGAGAAGAACTCGATCCAGCCGTCGGCCAGCTTGCCGGTCAGCTTGATCTGCCACAGCGCGCCCGGGAAACCGGCGGCGATCGAGATGAACATCAGGATGGACATGCCGTTGCCGATGCCGCGGTCGGTGACCAGCTCACCGAGCCACATGATCAGGCAGGTGCCGGCGGTCATCGTGATCACCATCGTGATGGTGGTGAAGATCGAGTCGTTGGGCACGATCTGGCTGGCGACCGGGCAGCTCTGGAAGAGCGCACCGCTGCGGGCGGTGGCCACCAGACCGGTGCCCTGCAACACGGCCAGCGCCACGGTCAGATAGCGGGTGTACTGGGTGATCTTCGCCTGGCCGGACTGCCCCTCCTTCTTGAGGGCCTCCAGCCTGGGGATCACCACGGTCAGCAGCTGGAGGATGATGCTCGCCGTGATGTACGGCATGATCCCCAGCGCGAAGATCGTGATCTGCAGCAGCGCTCCACCGCTGAACATGTTCACCAGGGCGAACAACCCGCTGTTGCCGCCGGCCTGCTTCATGCAGGTCTCGACGTTCGCGTAGTTCACCCCTGGGACCGGGATGTGCGCCCCGATCCGGTAGAGCACGATGATGCCCAGTGTGAACAGCAGCTTCTTGCGCAGGTCGGGCGTCTTGAACGCTCGGGCGAACGCGGTGAGCACGGTGCCTCCTGCGCCCCCCGCCCCATGCGGTCGGGAGGTGACGGTCTTGAGGATCGACGAATTAGCGGCTGTACCGTGCGGAGTCGGCCCGCACGGCGGGTGCCGGGGCGGCCCCCGGACAAATCAAACAGTGCAGGCCACCTTACCGGCGACCGTACCCCCGTGGAACGACCAACCGGGGATGCCCCAATCGATGGGCATCCCCGGTCAGTTGAACCAACGAACTCAGAGGAGTTCGGTGACGCTGCCACCGGCAGCGGTGATCTTCTCCTTGGCGGAACCGGAGACGGAGTCCACCGTCACCTGGAGCGCCACGGAGATCTCGCCCTGGCCCAGGACCTTGACGAGCTCGTTCTTGCGCACCGCGCCCTTGGCGACCAGGTCGGCCACCGTGACCTCGCCACCCTGCGGGTAGAGCGCGGCCAGCTTCTCCAGGTTCACGACCTGGAACTGCTTGTGGGCGGGGTTCTTGAAGCCCTTCAGCTTCGGGAGGCGCATGTGGAGGGGCATCTGCCCACCCTCGAAGCGCTCCGGAACCTGGTAACGGGCCTTGGTGCCCTTGGTACCACGACCAGCGGTCTTACCCTTGGACGCCTCACCACGACCGACACGGGTCTTGGCGGTCTTGGCGCCCGGGGCGGGCCGGAGGTTGTGGACCTTCAGCGGGTTGGTCTCCGCCATGTCAGTCGACCTCCTCGACCGTCACGAGGTGACGCACGGTGTGGACCATGCCGATGACCTCGGGACGGGCATCCCGGACAACACTGTCGTTCAGGCGCTTGAGGCCCAGCGAACGGAGCGTGTCACGGTGGTTCTGCTTGCTACCGATGTAGGACTTGGTCTGGGTGATCTTGATGCGCATCACGCATTCACCCCGGCACGCGCCCGCAGCAGAGCGGCGGGAGCAACGTCCTCCAGCGGCAGACCACGACGGGCGGCGATCTCCTCGGGCCGCTGCAGGCCCTTGAGCGCCGCCACCGTGGCGTGCACGATGTTGATCGGGTTCGACGAACCGAGCGACTTGCTCAGCACGTCGTGGATGCCCGCGCACTCCAGGACGGCGCGCACCGGGCCACCGGCGATCACACCGGTACCGGGGGAAGCCGGCTTGAGCAGGACGACGCCCGCAGCCTTCTCGCCCTGGATCGGGTGCGGAACGGTACCGGCGATACGGGGGACCTTGAAGAAGTTCTTCTTGGCCTCTTCCACGCCCTTGGCGATGGCAGCCGGAACTTCCTTGGCCTTGCCGTAACCGACACCTACGGTGCCGTCACCGTCGCCCACCACGACCAGCGCGGTGAAGCTGAAACGACGACCACCCTTGACAACCTTGGCGACGCGGTTGATCGCGACAACGCGCTCAACGTACGCGGTCTTCTCGGCGGCAGCGCCACCGTCGCGACCCTTCCGGTCCCGCCGCTCGCCGCCACCGGCACCGCTGCCGCGGCGCTGGGGTCCAGCCATTGGATTTACCTCTCTCTGTTACGTCCGCTAGCTCCGGAACCGGGGCTTAGAACTTCAGCCCGGCTTCGCGGGCGGCGTCGGCCAGAGCGGCAATCCGCCCGGCGTACTGCTTGCCACCGCGGTCGAACACGACGGCCTCGACACCGGCGGCCTTGGCACGCTCGGCGACCAGGGCGCCAACCTTCTGGGCCTGGGCGCTCTTGTCACCCTCGCCACCACGGATCGACGCGTCCAGGGTCGAAGCCGACGCCAGGGTGTGACCCTGAACGTCGTCGATGACCTGGGCGAAGATGCCGCGGTTCGACCGCGTCACGACCAGACGGGGGCGCTCCTGCGTACCCGAAATCCGCTTGCGGATGCGGATGTGGCGACGCTTGGCGGCAGCGCGCTTGTAGGCGTTGCCCTTAGCGATCTTCACACCGTATGCCATGGCTTACTTACCAGCCTTTCCGACCTTGCGGCGGATGACTTCGCCCTCGTACTTGACGCCCTTGGCCTTGTACGGGTCGGGCTTCCGCAGCTTGCGGATGTTCGCGGCGACCTCGCCGACCTTCTGCTTGTCGATGCCCTCGACGCTGAACTTCGTCGGCGACTCGACCTTGAAGGAGATGCCCGCGGGCGCCTCGATCAGGATCGGGTGGCTGTAGCCCAGGGAGAACTCCAGGTTGGAACCCTTGGCCTGGACGCGGTAACCGACACCGCTGATCTCAAGCTTCTTCGCGTAGCCCTGGGTCACGCCGGTGATCATGTTCGCCACCAGCGTGCGGGACAGGCCGTGCAGGGCCTTGTTCTGACGCTCGTCGTTCGGACGGGAGACGGCGATGGAGCCGTCCTCACCCTTGGCGACCTCGATGGGCGCCGCGACGGTGTGCGAAAGGGCACCCTTGGGGCCCTTCACGTTGACCGTGCGGCCCTCGATGGTGACGTCCACACCAGCGGGAACCTGGATGGGCAGCTTGCCAATGCGCGACATTAGCTATTCCTCCGTTCCCTGTTACCAGACGTAGGCGAGGACTTCCCCACCCACGCCCTTCTTCTGCGCCTGCTGGCCGGTCAGGAGACCGTGGGACGTGGAGATGATCGCCACGCCCAGGCCACCGAGGACCCGCGGCAGGTTGGTGGACTTGGCGTAGACCCGCAGACCCGGCTTCGAGATCCGCTTGATGCCGGCGATCGAGCGCTCGCGGTTCGGGCCGAACTTGAGCTCCAGGACGAGGTTCTTGCCAACCTCGGCGTCCTCGACGCGCCAGCCGGTGATGTAACCCTCCTGCTGGAGGATCTCCGCGATGTGCGACTTGATCTTGCTGTGCGGCATCAACACGGTGTCGTGGTATGCCGAGTTCGCGTTCCGCAGACGGGTCAGCATGTCTGCGATGGGATCAGTCATGGTCATGAATTGGCCTTCGGCCTCTCTCGCCGGGGTTTCCTATCTGCGCCATCCCTCTCCCCGATCAGGGTCGGGACGGGTGCGGCACGGGGACCTACGGCGTAGTAAGCGACGTTATGCGGGTGGGTACCCGCGGTCGGTCTCGGGCGGCGGGGCGCCCAAACCCTTCCAGCGTACGGGAAGTGGGTCTGGGCACCCGCCGACCGATTGCTTACCGAGAGCCTCCGGTAATCCCCAACTGGGGGATTACCAGGAGCTCTTGGTCACGCCCGGCAGCTCGCCGCGGTGAGCCATCTCACGAAGGCACACGCGGCAGAGGCCGAACTTGCGGTACACGGAGTGCGGACGGCCGCAGCGCTGGCAGCGGGTGTACGCGCGCACACCGAACTTCGGCTTGCGAGCAGCCTTGGCAATCAGAGCCTTCTTCGCCATCTCGCTCACGCCTCCTTGAACGGGAAGCCGAGGTGACGAAGGAGGGCGCGGCCCTCGTCGTCGTTGGTCGCCGTGGTGACCACGGTGATGTCCATACCCCGGGTGCGGTCGATCTTGTCCTGGTCGATCTCGTGGAACATGACCTGCTCCGTGAGACCGAAGGTGTAGTTGCCCCGACCGTCGAACTGCTTCGGGGACAGACCACGGAAGTCGCGGATGCGCGGCAGCGCCAGCGACAGCAGGCGGTCCAGGAACTCCCACATGCGGTCACCGCGGAGGGTGACGTGGGCGCCGATCGGCTGGCCCTCGCGCAGCTTGAACTGCGCGATGGACTTCCGGGCCTTGGTGACGGCCGGCTTCTGGCCGGTGATCGTGGTGAGGTCGCGCACGGCGCCCTCGATCAGCTTGGAGTCGCGGGCGGCGTCGCCCACACCCATGTTGACCACGATCTTGGTCAGACCGGGGATCTGCATGACGTTCTCGTAGGAGAACTCGTCCTTCAGCTTCCCGGCGATCTCTTCGCGGTAGCGCGTCTTCAGACGCGGCGCGTTGGTGGTGGCAGTCATCAGATGTCCTCACCGGTCCGCTTGGCAACGCGGATCTTGTTGCCCTCGTCGTCGAAGCGGTACCCGACGCGGGTGACGACCTTGTTGCCGTCCTTCTCCACGACCAGCTGAACGTTGCTGACGTGGATGGGGGCCTCGGTCGTCACGATGCCGCCGGTCTGCGACCCACGAGCGGTCTGTCCGGCCTTGGTGTGCTTCTTGACCCGGTTGACACCCTCGACCAGGACGCGGTCCTCGCGGGGGTAGGCCGCGATGACCTTGCCCTGCTTGCCCTTGTCCTTACCGGTGATGACCTGGACCAGGTCGCCCTTCTTGATCTTCATCGGTTACAGCACCTCCGGCGCGAGCGAGATGATCTTCATGAACTTCTTCTCGCGCAGCTCACGGCCCACGGGGCCGAAGATACGGGTGCCGCGGGGGTCGCCATCGTTCTTGAGGATGACGGCCGCGTTCTCGTCGAAGCGGATGTACGAGCCGTCCGGACGGCGGCGCTCCTTGACGGTGCGAACGATGACGGCCTTGACGACGTCACCCTTCTTCACGTTGCCGCCGGGGATCGCGTCCTTGACGGTGGCAACGATGACGTCACCGATGCCCGCGTAGCGTCGACCCGAGCCACCGAGAACACGGATGGTGAGGATTTCCTTCGCACCCGTGTTGTCGGCGACGCGAAGCCGAGACTCCTGCTGGATCACGTCTATCTCCTGAATGTCTGCCGGTTCCCGGCAGGTGTTTCGCGAGGAAACACCTGCCGAGCCTGGCGGAACTGTTCCTAGGGGGTCCCCCTAGGAGGGATTACTTGGCCTTTTCGAGGATCTCGACGACGCGCCAGCGCTTCGTCGCGGACAGCGGCCGGGTCTCCATGAGGAGGACACGGTCGCCGACGCCAGCGGCGTTCTGCTCGTCGTGCGCCTTGAGCTTGTTGGTACGGCGGATGACCTTGCCGTACAGCGCGTGCTTGACGCGGTCCTCGACGGCGACGACGACGGTCTTGTCCATCTTGTCGCTGACGACCAGACCCTCACGGGTCTTGCGGAAACCGCGCTCGGTCTTCTGCTCAGTCACATTCTTCTCGCTCATCAGGCGCTCTCCACCGTCTCGATGCCGAGCTCGCGCTCACGCATCAGGGTGTAGATCCGGGCGATGTCCTTGCGGACGGCCTTCAGCCGGCCGTGGTTCTCGAGCTGTCCGGTCGCCGCCTGGAAGCGGAGGTTGAACAGCTCTTCCTTGGCCTCACGGAGCTTGGCAACGAGGTCCTCGTTGTTCAGCTCGCGCAGCTCGGACGCCTTGGTAACGGCCGACATCACGATTCACCTGCCTCGCGCCGAACGATGCGGCACTTCATCGGAAGCTTGTGGGCGGCGCGGGTCAGCGCCTCCTTAGCAACCTTCTCGTTCGGGAAGGACAGCTCGAACATCACCCGACCCGGCTTGACGTTCGCGATCCACCACTCCGGCGAACCCTTACCGGAACCCATGCGGGTCTCGGCAGGCTTCTTCGTCAGCGGGCGGTCGGGGTAGATGTTGATCCACACCTTGCCGCCGCGCTTGATGTGACGGGTCATGGCGATACGAGCGGACTCGATCTGCCGGTTCGTCACGTAGGCCGGGGTGACGGCCTGAATGCCGTACTCACCGAAGGCAAGCTCGGTACCGCCCTTGGCCATACCGTTCCGCTTCGGGTGGTGCTGCTTGCGGTGCTTGACCCTGCGAGGGATCAGCATGTCGGTCAGCCCTCCGTTCCAGGGTTCTCCGCCGGAGCAGCGGCAGCGGCCTCGGCCTTGGGGGCCTCGGCAGCGGCGCTCTGCTGCTGCGGCTTGCGGCCGCGACCGCCACGCTCGCCACCGCGGCGCGGACGCTCGTTGCCACCGCGGGCCGGGCGGTTGCCCGCACGGGCGGCGGCGTTCTCGGCGCGCACCTCAGCGATGTTCTTGACGTCGCCCTTGTAGATCCAGACCTTCACGCCGATGCGGCCGAAGGTGGTCTTGGCCTCGAAGAAGCCGTAGTCGACGTTCGCGCGGAGGGTGTGCAGGGGCACACGACCCTCGCGGTAGAACTCCGAGCGGGACATCTCGGCGCCGCCGAGACGGCCACCACACTGGATCTTGATGCCCTTGGCGCCGGCCTTCATCGTCGACTGCATGCTCTTGCGCATGGCGCGACGGAAGGAGACGCGGGACGAGAGCTGCTCGGCGACGGCCTGGGCCACGAGCTGAGCATCGGTCTCGGGGTTCTTGACCTCGAGGATGTTCAGCTGGACCTGCTTGCCGGTCAGCTTCTCCAGCTCACCGCGGATGCGGTCGGCCTCGGCGCCGCGGCGGCCGATGACGATGCCCGGGCGAGCGGTGTGGATGTCAACGCGGACGCGCTCACGGGTGCGCTCGATCTCCACCTTGGAGATACCGGCGCGCTCCATGCCCTTCGTCATCATGCGACGAATGGCGACGTCTTCCTTGACGTAGTCCTTGTACAGCTTGTCGGCGTACCAGCGGGACTTGAAGTCCGTCGTCACGCCGAGCCGGAACCCGTGCGGGTTTACCTTCTGGCCCATTACCGGGTTCCTTCCTTGCTGCTGACGACCACGGTGATGTGGCTGGTCCGCTTGCGGATCCGGTAGGCACGACCCTGGGCACGCGGACGGAACCGCTTCAGGGTCGGGCCCTCGTCCACGTACGCCTCGCTGATAACCAGCGTGGAGGCGTCCGTGTGGTCGTAGTTGTGCGCGGCGTTGGCAATGGCGCTGTCCAGCACCTTGCCCACCGGCACGCTCGCGGCCTGCGGGGCGAAACGCAGGACCGCCTGAGCCTCCGTGGCATCCATGCCACGGATAAGGTCCACCACGCGGCGGGCCTTCATGGGCGTGACGCGGATGTACCGCGCCTGGGCCCTGGCTTCCATGGTTGTCCCTTCGGTGTCAGTCATAGTCTTCGCACTCCGGTCGATCAGCGACGACGCGACTTGCGGTCGTCCTTCTCGTGGCCGCGGAAGGTGCGGGTCGGCGCAAACTCGCCGAGCTTGTGGCCGACCATCGACTCGGTGACGAACACCGGGACGTGCTTGCGGCCGTCGTGCACCGCGATCGTGTGGCCGAGCATGGCCGGGACGATCATGGAGCGGCGGGACCAGGTCTTGATGACGTTCTTGGTGCCGGCTTCGTTCTGAACATCCACCTTCTTGGCGAGGTGGTCGTCGACGAAGGGCCCCTTCTTGAGACTGCGCGGCATCTAAACCCGCTCCTAGCGCTTCTTGTTCGTCTTGCGGCGGCGGACGATGTACTTGTTGCTGGCCTTCTTCGGCGAGCGAGTACGACCCTCCTTCTTGCCCCAGGGCGAGACCGGGTGGCGACCACCGGAGGTCTTGCCCTCACCACCACCGTGCGGGTGGTCAACCGGGTTCATCACGACACCACGCACGGTCGGGCGGACGCCCTTCCAGCGCATACGGCCGGCCTTGCCCCAGTTGATGTTCGACTGCTCGGCGTTGCCGACCTCGCCGACGGTGGCGCGGCAGCGAACGTCGACCAGGCGGATCTCGCCGGACGGCATGCGCAGGTGGGCCATGGAGCCCTCACGCGCCAGCAGCTGCACGGAGGCACCCGCGGAGCGGGCGAACTTCGCGCCGCCGCCGGGCCGCAGCTCGATGGCGTGGATGGTCGTACCGACCGGGATGTTGCGCAGCGGCAGGTTGTTGCCCGGCTTGATGTCGGCGCCAGCGCCATTCTCAATCCGGTCACCCTGCTGCAGGCCGCGCGGCGCGATGATGTAGCGCTTCTCGCCGTCGGCGTAGTGCAGCAGCGCGATGCGCGCGGTGCGGTTCGGGTCGTACTCGATGTGCGCGACCTTGGCCGGCACGCCGTCCTTGTCGTGACGACGGAAGTCGATCACGCGGTAGGCGCGCTTGTGGCCACCGCCCTGGTGGCGAACGGTCACACGACCGGCGTTGTTACGGCCGCCCTTGCTGTGCAGCGGGCGGACCAGCGACTTCTCCGGCGTGGACCGCGTGATCTCGACAAAGTCGGCGACGCTGGAGCCACGACGGCCCGGGGTCGTCGGCTTGTACTTGCGGATACCCATTTCTCAGTCCTCGTCCGATTCCGGACGACTCGGACTCCGTTAGGAGACCGGGCCGCCGAAGATGTCGATACGGTCGCCCTCGGCGAGGGTCACGATGGCGCGCTTGGTGTTGGCGCGCTTACCGAAACCGGTGCGGGTGCGCTTGCGCTTGCCCTGCCGGTTGATCGTGTTGACCCCGGTGACCTTGACCGAGAAGACCGCCTCGACGGCCTGCTTGATCTGGGTCTTGTTCGCGCCGGGCGCGACGATGAACGTGTACTTGTTCTCGTCCAGCAGCGCGTAGCTCTTCTCGGAGACGACCGGCTTGACGAGGACGTCACGCGGGTCCGAGAAGGTCTTGCTGGTGACGACGGCCTCAGTCATCAGGCGTCGCTCCCTTCGGTCTCAACGGCCTTGGGGCCAGACACGAAGGACTCGAAGGCGGCCTTGGTGAAGACCACGTCGTCGGAGACGAGCACGTCGTACGTGTTCAGCTGGCCCGGCTCCAGGATGTGGACCTGGGGCAGGTTGCGGGCGGACAGCCACGCGGCCTCGTCGGAGCGCTCGGCAACCAGCAGGACGTTCTTGCGGTCGCTGACCTTGCCGAGCAGGCCCTTGGCGGCCTTGGTGGACACCGCGCCGTCGACCACGCCGGAGACGACGTGGATGCGGCTGTGGCGGGCCCGGTCGGAGAGGGCACCGCGCAGGGCGGCGGCCTTCATCTTCTTCGGGGTCCGCTGGCTGTAGTCACGCGGCACGGGGCCGTGGACGACGCCACCGCCGGCGAACTGCGGCGCACGGGTCGAACCCTGGCGCGCGCGGCCGGTGCCCTTCTGGCGGTAAGGCTTCTTGCCACCGCCGCGGACCTCGCCGCGGGTCTTGGTCTTGTGCGTGCCCTGACGGGCAGCGGCCAGCTGCGCGACGACGACCTGGTGGATCAGCGGAACGCTGACCTTCGCGTCGAAGATCTCCGCGGGGAGCTCGACGGTCCCGGCCTTGTCGCCTGCCGGCGAAAGGATGTCAATGGTGCTCATCGGTTACCTCAGGCCCCCTTGGCCGCGGTACGGACCAGGACGAGGCCGCCGTTCGGACCAGGAACTGCGCCCTTGATGAGCAGCAGACCCTTCTCCGCGTCAACGGCGTGGACGGTCAGGTTCTGGGTGGTGACCCGCTCATTGCCCATACGGCCGGCCATCCGCATGCCCTTGAACACGCGGCCCGGGGTGGCGCAGCCACCGATGGAGCCCGGCTTGCGGTGCACGCGGTGGGCACCGTGGGACGCCTTGCCGCCATGGAAGCCGTGACGCTTCATGACACCGGCGAAGCCCTTGCCCTTGCTCTTGCCGGTCACGTCCACCTTCACGCCGGCCTCGAAGACCTCGGCGGAGAGCTCCTGGCCGAGGGCGTACTCGCTCGCGTCGGCGGTACGGACCTCGACGAGGTGACGGCGGGGGGTGACGTCGGCCTTCGCGAAGTGGCCCTTGAGGGGCTTGTTCACCTTGCGCGGGTCGATCTCGCCGAAGGCGATCTGGACGGAGTCGTAGCCGTCCTGGTCATTGGTGCGCACCTGGGTAACGACGCAGGGGCCGGCCTTCACCACGGTCACCGGGACGACACGGTTGTTCTCGTCCCAGACCTGGGTCATGCCGAGCTTCTCGCCCAGGAGCCCCTTGATCTGCTTAGCCATCTCTTCCGCGCCTCTCAGAGCTTGATCTCGATGTCAACGCCGGCCGGAAGGTCCAGGCGCATCAGCGAGTCAACGGTCTTGGGCGTCGGGTCGAGGATGTCGATCAGGCGCTTGTGCGTGCGCATCTCGAAGTGCTCGCGCGAGTCCTTGTACTTGTGCGGCGACTTGATGACGCAGTACACGTTCTTCTCAGTGGGCAGCGGCACCGGGCCCGCGACCGACGCACCAGTGCGGGTCACCGTCTCGACGATCTTCTTCGCCGAGGAGTCGATGACCTCGTGGTCGTAGGCCTTGAGCCGGATGCGGATCTTCTGTCCCGCCATGGCTACTTCGTAGTCCTGTCTCTCGTAACGCTCTGGGACCCGATGGGGTCGATACTCTTCTCCGACCCACGCGGTCGGGCGTGTCGCGCTCCTTCTCGTAAGTCTCCGCGAAGGAGATCCCTCAAGGAGGAGAGCGTGGGGAAGAACACCCACCGGGCGCCTGGCAGAGGCACCCCGCTGACGCTTCCCGGAAGATTCCCGTACTTCCACCCCTGAAAAGGGGCGACGAATACCTGGGACTCGCTTCCGGTCCCCCCGGCGGGAGGCGCGCAGCATCGGCACTCAACCGAGCAACCTGGACAGTGTGCCATACGGGGGTTGCGTAAGGCCAATCGGGGCCCAACTGTCAAGGAGCCCCGCCCACCTGGTGGTGAGCGGGGCTCCTCAAGTGCTCCGGGGAGCTACCGGGTCAACCGGATCAACTTACTTGTTGATCTTGGTGACCTGGCCGGCGCCGACGGTCCGGCCACCCTCACGGATGGCGAACTTCAGGCCCTCCTCCATGGCGACCGGCTGGATCAGCTGGACCGACATCTCGGTGTTGTCGCCCGGCATGACCATCTCGGTGCCCTCGGGGAGGGTCACAACACCGGTCACGTCAGTCGTACGGAAGTAGAACTGCGGACGGTAGTTGTTGAAGAACGGCGTGTGACGGCCACCCTCGTCCTTGGACAGGATGTAGGCCTGCGCCTCGAACTCGGTGTGCGGGGTGACCGAGCCCGGCTTGATGATGACCTGGCCGCGCTCGACGTCCTCGCGCTTGATGCCGCGGAGCAGCAGACCGACGTTCTCACCGGCCTGGCCCTCGTCGAGCAGCTTGCGGAACATCTCGATGCCGGTGACGGTCGTCGAGGTCTTGTCCTGCTTGATGCCGATGATGTCAACCTGCTCGTTGACCTTCAGGACACCGCGCTCGATACGACCGGTGACGACGGTGCCACGACCGGTGATCGTGAAGACGTCCTCGATCGGCATCAGGAACGGCTTGTCAACGTCGCGCTCCGGCTGCGGGATCGACTCGTCGACGGCCTTCATCAGCTCAAGGATGGAGTTGCCCCACTCCTTGTCGCCCTCAAGGGCCTTCAGAGCGGAGACCTTGACGACCGGAACCTCGTCGCCGGGGAACTCGTACTCGGAGAGGAGCTCACGGACCTCGAGCTCGACGAGCTCCAGGATCTCCTCGTCGTCCACCATGTCGGCCTTGTTCAGGGCGACAACGATGTACGGAACGCCGACCTGGCGGGCCAGGAGCACGTGCTCCTTGGTCTGCGGCATCGGGCCGTCGGTCGCGGCGACCACCAGGATCGCGCCGTCCATCTGGGCGGCACCGGTGATCATGTTCTTGATGTAGTCCGCGTGACCGGGGCAGTCAACGTGGGCGTAGTGACGCGTCTCGGTCTGGTACTCGACGTGCGCGATGGAGATGGTGATACCGCGCTGGCGCTCCTCAGGAGCCTTGTCGATCTGGTCGAAGGCCGAGGCCTCGTTCAGGTCCGGGTACGCGTCGTGCAGCACCTTGGTAATGGCGGCCGTGAGGGTCGTCTTACCGTGGTCAATGTGACCGATGGTGCCGATGTTGACGTGCGGCTTAGTCCGCTCGAACTTCGCCTTCGCCACTGGGGTCCTCCTGTGGAGTGGTTCTGTACGCCTTACTCATCGGCGCCAGGTGATCTTTGCTGGATAGCCCGGGGCCCGGGGGCATTCCTCCGCTGTTGCGGCGGAATGCCCCGGCAGGCTCCGGAGTCAAGCCTAGAGCGTGAACTCGGTGGGTGAGTTACTCGCCCTTGGCCTTGGCGATGATCTCCTCGGCGACGTTCTTGGGAACCTCGGCGTAGGAGTCGAACTGCATCGAGTAGCTCGCGCGACCCGACGTCTTGCTGCGGAGGTCTCCGACGTAGCCGAACATCTCCGAGAGCGGAACCAGGCCCGTGACGAGCTTGGCGCCGGCGCGGTCCTCCATGGACTGGATCTGACCACGGCGGGAGTTGATGTCGCCGATCACGTCGCCCATGTAGTCCTCGGGCGTGGTGACCTCGACCTTCATCATCGGCTCCAGCAGGGCCGGGCTGGCCTTGCGGGCGGCCTCCTTGAAGGCCATCGAGCCGGCGATCTTGAACGCCATTTCCGACGAGTCGACCTCGTGGAAGGCGCCGTCGAGGAGCGTGACCTTGACACCGGTCAGCGGGTAGCCGGCGAGAACACCGAACTCCATGGCCTCCTGGCAGCCCGCGTCCACGGACGGGATGTACTCCCGCGGGATGCGGCCACCGGTGACCTTGTTCTCGAACTCGTACCCGTCGCCCTCAAGCGGTGCGATGGCGATCTGCACCTTCGCGAACTGGCCGGAACCACCAGTCTGCTTCTTGTGCGTGTAGTCGAGGCGCTCAACCGCCTTGCGCAGGGTCTCGCGGTACGCGACCTGCGGCTTGCCGACGTTGGCCTCGACCCGGAACTCGCGCTTCATACGGTCGACCAGCACGTCGAGGTGCAGCTCGCCCATACCCGCGATGATGGTCTGGCCGGTCTCCTCGTCGGTGTGCACCTGGAACGAGGGGTCTTCCTCGGCGAGACGCTGGATCGCGACGCCCAGCTTCTCCTGGTCGCCCTTCGACTTGGGCTCGATGGCGACCTGGATGACCGGGGCCGGGAACTCCATCGACTCAAGGATCACCGGGTTCGACGCGTCGCAGAGGGTCTCACCGGTGGTGGTCTGCTTCAGACCCATGACGGCGACGATGTCGCCGGCACCCACCGCGTCGATCTCCTCACGCTTGTTCGCGTGCATCCGGTAGATCTTGCCGATGCGCTCCTTCTTGCCCTTCACCGAGTTCTGCACCTGCGAGCCGGCCTCAAGGCGACCCGAGTACACGCGGATGAAGGTGAGCTTGCCCAGGTGGGGGTCGCTCGCGATCTTGAACGCCAGGGCGGACAGCGGCTCGTCCTCGGACGGCTTGCGCTTGACGACCTCGTCCGCGTTGCCGACCGCGTGGCCCTCGATGGCCTCGACGTCCAGCGGGGAGGGGAGGTAGCGCACGACCGCGTCGAGCAGGGGCTGCACGCCCTTGTTCTTGAACGCGGTGCCACAGAACACCGGGGTGACGGTGGTGGCGTCAGCCTTGCCGGAGGCGATGGTGATCCGACGGATCGCCGCGTAGAGCTGCTCCACGGTGGGCTCCTGGCCCTCCAGGTACAGCTCCATGACCTCTTCGTCGTTCTCGGCCACGGCCTCAAGGAGCTTGCCGCGCCATTCGTCGGCAGCCTCGATGTGCGTTTCCGGGATGTCGACGGTGTCGTACATCTCGCCCTTGGCGGCCTCGGCCGACCAGACCAGGGCCTTCATGGTGACGAGGTCGACGACACCCTTGAAGTCCGCCTCGGTGCCGATCGGGAGCTGCATCACGATCGGGGTCGCGCCGAGGCGGTCCACGATCATGTCGACGCAACGGTGGAACTCGGCGCCCGTGCGGTCCAGCTTGTTGACGAAGCAGATGCGCGGAACGCCGTAGCGGTCCGCCTGACGCCAAACGGTCTCGGACTGGGGCTCGACACCGGCGACGCCGTCGAACACCGTCACCGCACCGTCGAGCACGCGCAGCGAGCGCTCCACCTCGACGGTGAAGTCGACGTGGCCCGGGGTGTCGATGATGTTGATGGTGTTGTCGACGTCGTCCAGCGGCCAGTGGCAGGTCGTCGCGGCAGACGTGATGGTGATGCCACGCTCCTGCTCCTGCTCCATCCAGTCCATCGTGGCAGCGCCGTCGTGGACCTCACCGATCTTGTAAGAAACACCGGTGTAGAACAGGATCCGCTCGGTGGTGGTCGTCTTGCCCGCGTCGATGTGGGCCATGATCCCGATGTTGCGGACCTTGGCCAGGTCAAGCGAAGTGGTAGCCATAGTGGCTCAGTCTTCTCTCGGTCTCGATGTGGGTTGCGACTACCAGCGGTAGTGCGCGAAGGCCTTGTTGGACTCGGCCATCTTGTGCGTGTCCTCACGCTTCTTGACCGAAGCGCCGAGGCCGTTGGAGGCGTCGAGCAGTTCGTTCATGAGGCGCTCGGTCATGGTCTTCTCGCGGCGGGCGCGGGAGTAGCCCACGAGCCAGCGGAGCGAGAGGGTGGCGGCGCGGCCGGGCTTGACCTCGACCGGGACCTGGTAGGTCGCGCCACCGACACGGCGGGACTTGACCTCAAGGGTCGGCTTGATGTTCTCCAGCGCGCGCTTCAGCGTGATGACCGGGTCGGTGCCGGTCTTCTCGCGCAGACCCTCCATGGCGCCGTAGACGATGCGCTCAGCGGTGGAGCGCTTGCCGTTCAGCAGCACCTTGTTGATGAGGGAGGTCACCAGAGGAGAGCCGTAGACCGGGTCGATGATGACCGGGCGCTTCGGGGCGGGGCCCTTACGAGGCATTCTTACTTCTCCTTCTTGGCGCCGTAGCGGCTGCGAGCCTGCTTGCGGTTCTTGACGCCCTGCGTGTCGAGGGAGCCGCGGATGATCTTGTACCGAACACCCGGCAGGTCCTTCACACGGCCGCCGCGCACGAGCACGATCGAGTGCTCCTGCAGGTTGTGGCCCTCACCCGGAATGTAAGCGGTGACCTCGATCCCGCTGGTCAGGCGCACACGTGCGACCTTACGCAGGGCCGAGTTCGGCTTCTTCGGGGTGGTCGTGAACACACGCGTGCAGACGCCACGGCGCTGGGGCGAACCCTCAAGTGCGGGCGTCTTGTTCTTCTCGACCTTGTCCTGCCGGCCCTTACGGACCAGCTGCTGGATCGTAGGCACTACTTCTCCGGTTTCTGTGTGCCAGTCTCGGTAAAGCTAACCTGGAACGCTCCCCGACCCACGCGGTCGGGTGTGTCGAATACTGCAGACCTGCCTCGCTGGAACGAGGGCGGCGGCAGATTGCGGTGTCAAAACCCGGCTTCCGTGCTGCCGGGATTCTCCGGTCGGTACCAACGGGAGAAGGCGCGCACGGCAGCCCAGGGACACCCCAGGCACAAGGTCAGAGCGTACCTAGCGCATTGGCTGCGGTCAAAACAAATGCACACGCGAAGGACACGCCGGACTCCCCCCGCGCTGCGGCCACCGTAGTGCGTCCCCGGCACCTACGGAAGAAGGCGCACGCCCCTCAGGAGTGGGCCACCGCGATCAGTGCCATCACCAGGAAGAACAGGGCCCAGGCCCCGATCCCGAGCCAACCGATCACCAGCCCGGCGATCGCCTGGCCGTCCCCCCGCTCCCCCGTGCGCCGGATCTCGGCCCGCGCCTTGTGCCCCAAGATCACCGCGGGGACCGACGTCACCCCCCAGGTGAACGGCGCGAGCAACCCGCAGACCAGGGCACCCGTGGCGGAGCCGTTGGTCGACTGCGGCATCGGCATCTGCATCGGGAGGAACGTCGCGGGCACCGCCGGCCGCGGCGCGAACTGCGCCTGGGGAACCGGCCCTTGGGGCAGGTCCGCGACCAACATCTGCAGTTCCGCGTGGGTTTGGGCCTGGTACGCGCGGGAGATCCGCTGCTCGTACTCGGGCTGGGCGAGCCGCCCCTCGGCGAAGCCCGCCTTCAACACGTCGACCGCCCGCTCGCGATCGGCGTGCGAGGCACGCATGGCCGGTGCCTGGTAAGGGTTTTGAGCAGGTTGCCCACCCTGCCACGGCTGGAATGCCATGTCGCGAACCTCCCCCCGCTCAACAGTTGTCCCCATCCTCTCATCACAGACGCGGCAATGGGAGAACAAGTTCCCAGGGTGCGCGAACGCCGCAGGGCGGCCACCCACGTGGGGTGACCGCCCTGCGGACGGAACGGCGTGCTTACTGGTTGTACGGACCGTAGTCGTAGTCCTCCAGCGGGACCGCCTGGCCAGAGCCGGTGCCGAACGGCGAGTAGTCGATGTCGTCGTAACCGACGGCCGAGTACATCGCGGCCTTGGCCTCTTCGGTGGGCTCGACCCGGATGTTGCGGTAACGGGACAGGCCCGTACCGGCCGGGATGAGCTTACCGATGATGACGTTCTCCTTGAGGCCGATGAGGCTGTCGGACTTGGCGTTGATCGCCGCGTCCGTCAGGACTCGGGTCGTCTCCTGGAAGGAGGCGGCCGACAGCCAGGACTCCGTCGCCAGCGAGGCCTTGGTGATACCCATCAGCTGCGGACGGCCGGAGGCCGGGTGGCCGCCTTCCGCCACCACGCGACGGTTCTCGCCCTCGAACTTCGAGCGCTCCACGAGCTCGCCCGGCAGCAGCTCCGCGTCGCCGGACTCGATGATCGTCACGCGGCGCAGCATCTGCCGGATGATGATCTCGATGTGCTTGTCGTGGATCGCCACGCCCTGGCTGTTGTAGACCTTCTGGACCTCGCCGACCAGGTGGACCTGGACGGCACGCTGACCCAGGATCCGCAGCACGTCGTGCGGGTTGATCGCACCGACGGTCAGCGGCTGGCCGACCTGCACGTGGTCGCCCTCGGTCACCAGCATGCGGGCGCGCTTGGAGACGGGGTAGGCCGTCTCGTCGCTGCCGTCGTCCGGCGTGACGATGACCTTCTTGGTCTTCTCGGTCTCCTCGATCCGGACGCGGCCGGCCGCCTCCGAGATCGGGGCGACGCCCTTGGGCGTACGGGCCTCGAAGAGCTCGACGACACGCGGCAGACCCAGGGTGATGTCGTCACCGGCCACACCACCGGTGTGGAAGGTACGCATCGTCAGCTGGGTGCCGGGCTCACCGATGGACTGGGCGGCGATGATGCCGACCGCCTCACCGATGTCGACCAGCTTGCCGGTGGCCAGCGAACGGCCGTAGCAGAAGGCGCAGGTGCCGACCGCGGACTCACAGGTCAGGACCGAGCGGGTCTTGACCTCCTCCACGCCGTGCGCGATCAGCTGGTCGATCAGCACGTCACCGAGGTCGACGTTGGCCGGGGCGACGACCTTGCCGTCGACCACCACGTCCTCGGCGAGCATCCGCGCGTACACGGAGGACTCGACGTCGTCCGCCTTGCGCAGGATGCCGTCCGCGCCCTTCGAACCGATCCGCAGCTTCAGGCCGCGCTCGGTGCCGCAGTCCTCCTCGCGAATGATGACGTCCTGGGAGACGTCGACCAGACGACGGGTGAGGTAACCGGAGTCGGCGGTACGCAGGGCGGTGTCGGCGAGACCCTTACGGGCACCGTGGGTGGAGATGAAGTACTCCAGCACGGTCAGACCCTCGCGGAACGACGCCTTGATCGGACGCGGGATCGTCTCGTTCTTGGCGTTCGACACCAGACCACGCATACCCGCGATCTGACGCATCTGCATCATGTTTCCGCGCGCACCCGAGTCCACCATCATGAAGATGGGGTTGGTCTTCGGGAAGTTCTCATTCATCGCCTCGGCGACCTCGTTGGTCGCCTTGGTCCAGATGTTGATGAGCTCCTGCGTGCGCTCGTCCTTGGTGATCAGACCGCGCTCGTACTGCTTCTGGACCTTCTCGTCCTGCGCCTCGTAACCGGCGACGATCGCCTTCTTGGCCTCCGGCACGACGATGTCGGAGACGGCGACGGTGACGCCGGAGCGGGTGGCCCAGTAGAAGCCGGACGCCTTCAGGTTGTCGAGCGTCGCCGCCACGATGACCTTCGGGTAGCGCTCGGCCAGGTCGTTGACGATCGCGGAGAGCTGCTTCTTGCCCACCGAGTAGTCGACGAACGGGTAGTCCTCGGGCAGCAGCTCGTTGAAGAGCGCGCGACCCAGGGTCGTCCGCAGCCGGAAGCTGTCGCCCTGCTGCCACTCCGGCTCGCCCTCCGCCGGGGCCGGCGGGGTCCAGCCGCGGGGCGGCACGGTGCCGATCGGGAAGCGGATGTCGACCTTCGCCTGGAGCGAGAGCTCGCGGGCGTCGAAGGCCATGATCGCCTCGGAGACCGAGGCGAACGAGCGGCCCTCACCCTTGACCTCGCGCTCCTCCTCGTCCGTGGTGAGGAAGAAGAGGCCCAGCACCATGTCCTGGGTCGGCATGGTGACCGGCCGGCCGTCGGCCGGCTTGAGGATGTTGTTCGAGGACAGCATCAGGATGCGGGCCTCGGCCTGCGCCTCCGCGGAGAGCGGCAGGTGGACGGCCATCTGGTCACCGTCGAAGTCCGCGTTGAACGCGGTGCAGACGAGCGGGTGGATCTGGATGGCCTTGCCCTCGACCAGCTGCGGCTCGAAGGCCTGGATGCCGAGGCGGTGCAGGGTGGGCGCACGGTTCAGCAGCACCGGGTGCTCGGCGATGACCTCTTCGAGGACGTCGTAGACCACGGTGCGGCCGCGCTCGACCATGCGCTTGGCCGACTTGATGTTCTGCGCGTGGTTGAGGTCCACCAGGCGCTTCATCACAAACGGCTTGAAGAGCTCCAGCGCCATCGCCTTGGGCAGACCGCACTGGTGCAGCTTGAGCTGCGGGCCGACGACGATGACGGAACGGGCCGAGTAGTCGACGCGCTTACCGAGCAGGTTCTGACGGAAGCGGCCCTGCTTGCCCTTGAGCATGTCGGACAGCGACTTCAGCGGACGGTTGCCGGGGCCCGTCACCGGGCGACCACGACGGCCGTTGTCGAAGAGCGCGTCGACGGCCTCCTGGAGCATGCGCTTCTCGTTGTTCACGATGATCTCGGGCGCACCGAGGTCGAGAAGGCGCTTCAGGCGGTTGTTGCGGTTGATGACGCGGCGGTACAGGTCGTTCAGGTCGGAGGTCGCGAAGCGGCCACCGTCCAGCTGCACCATCGGACGCAGGTCCGGCGGGATCACCGGGATGCAGTCCAGCACCATGCCCTTGGGGCTGTTGCGGGTCTGCAGGAAGGCGGAGACGACCTTGAGGCGCTTGAGCGCACGGGTCTTCTTCTGGCCCTTGCCGGTCCGGATGATCTCGCGGAGGCGCTCGGCCTCCTCGTCGAGGTCGAAGGTCTCCAGGCGCTTCTGCAGCGCGGCGGCGCCCATGGAGCCGTCGAAGTACGTGCCGAAGCGGTCACGCAGCTCGCGGTAGAGGAGCTCGTCGCCCTCCAGGTCCTGGACCTTGAGGTTCTTGAAGCGGTTCCAGACCTCGTCGAGGCGGTCGATCTCGCGCTGCGCGCGGTCGCGGAGCTGCTTCATCTCGCGCTCGGCGCCCTCGCGCACCTTGCGGCGGGCGTCCGCCTTGGCGCCCTCGGCCTCCAGCTCGGCCAGGTCGGTCTCGAGCTTCTTGGCGCGGGCCTCCAGGTCGGAGTCGCGGCGCTGCTCGATCTGCTGGCGCTCGACGGAGACGTGGGCCTCCAGCGAGGGCAGGTCGCGCGTACGGCGCTCCTCGTCCACCCACGTGATCATGTAGGCGGCGAAGTAGATGACCTTCTCAAGGTCCTTGGGCGCGAGGTCCAGCAGGTAGCCCAGCCGGCTCGGGACGCCCTTGAAGTACCAGATGTGGGTCACGGGCGCGGCCAGCTCGATGTGGCCCATCCGCTCACGACGCACCTTGGCGCGAGTGACCTCGACGCCGCAGCGCTCGCAGATGATGCCCTTGAAGCGGACGCGCTTGTACTTACCGCAGTAGCACTCCCAGTCCCGGGTGGGACCGAAGATCTTCTCGCAGAAGAGCCCGTCCTTTTCCGGCTTGAGGGTGCGGTAGTTGATGGTCTCCGGCTTCTTGACCTCACCGTGGGACCACTGACGGATGTCGTCAGCGGTGGCGAGGCCGATCCGCAGCTCGTCGAAGAAGTTGACGTCGAGCACTATGCGTCAATCCCTCTCAGGGTCGTATCTAGATGGTCTGTACGGGGTCCGGGGAGGGGCCGGGAGCTCCTGGGGAAAGGAGCTCCCGACCAGACCCGTCAGACCTCTTCGACGCTGCTCGGCTCGCGCCGGGACAGGTCGATGCCGAGCTCCTCCGCAGCGCGGAAGACGTCCTCGTCGGTGTCGCGCATCTCGATGGACATGCCGTCCGAGGACAGCACCTCCACGTTGAGGCACAGGGACTGCATCTCCTTGATGAGCACCTTGAAGGACTCGGGGATGCCGGGCTCGGGGATGTTCTCGCCCTTGACGATGGCCTCGTAGACCTTCACGCGGCCGGTGACGTCGTCGGACTTGATCGTCAGCAGCTCCTGGAGGGCGTACGCGGCGCCGTAAGCCTCCAGCGCCCACACCTCCATCTCACCGAAGCGCTGACCACCGAACTGAGCCTTACCGCCCAGCGGCTGCTGGGTGATCATCGAGTACGGACCGGTCGAGCGGGCGTGCAGCTTGTCGTCGACCAGGTGGTGGAGCTTGAGGATGTACATGTACCCGACCGAGATCGGGTCCGGGAACGGCTCACCGGAGCGGCCGTCGAACAGCTGGGCCTTGCCGGACGGGAGGACCATGCGGTCGCCGTCGCGGTTCGGGCGGGTGTTCTCCAGCAGACCGGCGAGCTCGTCCTCGCGGGCGCCGTCGAAGACCGGGGTCGCGACGTTGGTGCGCGGCTCGACCTGGTCGGCGGCGATGGACTGCAGCCGCTGGGCCCACTCCTCACCGAGGCTGGAGACGTCCCAGCCCTGGCTGGCGAGCCAGCCGAGGTGGATCTCCAGGACCTGTCCCGGGTTCATTCGGGACGGGACACCCAGCGGGTTCAGGATGATGTCGACCGGGGTGCCGTCCTCCATGAACGGCATGTCCTCGACCGGCAGGATCTTCGAGATGACGCCCTTGTTGCCGTGACGGCCGGCGAGCTTGTCACCGTCGGTGATCTTGCGCTTCTGCGCGACGTAGACGCGGACCAGCTGGTTCACGCCCGGGGGCAGCTCGTCGCCCTCTTCACGGTCGAAGACGCGGACGCCGATGACCTTGCCGATCTCACCGTGCGGGACCTTCAGCGAGGTGTCACGGACCTCGCGCGCCTTCTCACCGAAGATCGCGCGCAGCAGGCGCTCCTCGGGGGTCAGCTCGGTCTCGCCCTTGGGCGTGACCTTGCCGACGAGGATGTCGCCGGCGACGACCTCGGCACCGATGCGGATGATGCCGCGCTCGTCGAGGTCGGAGAGGACCTCCTCGGAGACGTTCGGGATGTCCCGGGTGATCTCCTCGGGGCCGAGCTTGGTGTCACGGGCGTCGACCTCGTGCTCCTCGATGTGGATCGAGGAGAGGACGTCGTCCTGCACGAGGCGCTGCGACAGGATGATCGCGTCCTCGTAGTTGTGACCCTCCCACGGCATGAACGCCACGAGCAGGTTCTTGCCGAGCGCCATCTCGCCCTCGTCCGTGGACGGACCGTCGGCGAGGACCTGGCCCTCGATGACCCGCGCGCCCTCGTCCACGACGACCTTCTGGTTGAAGGAGGTGCCCTGGTTGGAGCGGGTGAACTTGGCGACGCGGTACGTGGTGTACGTGCCGTCGTCGTTGGCGACGGTGATGTAGTCCGCGGAGACCTCCTGGACCACACCGTTCTTCTCGGCCTTGATGACGTCGCCGGCGTCGACCGCGCAGCGGTACTCCATGCCGGTGCCGACCAGCGGCGACTCCGCCTTGATCAGCGGGACGGCCTGGCGCATCATGTTCGATCCCATGAGCGCGCGGTTGGCGTCGTCGTGCTCGAGGAACGGGATCATGGCGGTCGCGGCCGACACCATCTGGCGCGGCGAGACGTCCATGTAGTGCACCTCGTCGGCGGGGACGAGGTCGACCTCGCCGCCACGGCGACGGACCAGCACACGCTGCTCGGCGAAGCGCAGGTCCTCGCTGAGCTTGGCGTTGGCCTGGGCGATCAGGAAGCGGTCCTCCTCGTCCGCGGTGAGGTAGTCCACCTCCTCCGTGACCTGGCCGTCGACGACCTTGCGGTACGGCGTCTCGATGAAGCCGAAGACGTTGACGCGGCCGTAGGACGCGAGCGAACCGATCAGACCGATGTTCGGGCCTTCGGGCGTCTCGATCGGGCACATGCGGCCGTAGTGCGAGGGGTGCACGTCACGGACGTCCAGACCGGCCCGCTCACGGGAGAGACCACCCGGGCCCAGCGCCGACAGACGACGCTTGTGGGTCAGACCCGACAGCGGGTTGGTCTGGTCCATGAACTGGGAGAGCTGGCTGGTGCCGAAGAACTCCTTGATGGAGGCGACGACCGGCCGGATGTTGATCAGGGTCTGCGGCGTGATCGCCTCGACGTCCTGGGTGGTCATGCGCTCGCGCACGACGCGCTCCATACGGGCGAGACCCGTACGGACCTGGTTCTGGATCAGCTCGCCGACGTTGCGCAGGCGGCGGTTGCCGAAGTGGTCGATGTCGTCGGTCTCGACGACGATCGTGTTGCCGTTGTCGGCGACCGTCTCGACCTCACCGGCGTGCAGCTTCACCAGGTACTTGATCGTGGCGATGATGTCGTCCACGGTCAGCACGCCGGCGTCCAGCGGCTCGTCGCCACCCAGCTTCTTGTTGACCTTGTAGCGGCCGACCTTGGCCAGGTCGTAGCGCTTGGGGTTGAAGTAGAGGTTCTCCAGCAGCGTCTGCGCGGCCTCACGCGTCGGCGGCTCGCCCGGGCGCAGCTTGCGGTAGATGTCGAGCAGCGCGTCGTCCTGGCCCTGGGTGTGGTCCTTCTCCAGGGTGGCGCGCATCGACTCGTACTCGCCGAACTCCTCCAGGATCTGGTCGGTGGTCCAACCGAGAGCCTTGAGCAGAACGGTCACGGACTGCTTGCGCTTGCGGTCGATGCGCACACCGACCATGTCGCGCTTGTCGATCTCCATCTCCAGCCAGGCACCCCGGGACGGGATGATCTTGGCGGAGAAGATGTCCTTGTCGGACGTCTTGTCGATGGAGCTGTCGAAGTACACACCCGGCGAGCGGACCAGCTGCGACACCACGACACGCTCGGTGCCGTTGATGACGAAGGTGCCCTTGTTGGTCATGAGCGGGAAGTCGCCCATGAAGACCGTCTGGGACTTGATCTCGCCGGTCTCGTTGTTGGTGAACTCGGCGGTGACGAACAGCGGAGCGGCGAAGGTGAAGTCGCGCTCCTTGCACTCGTCGATGGAGTTCTTCGGAGGCTCGAAGCGGTGGTCGCGGAACGTCAGCGACATCGACCCGGAGAAGTCCTCGATCGGGGAGATCTCTTCGAAGATCTCTTCCAGACCGGACTTGGTGGGAACTTCCTGCCCACTCTCCAGCGCAGCCTCGACGCGACCCTTCCATGCGGCATTGCCGAGCAGCCAGTCGAAGCTTTCGGTCTGCAGCGCAAGGAGGTTCGGAACCCCGAGGGGCTCCTTGATCTTCGCAAAAGAGATGCGCAGCGGGGCGGTGCTGTCGCCGTTGTTCGTATTGGCAGTCGAGGCGTTGCGCGAGGCGGCCAAGAGGGGGTCCTTCCGAGGGCTCGGACTCACTACGCGCGTACCGGTCCCGAATCGAGCAGAGCGATCGATATGCCCAGGTCAGGGCGGGTCAATGAGCCTTGCTCAGGTTCGGGCATGCCCCTGGTGACGGGCAGGGAGCAGCTAACAGGCAGCGCAAAGGGTCAGTGTAGCCACATGGCCCACTGATGTCCAGAGCGAGTTTCCGGAGACCGGTACCGCACCGCGTCCCGATCTTCTCCCTCCGGGAGGTCATGCCCTCCGCAGCGGAGGAGCGCCTCGTTGTTCTTCACTTCGCCCAATGCCCTGCGCCTGCCGAAAAGCCCTGCGCCGATGGCGCACACCGATGCTTCCCTCTTCGTCGGCGATCCATGCCTCGAACCTGGACCGCTTCTGCGTCGCGTCCCGAGAATTGCGCG
Organism: Streptomyces sp. NPDC090442; assembly: GCF_044769405.1. Lineage (NCBI taxonomy): Bacteria > Bacillati > Actinomycetota > Actinomycetes > Kitasatosporales > Streptomycetaceae > Streptomyces > Streptomyces sp. NPDC090442. Next base: position 29,438 of record NZ_JBIVXW010000068.1, read on the forward strand.
CCGCGTCCGGTTCGTCAAGGCCCCCCGCCTCTGGGCGATCGTCACATGGAGGTGCGTCCGGACAACGAAGATCACCATACTCGCTCTCCGACTCCTGACAACGCAGCCGGGGCGGGTACGCGGAAGGGCGACCACCCGTATGGGTGATCGCCCTTCGCGGTGTCCGCGTTACACCTCACAGGCGGCGCGGACGGGAGTCAGAGACTCACCAAGGTCACTTGACCTCGACGGAGGCGCCGGCGCCCTTGAGGGACTCGGCGGCCTTCTCGGCGGCGTCCTTGGCAACCTTCTCCAGGACCGGCTTCGGGGTGCCGTCGACCAGGTCCTTGGCCTCCTTCAGGCCGAGAGAGGTCAGCTCGCGCACGACCTTGATGACCTGGATCTTCTTGTCGCCGGCGCCGGTCAGGATGACGTCGAACTCGTCCTTCTCCTCAACGGCGGCAGCCTCGCCACCGGCGGCACCGCCGGCAACGACGACCGGCGCGGCAGCGGCGGCGGTGACGTCGAACTTCTCCTCGAAGGCCTTCACGAACTCGGAGAGCTCGATGAGGGTCATGCCCTCGAACTGGGCCAGCAGCTCGTCCTGGGTGAGCTTCGCCATGATGGCGGTCCTTCCACTAATCGGCAGGTGCCGGATGTACTGGGTGAGGCGGGCGTACGTCGAGCCCGCTGGTGACCCCTGCCGCACTCAGGCGGCGAGGATCAGATAGCGAGCCGAATTACTCGGCACCGCCCTGCTCGGCCTGCTTGGCGCGCAGCGCGTCCACGGTGCGGACGAGCTTCGACGGCAGCGCCTGGAAGACGGAGGCAGCCTGGGACTGCTTCGCCTTGAAGGCACCGGCCAGCTTGCTGAGCAGAACCTCGCGGGACTCAAGGTCCGCAAGCTTCTTGATCTCGTCGGCGGAGAGCGCCTTGCCGTCAAGGACGCCGCCCTTGATGACGAGGTTCTGGTTCTCCTTGGCGAAGTCACGAAGACCCTTCGCCGCCTCGACCGGGTCACCGGTCACGAAGGCGACGGCCGTCGAGCCACTGAGGTGCTCGTCCAGCGCAGAGATCCCGGCCTCCTTGGCCGCGATCTTGGTCAGCGTGTTCTTCACCACACGGTACTGAGCGTTGTCACCGAGCGAACGACGCAGGTTCTTGATCTGCGCAACGGTGAGCCCGGTGTACGCGGTCACAACAGCGCCGTTGGAGTTACGGAACTTCTCCGTGATCTCCTCGACGGCTGCGACCTTGTCGGGGTTCGCCATGAGCCTCGGCCTCCTTCCGGGTGATGAGGACCGCGCAGAAGGGGCTGGGCAAAGCAAACGCCCCGACGCAGGCGCGCACGGGGCGATTCTCAACCGGACAGAAAACTGCCTGGGAGTTCCCATTCACAACCTGCGCAGGCCGTCCGCAGCTAGCGGATCCTTCGGCCACCACGCGCCCGGGTACGGACACGCAGAGACAACCAGCGGTCTTTGGCTTCCGGGACACCGTACGGGACTTGCCTGGGCCAGAGCAAATCGGCTGGACGGGGCATCGGGGACGCGCCCCGGGCCCCGCCCAGCCGACGCCGGATACGGGCGTTGAGCCCGGACTCCCCCGGGCTCAACTCACCGAATTTCGGGCTTACTTGATCTCCGTGGTGTCGCTCGCCGGCGGCGGCGTCACCGAGACCTTGGTGCCGTAGTCGGAGTAGTAGACCGTCGAGTCGTACGGCGACGTCTTGCTCTCGATCTGCTCGCGCTTCTTGACCAGCAGGTTGTCCGGGCCGACCCAGAGGTCGATGGTCTCGGTCGTGGCGCCCATCTGCTGGAGCTGCTGCTCCAGGGCCTTGAGGTCCGCCTCGCTGACGTTCTTCGTCTGCATGCGGGTCAGCTCGCTCACCGAGAGCGTGCCGTTGTAGTGGGTCGCCTGGACGCCGCGGACGTCCTCCTTGCCGACCTGCTTGACCTTGCCCGAGGCGATCAGCAGATCCACCGACCGGCCCGGGTTGTTGTTGTTCATCATGTCCTTCATCAGGGCACCGGCCGGGCCCATCTTCTTGGCCATGACGTCGTAGTCGTACTTGATCCAGTTCTTGCCGCCCATGGGCATGCCCATGTTCATGTACACCGCGTCCGGCGTGTACAGGGCCTTCGCGGGCTTGCCGGAGCCGCCCATCGGGCCACCGGCCTGGGTGATGTCCACCGACATGTGCATGCCGGACGACCAGTCCATCGCGCCCTTCATGGTCGTGGACGCCGTGCCGTTCTTGGTGGTGCCCTCGACCTTGGCGGAATTCTTGCCGTTCGTCTGCTGCGAGACCGTCTTCAGCGAGGCCAGTGCGGCCTCCAGCGGAGACTTCGCCCCCGAAGCGTCGTTGCTGCCACCGCCGGCGCTGCCACCGCCGGTCCCGTTGCTCTTGTCGCCACCGCCGTTACAGGCGGTCAGGCCGGCCATCATGACAACTCCCGCCGCGACGGCGGCGGCTATACGCGTGCTGCGCACTTGAGGCTCCCCCTTTGAATTCCTTTACGGACCTCGCAGGGGACTGTAGTGCAGGCCACTGACAGTGCACACGGCAACCCTGTTATGAACGCGTCAGGCCCCGCTCTCCGTACGGAGAGCGGGGCCTGACGGCAAGCGTCACGCGCTATGAGGCATCGATCGCGAGGATCAGACGGCCTCGTCCTCGACGAGGAGGTTGCGGGTGCGGTTGGGGTCCACCGGGACGCCGGGGCCCATGGTGGTGGAGACCGTCGTCTTCTTGATGTAGCGGCCCTTGGCGGCGGACGGCTTCAGACGGGTGATCTCCTCCAGCGCCGCGGCGTAGTTCTCCACCAGCTTGGTGTCGTCGAAGGACACCTTGCCGATGATGAAGTGGAGGTTCGCGTGCTTGTCCACGCGGAACTCGATCTTGCCGCCCTTGATGTCGGTGACAGCCTTGGCGACATCCGGGGTGACGGTGCCGGTCTTCGGGTTCGGCATCAGACCACGGGGACCGAGCACGCGGCCGAGGCGGCCGACCTTGCCCATGAGGTCCGGGGTGGCGACGACGGCGTCGAAGTCCAGGCGGCCCTTGGAGACCTCGTCGATCAGTTCGTCCGAGCCGACGATGTCGGCGCCGGCGGCCTCCGCGGCCGCAGCACGGTCACCGGTCGCGAAGACCAGGACCCGGGCGGTCTTACCGGTGCCGTGCGGGAGGTTCACGGTGCCACGGACCATCTGGTCGGCCTTGCGCGGGTCAACGCCCAGACGCATGGCGACCTCGACGGTCGAGTCGAACTTGATGGACGCGGTGTCCTTGGCGAGACGGACGGCCTCAAGCGGGGCGTACAGCCGCTCCCGGTCGATCTTCGCGTCCGCGTTGCGAAGAGTCTTGCTGCGCTTCACTTCTGCTCCTGATGCAGTGGGTGGAGTCGTGGTACGGACCAGCGCCTGGTCCTTCCACGGAGGTGCCGTTGAGGGCTGAGGGTCAGCCCTCGACCGTGATGCCCATGGAGCGGGCGGTGCCGGCGATGATCTTCGACGCGGCGTCCAGGTCGTTGGCGTTCAGGTCGGGCATCTTGGTGGTGGCGATCTCGCGGACCTGCGCCTCGGTGATCTTGGCGACCTTGGTCTTGTGCGGCTCGCCGGAGCCCTTCTCCACGCCCGCGGCCTTCAGGATCAGCTTGGCGGCCGGCGGGGTCTTGGTGACGAAGGTGAAGGAACGGTCTTCGTAGACCGTGATCTCCACCGGCACGACCATGCCACGCTGCGACTCGGTCGCGGCGTTGTAGGCCTTGCAGAACTCCATGATGTTGACGCCGTGCTGACCCAGCGCGGGGCCGACCGGCGGGGCCGGGTTGGCGGCACCAGCCTGGATCTGGAGCTTGATCAGCCCCGTGACCTTCTTCTTCTTGGGAGGCATGCTCTCTCCGGGTCCTAGTGAGAGGTGGTTCGCCTCGATCCGGGTCATCCGGATGGAGGCATACCGCACAACGATAACGGGTACCGTCCTGCGGCCAAAAACCGCGCAGGTCAGACCGGCTAAGCGCCGGTCTGACCTGGTCGGTGGCTGTGGGTCCGGAAGAACCTAGTTCTTCTGGATCTGGTCGAAGCTGAGCTCGACCGGGGTCTCGCGGCCGAAGATCTCGACCAGGCCCTTGACCTTCTTCGAGTCGGCGTTGATCTCGTTGATCGTCGCCTGGAGGGTCGCGAACGGACCGTCGGTGACGGTGACGGAGTCGCCCACCTCGAAGTCCAGGACCTGAACCTCGACCTTGCGGGACGGCGCCGGCTTGCCCTCGGCCGCGGCGGCCTCCTTGGCGGCCTTCTCCTCGGCCTCCGGGGCGAGCATCTTGACGATCTCGTCCAGGGTCAGCGGGTACGGGTCGTAGGCGTTGCCGACGAAGCCGGTGACGCCGGGGGTGTTGCGCACCACGCCCCAGGACTCGTTCGTCAGGTCCATGCGCACCAGGACGTAACCCGGCAGCTTGTTCTGACGGACGGTGCGGCGGTCACCGTTCTTGATCTGCACGACCTCTTCCTGCGGCACCTCGGCCTGGAAGATGTAGTCCTCGACGTTCAGCGAGACGGCACGCTGTTCGAGGTTGGTCTTCACGCGGTTCTCGTAGCCCGCGTAGGTGTGGATGACGTACCACTCGCCGGGGAGCCCGCGCAGCTCGTCACGGAGGGCGGCCACCGGGTCGACCGGCTCCTGCTCCTCCGCCTCCTCGGAAGCCTCGGCGGCCTCCTCGTCCTCGACGTGCACGGCGTCCACCTCGGCGGGCTCGCCGGCGGCGGCGTCCTCGGCGTCCAGCTCGTCGACGTCGTCGGCGTCGGCGACGACGTCCGCGGCGCCCTCTTCGTCAGCGATGGCCGCAGCGTCCCCCTCGACCTCGGCCGAGACGGCCTCGTCAACCTCGGCCTCTGCGGCCGCGACGGGCTTGGCGGCGTCGTTCAGGTTCGGGTCAGACACGTGGCTGCTTCTTCCTTGCTTCAAGGGGTTGAACGTGCGAAGGGCCGCCCGCGGAAGGCGCCCCCGCGGGATCAGCCGAAGACGTACCCGACGACTCGGTTGATTCCCAAGTCAATCACGGTTACGAGACCAATGATGATGGCCACGAAGACGATCACCACGGTGGTGTACGACGAGAGCTGACTGCGCGAGGGCCAGACGACCTTGCGGAGCTCCGCGATGACCTGACGGTAGAAGAGCGCGAGGCGCGCGAAGGGCCCCTTCTTGCCGCGCTTACCTCCGCGGCGGGGCTTCTTCTGGGATTCCGGGGTCTCGGCCTCGGAGCGACCGCGCTCAGGCATGTCGATGGAGCCCAGGGCGTCCGTCACTCGTCCTCACCTGAATCCGGGTCGTGGCCGTGCCGCGCCCGGCCCGGCCGCACGGCGGTGCATTTCGTACGTACGCGTGCACGCACTCGGTGATGTGGTGCGTGTAGCAGGGCCGGAGGGACTTGAACCCCCAACCGCTGGTTTTGGAGACCAGTGCTCTACCAATTGAGCTACGACCCTTTGTGGTTCCCCCAACCTACCGCATGCGGGCGACTGCTCTACGTCGTGCACCGCGGCGACCCGGTGGGAGCCAACGGTCAGCGAGTGTACGTGGTTCGCGGCCGGGCGTCGAACACGAACCTCGCGTACCCGCCCCGCAAACCCGTGCGCCGGGCCCCCGGGAGGTCTGCGACGATGCCTCTATGAGCGCTGCAACTCCCTCCGCATCGTCCCCCTCCGACCGCCGGGTCTCCGTCCGGGTCGGTTCGATCTCCGAGTCCGCCACCCTCGCCGTCGACGCCAAGGCCAAGGCCCTCAAGGCCGCCGGGCGCCCGGTGATCGGCTTCGGCGCCGGGGAGCCCGACTTCCCCACGCCCGGCTACATCGTCGAGGCGGCGGTGGAGGCCTGCCGCAACCCGAAGTTCCACCGCTACACCCCGGCGGGCGGCCTGCCCGAGCTGAAGAACGCGATCGTCGAGAAGACCCGGCGCGACTCCGGCTACGAGGTCGAGGCCGCGAACGTCCTGGTGACCAACGGCGGCAAGCAGGCCATCTACGAGGCGTTCGCCGCGATCCTGGACCCGGGTGACGAGGTCATCGTCCCGGCGCCGTACTGGACCACCTACCCGGAGTCGATCCGGCTGGCGGGCGGCGTGCCGGTCGACGTCGTCGCCGACGAGACCACCGGGTACCGGGTGAGCGTCGAGCAGTTGGAGGCGGCCCGCACCGAGCGCACCAAGGTGGTGCTCTTCGTCTCGCCGTCGAACCCGACCGGCGCGGTCTACCCCCGCGAGCAGGTCGAGGCGATCGGCCGCTGGGCCGCCGAGCACGGCCTGTGGGTGCTGACCGACGAGATCTACGAGCACCTGGTCTACGGCGACGCGGAGTTCTCGTCGCTGCCGGTGGTCGTGCCGGAGCTGCGCGACAAGTGCATCGTCGTCAACGGCGTGGCGAAGACGTACGCGATGACCGGCTGGCGGGTGGGTTGGGCGATCGGCCCCAAGGACGTCGTCAAGGCGGCCACCAACCTCCAGTCGCACGCCACCTCCAACGTCTCCAACGTGGCGCAGGCCGCGGCTATCGCGGCGGTCAGCGGCGACCTGGCGGCCGTCGAGGAGATGAAGGTGGCCTTCGACCGGCGCCGGCGGACCATCGTGCGGATGCTCAACGAGATCGAGGGCGTGCTCTGCCCGGAGCCGGAGGGCGCGTTCTACGCGTACCCGTCGGTGAAGGGGCTGCTGGGCAAGGAGATCGGCGGCAAGCGCCCGCAGACCAGCGTCGAGCTGGCCGAGCTGATCCTGGAGGAGGCGGAGGTCGCCGTCGTCCCGGGTGAGGCGTTCGGCACCCCCGGCTACCTGCGGCTGTCCTACGCGCTGGGCGACGAGGACCTGGTCGAGGGCGTCTCCCGGATCCAGAAGCTGCTGGCGGAGGCCAAGTAGCCGGTGCCGTAGGGCGTTTCGCGCCATCGGCGGGTGCGGGGTCGGGCGTCGTCCGGCCCCGCACGCCTTTGCGGTGGTCCCTTCGTTCGGGGCGGGGCCTATGCCACCGGCGCGAGGTGCGGCAGTATCTGCGGATGGAGCGTGTTCGTGATCTGCGTCAACTGCCGAAGGCCCATCTGCACCTGCACTTCACCGGCTCGATGCGCCCGGCGACCCTGCTGGACCTCGCCGACAAGTACGGCGTGCACCTGCCGGACGCGCTCACCAGCGGGCGGCCGCCCCGGCTGAGCGCCACCGACGAGCGTGGCTGGTTCCGCTTCCAGCGGCTCTACGACATCGCCCGGTCGTGCCTGCGCTCTCCCGAGGACATCCAGCGGCTGGTGCGGGAGGCCGCGGAGGAGGACGTCCGGGACGGCTCGCGCTGGTTGGAGATCCAGGTCGACCCGACCTCGTACGCGCCGCGGCTGGGCGGCCTGATCCCGGCGCTGGAGATCATCCTGGACGCGGTGGACCGGGCGTCCCGGGACACCGGACTGGCCATCCGCGTCCTGGTGGCGGCGAACCGGATGAAGCACCCGTTGGACGCCCGCACCCTGGCCCGGCTCGCGGTGCGCCACGCCGACCGCGGCGTGGTCGGCTTCGGGCTCTCCAACGACGAACGCCGGGGCCTCGCGCGGGACTTCGACCGGGCCTTCGCCATCGCCAGGGACGGCGGTTTGCTCTCGGCGCCGCACGGCGGGGAGTTGGCCGGGCCGGCGAGCGTCCGGGACTGCCTGGACGACCTGCACGCGTCCCGGATCGGGCACGGGGTGCGGGCCGTGGAGGACCCGGTGCTGCTGCGCCGGCTGGCGTCCCGCGGGGTGACCTGCGAGGTGTGCCCGGCCTCCAACGTGGCGCTGGGCGTCTACGGCAAGCCGGAGGACGTGCCGCTGCGGACGTTCTACGAGGCGGGCGTGCCGATGGCGCTGGGCGCCGACGACCCGCTGCTGTTCGGCTCCCGGTTGGCGGCCCAGTACGAGATCGCCCGCACCTCGCACGGGTTCACCGACGCCGAACTGGCGGAGCTGGCCCGGCAGTCCGTACGGGCCTCCCGGGCGCCCCAGGAGGTGCAGCGGGCGGTGCTGGCGGACGTGGACGCGTGGTTGGCCGCGCCGGCGCCGTAGCGGGCCGGCGCGGCCGTCCGCGGTCCCTCAGAGGGTGACGCCGACCGTCACCGGCTCGTTGACGAGGGTGACCCCGAAGGCGTCCCGGACGCCGTCGCGGACCTCGCGGGCGAGGGTGAGCAGGTCCTCGGTGGTGGCCTCGCCGCGGTTGGTGAGGGCGAGGGTGTGCTTGGTGGAGATCCGGGCCGGGCCGCTTCCGTAGCCCTTGGTGAAGCCGGCCCGGTCGATGAGCCAGGCCGCGGAGGTCTTCACCCGTCCGTCGCCGTCGGGGAAGGCGGGCGGGGCGGTGTCCGGGCCGAGGCGGTCGTGCACCCGGCGGACGAACTCGGCGTGCTCGGCCTCGGTGAGGACCGGGTTGGTGAAGAAGGAGCCGGCGGACCAGGTGTCGTGGTCGTCGGGGTCCAGCACCATGCCCTTGCCGGCCCGCAGCGCCAGGACGGTCTCACGGGCGACCGCGAGCGGCACCCGCTCCCCGACGCCGACGCCGAGCGCGCGGGCCGTCTGGTCGTAGCGCAGGGGCGCGGAGAGGCCGCCGGCGTCCTCCAGGGCGAGCCGCACCCGCAGCACGACGAACCGCTCGGGGTGCTGCTTGAAGCGGCTGTGGCGGTACGAGAAGCCGCACTCCTCATTGCTGAGGGTGACCGTCTCGCCGGTGCGGCGGTCGTAGGCGACGACCTCGGTGAGGGTCTCGGAGACGTCCTGCCCGTAGGCGCCGACGTTCTGGACCGGGGTGGCGCCGGCCGAGCCGGGGATGCCGGCCAGGCACTCGACGCCGGCCAGCCCGGCCTCGACGGTGCGGGCGACGGCGTCGGACCAGTTCTCGCCCGCGGCGAGCTCCAACGACGTGCCGTCGAGGGCGAAGCCGCGGGTGGCGATGCGCAGGGCGGTGCCGTCGAAGCCCTTGTCGCCGATGACGAGGTTGCTGCCGCCGCCGATGATCAGCAGCGGGGTGCCGGCCTCGTCGGCTTCGCGGACGGCGGCGATCACCTCGTCGTCGGTGGTGGCCGTGACGAGCCGGTTCGCGGGACCACCGAGGCGGAAGGTGGTCAACGGGGCGAGGGGGGCGTTGTCTGCTACGTGACGTTCCTGCACCCGGCCAAGGGTACGGGGGCGGCCCGGCGACGCCGGGCCGGCCGTCCCGTCCAGCGGCCTCAGGCGAGCCTGACCACGGCGCGGGACATGCCCAGCACCTTCTGGCCGGCGCTCCTGGCGACCAGGTCGACCCGGACCGTGCGCTCCGCGTCGTCCAGCTTGGCCCCGACGGTGCCGGTGACCTCGATCAGCGCGCCGGTCTCGTCGTTGGGCACCACGACCGGCTTGGTGAAGCGCACGCCGTACTCGGCGACCGCGCCCGGGTCGCCGACCCAGTCGGTGACCACCCGGACCGCCGAGGCCATGGTGAACATGCCGTGCGCGATGACGTCCGGCAGTCCGACCTCCTTGGCGAACTTCTCGTTCCAGTGGATCGGGTTGAAGTCCCCGGAGGCACCGGCGTATTGGACGAGGGTGGCGCGGGTCACCGGGAAGTTCTGCGCGGGCAGCACGGTGCCGACCTCGACGTCGTCGTAGGCGATCTGCGCGGTCATCTCAGGCCGCCTCCTCAGCGCGCCGGGCAACGAGTTTGGTGAATGCGGTCACAACGTGCTCGCCGGCCTCGTCGTGCACCTCACCACGGATGTCGATGACCTCGTTGCCGGCCATGGTCTTGATGGCCTCGATGGTGGAGGTCACGGTCAGCCGGTCACCGGCGCGCACCGGACGCCGGTAGGCGAATTTCTGGTCGCCGTGGACCACGCGGTTGTAGTCCAGGCCGAGTTGCGGGTCGGCGATGACGAATCCGGCGGCCTTGAATGTGATGGCGAACACGAAAGTCGGCGGCGCGATCACATCGGAGTGGCCGAGCGCCTTGGCGGCTTCGGCGTCCGTGTAGGCGGGGTTGGGGTCCCCGATCGCCTCGGCGAATTCGCGGATCTTTTCCCGGCCGACCTCGTACGGGTCGGTGGGCGGGTATGTGCGTCCGACGAACGACTGGTCGAGCGCCATGGGCTCGCAACCTCCCTGGACTGATGGGGCCAATACGGCGAGGCCGCCCCCAGAGAATGGGGACGGCCTCACAGACGAGCCTGAGTTATCGCGTCTCGCGGTGCGCAGTGTGCGAGTTGCAACGGGGGCAGTGCTTCTTCATCTCAAGACGGTCCGGGTCGTTACGCCGGTTCTTCTTGGTGATGTAGTTCCGCTCCTTGCACTCCACGCAGGCCAGCGTGATCTTCGGGCGGACGTCGGTGGCAGCCACGTGAGTGCTCCTTGACGAACGGATAGATGAATCGAACGCATAGAAGAGTAGCCGACCGGAGGACCGACCCCACAATCGGCTACTGTTAGTAGCGGTGACCGGACTTGAACCGGTGACACAGCGATTATGAGCCGCTTGCTCTACCGACTGAGCTACACCGCTGTGATGCGAGAGTTACCCGCCCGAAGGCGGGGTCCCTCACACATCAGAGCCCCAAAACGGAATCGAACCGTTGACCTTCTCCTTACCATGGAGACGCTCTGCCGACTGAGCTATTGGGGCGAGCGATGAAGACATTACACGGCCCGCCGCCAAACGTGAAATCCAGATCCGCATCGCGCCCCAACAGCCCCGCGCACCACGCTGGTACGACTATTTCGCGCCTGCGCGAAGCTCTCCGGGGCGCGCCCTAGGCTCGGACCCACGCTGCGTGATCTTGCACGCCCGGGGCTTCTAGGAGCGCGATGTCCGACAGCAGTTCGCCGCAGCCGGGGAAGCCCGGGGGCGCCGGCCGGTACGCCCGGCCGGATTCCGGCGCGCTGGTCCTGTGCGGCGCCCGGCTCGCCGACGGCCGCACCGTGGACGTCCGGCTCGGCGGCGGGCGGATCGAGGCGGTCGGCACGGCCGGCAGCCTCGCCCCGCAGGGCGCCCGGGTGGACCTCGCCGGCTATCTGCTGCTGCCGGCCCCCGCCGAGCCGCACGCGCACTGCGACACCGCGCTGACCGCGGACGCCGACGGGCCCGCCTCCGACTCCGCCGAGGACGTCCAACGCCGCACCACCGAGGCGGCGCTGTTGCAGCTCGGGCATGGGGCGACCGCCTCGCGCAGCCATGTGCGGATCGGCGGCGTCCAGGGGCTGCGGGCGCTGGCGGCGGTGCTCCAGGCGCGGCGGGCGCTGCGCGGACTGGCGGACCTTGCGGCGGTGGCGGTGCCCCGGGTGCTGACCGGGGTGGCCGGCGCCAACGGGCTGGCGATGCTGCGGGACGCGGTCAACATGGGCGCCACGGTCATCGGCGGGTGCCCGGACCTGGACCCCGACCCGGCCGGGTACGTGGAGTCCGTCCTGGAGGTGGCCGGTGAGCACGGCTGCCCGGTGGACCTGCACACCGATGGTGACGATCCGGCGCGGCTGGCGCGGTTCGCGGCGATGTGCGGCGGGCTGCGGCCAGGGGTGGCGATCGGGCCGTGTGCCGGGATGGCGCGGATGCCGCGCAGCGTGGCGGCGCGGGTGGCGGAGCAGTTGGCGGCCGCCGACGTCGCCGTCGTCTGCCTGCCGCAGGGCGACTGCACCGGTCTGGAGCGGAACGGCACCCGGGTGTCGCGGCCGGCGCCGGTGCGGCTGCTGCGGGCGGCCGGGGTGCGGGTGGCGGCCGGCAGCGGGGCGTTGCGGGACGCGGCCAACCCGGTGGGGCGGGGCGACCCGTTGGAAGCCGCTTACCTGCTGGCCTCGTTGGGCGAGGCGACGCCGGAGGCGGCCTACGAGACGGTGAGTTCGGCGGCGCGGGAGACGCTGGGGCTGCCCGAGGTCCGCGTCGAGGCGGGATTTCCGGCGGAGTTGCTCGCGGTGCGCGGGGAACGGATCGCGGGGGTGCTCTCGCTGGCGTACAGCCGGATCGTGGTGCACCGGGGACGCGTGGTGGCGCGCACCAGCGCGGTGCGCGAGTACTGCGATTCGGTGGACGTGGCGCTGGAGTTGCCGCGCCAGTCGCAGCGCTAGGACCGGCCCCCGGGGGCGCCGCACCGGCCGGTCCTCGGGTGCGCCGGGGCGGTTCGGCGTACGGTCGGCAGCATGCGCATTGTCATCGCAGGTGGACATGGTCAGATCGCGCTGCGGCTGGAGCGGTTGCTGCACGCGCGCGGGGACGAGGTCGCGGGGATCGTCCGGCGGCCGGAACAGGCCGGCGATCTGCTGGCCGCGGGCGCCGAACCGGTGGTCTGCGACCTGGAGTCGGCGACGGTGGCCGATGTCGCCCGGCATCTGGAGGGCGCGGACGCGGCCGTCTTCGCGGCGGGCGCCGGGCCGGGCAGCGGCGCGGCGCGCAAGGACACCGTGGACCGCGGTGCGGCAACGCTGTTCGCGGACGCGGCCGAGGCGGCCGGGGTGCGGCGCTTCGTGGTCGTCTCGGCGATGGGCGCGGACCGGGAGCCCCCGGAGGGCACCGACCCGGTCTTCGCGGCCTATCTGCGGGCCAAGGGCGCCGCGGACGCCGACGTCCGGGCCCGCGCCGGGCTGGACTGGACGATCCTGCGGCCCGGCCTGCTCACCGACGACCCGGGCGCCGGCCAGGTGACGCTGGCCGACGCGACCGGGCGTGGGCCGGTGTCGCGGGACGACGTGGCGGCCGTCCTGGTGGCGCTGCTGGACGAGGTGGGCACCATCGGGCGGACGTTGGAACTGATCGGCGGGGACGTGCCGGTGGCGGACGCGGTGCGGAACGTGGCGTCGCACTGAGGCGTCCGGCGGCGGGCCCGCCGGGGTGGCCCTGAGCGCGCGTCTGCCGCCCTCGGACGGCCGGCGGGTCGCGCCGGGGCCCGCCGGCGACGCGCGGCGCTCAGCGGCGCTGTGACGCCCGCGACAAGCGCCTGTTGGTCTTTCCCTCATCGGCGCCCCGCAGCACGAGCACGTGCTGCGGCTGCTGAAGCGCGGCGAGACGGCACGGGTAGCCGACACCCTGCGGACGCCGGTCACCGGGTTGCTGGACGCCGCCCCGCCGGCCACCGGGGACACGCCCGGGACATGAGCCGCGGACCGCCCGGAAAATTCACCCGCCGCGGCCCCGCGACACCTGGAGGGTCAGGGCGTCGAGCATCGGGCGGCAGGCGGCTCCACGGCCGCATCGATCGACAACACGAAGAAGCCCCCGGATCGCATCGCTACGATCCGGGGGCTTTTTCTAGGCTGTGGCGGCGCCAGGATTCGAACCTGGGAAGGCGAAGCCGGCAGATTTACAGTCTGCTCCCTTTGGCCGCTCGGGCACACCGCCGGGTTGTGTTGTGGGGAATTCCGCTGTGGGGCGGTGCTCCTTGGCAACGACGTAAACCATACCCGATGACAGGGGGTGCTTTGCCACTCGCTTCCCGGGCACCGGATCTTGGCCGGGTGACTAGGCTTGGCGGGCGGCCCGGTAAGGGCCGCATCCCTGATGGATCTACGTACGAGGAGCCAACTCACGATGGCCGACTCCAGTTTCGACATCGTCTCGAAGGTCGAGCGGCAGGAGGTCGACAACGCCCTCAACCAGGCCGCCAAGGAGATCTCGCAGCGCTACGACTTCAAGGGCGTGGACGCGTCGATCCAGTGGTCGGGCGAGAAGATCGAGATGCGGGCCAACGCCGAGGAGCGCGTGAAGGCCGTGCTGGACATCTTCCAGTCCAAGCTGGTCAAGCGCGGGATCTCGCTGAAGGCCCTGGAAACCGGCGAGCCGCAGGCATCGGGCAAGGAGTACAAGATCTCCGCCTCGATGCAGGAGGGCATCTCGCAGGAGAACGCGAAGAAGGTCGCCAAGATCATCCGCGACGAGGGGCCGAAGGGCGTCAAGGCGCAGGTGCAGGGCGACGAGCTGCGGGTCAGCTCCAAGAGCCGGGACGACCTCCAGACGGTGCAGCAGCTGCTGCGCGGCAAGGACCTGGACTTCGCGATCCAGTTCGTCAACTACCGCTGAAAAACCGGCCTGACCTGCACGAACGTCGTCACGCAGACTTCGCAGGGCACAACGGGGGCACATCGCCGAGGACAGCCTCGACGGCGGCCCGCGTTGTGTCCTCCTCGTCAGGCCACAGGTGCGTGTATGTGTCGAGCGTGATCGACGGCTTTGCATGACCGAGCCGCTTCTGCACCGTCTTGACGTTCTCCCGGTGCCGGATGAGCAGCGAGGCGTAGAAGTGGCGTAGGTCGTGCAGGCTGGCGCCGTCCGGCACCTCTATGGGCGGCGGCTCGCCGCCCTCGGGCTTGCCCTGCCGAATCCACGCGGTACGCGCCTGGTCGTACGCTCCGCCAAGCGCCTTGTTCGCCCTGCGTCGGGCTCTTCGCCACACGTGGGCCCAGGCGCCGCGCCGGACCGGTACGCCGTACTGGTTCGGGAAGACCAGGTGTGCGGTGCGCTGGCGGGGCTTCCGGGGGTCGGTCCGGTCCTCGATCTTCACCGCGGGCGCGGGGAATTGTTGCAGGTGGGCGGCGAGCGCATCGATCGCCGCTTTGGTGAGCGGCACGGTGCGGTAACTCTCATGCGTCTTGGGCTCGCCGAGGTACGGCTCGCCCTTCTCCGGGTCGACGAGTTGCTGTCGCACCGTCACCTCACGGCGTAGGAAGTCGATGCAGTCGACCTCCAGCCCGAACAGCTCCCCCTGACGAAGTCCGGACGACGCCGCGAGCAGCAACAGGGCGCGGTACCGGGCAGGCGCCGCGTCGACCAACGCCCGCACGGCGTCGGCGTGCAGCGGCACGATCTCGGGTTTGCGCTGCTTGGGCAGGCGCACCCCTTCACAGGGGTTGCTCGCGATGATCCGGTCACGGACGGCCGTTTGGAGCGGCGTGATCAGGTACGCGTACGTCACGACCAGCGTCGAGGGCGCGAGGACCTGCGCCCGATCCTTGATCCACGCCTGTATGTCGGATGGGCGGATGCTGGCGACGGGGCGGTCACCGAACGTCGGATAGACGTGATTGCGCAGCCCCCGCTCGACCCTGGACGCCGTCGACGGACGGTGAACCGCGGAGGTGCGCCATCGCTCGGCGACGGCCCGGAAGCTCTCTTTCCCCGCGGCGGGGTCGACGTACATGCCGCGGTCTAGGTCGGCCTTGACGGTGGCCGCGCGGGTCTCGGCGTCGGCCTTCTTGTCGAAGTTCTCTTTGCGCTGCTTCCCGCTGGCATCGCGCCAACGGACTTGCCACCGCTTGCCCTTGCCGTGCTCGCCGCTCGGGACGAGCGTGCGCGTCTTGCTGGTGTGCTCCGCGCACGGCTTGTCGTCCTTGGCCGGGCGGGACTTGTGCCACCGGTCGTAGACGTCAGCCATTCGCTTCTCTCTCCTTCTTGGCTGTCTTCATGGGGGCGACGTCGAGCCGTTCCGGCTCGCCGCGCCGTTCCTCGTGGGCCTTCACGATCGGCTCCAGTTCGGCGACGAGCGTGCGCGTGATGTGGCCGCGTGCGGACTGGAGAGCCCGTTTCCCCTCCGGTAGTTCGCCGCGCTCCCGCAGCCGTGCCTCGCGTTCGGCGGCGAGGCCGCGCCCCCAGGTCTCGCGCGCGGCGTAGGCGACGTAGTGCGGGGTGGTGCCGAGCCGTTTGGCCGCCTTCGTTTCAGCATCGTCGGGTTTGCCCTGCACGTAACGCGCCTGCGCATTGTGCGGCCACGGCGAGTGCGCCTCCAGATAGGCCACCGCTTGCGCCACGTGACGGGCGGTTTCCTCCTTGTCCTGATCGCTGAAGCCCTTGACGTGCCAGCCGCCGGGCAGGCGCAGCGCGCGGGCACTGGGGTTGTAGTCGCCGGCGAGCGCTTTGCGTACCTCTCGGTCGTAGACGCCGACGTCGGGCGTCAGCCACATCGTCCCGTCGGGCAACAAGTCGCCCAGTGGGCACCCGTAGATGAGCGGCAGCATGATCAGCTCGACGGCAGAGAGGGCGCGGCGCCCCCGCTCGATCTGACTGACGGTCGGCCGGTGCCATGAAAGGCCGAGTTGCTGCGCCTGGCGCGCTACGTCTTCCGCGGTGCGTCCCTTCTCCTCTCGCACGCGCTGTAGTTGCTTCCCGATCGCTTCGCCGAAAGCGGGGGCCTGCGCGAGGGCGTGCTCCCAGCGCTCCTGCTCTGTGGCAGGGGCGTCACCCGCGGCCGCCCGGTCTTCCGGTTCTCGTTCCTTGCCAACACCTTGACTCATGGAGCGTAACGATACATTCCGCTGGACAGCAACGCGCAAGATCACTAAGTTTGGAGAGAACGATTCTGTAACGCTTCACGAAGGAGTCTCCGTGCCCCGCGTCCCCCTCGCCAGTGCCACCGCTTCGGACCGCCGCAAGCTGGCCACCGCCCGCGAACTCGCCGACTACTGTGGCGTTCCGCTCGCGACCGTCTACCAGTGGAGTCACCGCGGCGGCGGCCCTCGCATGCTCAAGGTCGGCCGCCATCTGCGGGCCCGGTGGGAGGACATCGACCGCTGGCTCGACGCGCAGGCGATAGACGCCGCATGACGCGCGCCTCACTCGCCCCCGCAACGCACAAGGGCCGCCGGCGCAGCCACGCCGACGGCCCGAACGCCCTCGCCCACCACTTCGCCAGTGATCGCCAGCGGCCCCGGGTCTCTCACCACCCGGGCCGCTCAGAAGGACGCTCCGCCATGCACAGTACGCACCCCCGCCAGCGCCTCACCCCACCGACGATGACCTACTGCCTGCCCGTGTGGCACGGGTGGGCGGTGCTGCCCACTCCGACCCGCGAGTACGGCGGCCTCACGCCCACCCCGCGCGGCTTTCGCGCCCGCGTCTTCATCGGGGACGCGTGCGACATCCACGAGCACACCGCACGCGAACTCGCCGCCGCCCTGGCCCACTGCTCCGGCTACCGCGTGCACGGCACCGACCCGCACGGCCTCGCCACCGCCGTGGGCCTGCTCGCCGTGCTGCTGGGGCGGTGACCGATGACCACTCCGGCCCCCGACCCGCTGCGCGTAGCCCTGTGGCTGGCCGGCCAGGGCTACGCGGTGCACCCGCTCGCCCCGGGCCTGAAGGTCCCCGTGCGCGGCTGCGACCGCTGCTCGCCCGGCACCGCCGAACGCCCCAACCCTGCCCACGTCGAGCACGACGGGCGCGCCTGCCCGTGCCACGCGTCCGGCCGCCCCTGTCATGGCGTGTTGGCCGCCACCACTGACCCCGACCGCATCACCGCCTGGTGGACGCGCACACCCGCCGCCGGTGTCGGTGTGGCCGCCGGCCCGTCCGGACTGGTGATCCTCGACGTCGACTGCCACGGCGGAGAGGCACCCACCGATCCCGAGCGGCTGCTGCCCGGCGTCGAACTGCCCGATGACATCGTCCCGGGCAGCATCGTCGACGGGCGCGACGTTCTCGCGCTGCTGGTGGAGGCGCGGCGCGCCACCCTTCCCGGCTGCGCCCCGGAAACGCTCACCGTGCGCACCCCCTCGGGAGGACTGCACTACTGGTTCCGCGCGCCCGCCGGTACGCAGTGGCGTCCCCAAGCGGGGGCGCTGGGCTGGCAGTTGGACGTGCGTGCCGGGGCGTCGTACGCCGTCGCCCCAGGCACGGTCACCCGCCAAGGTGCCTACACCGCGCTTGGGGACTGCCGCGCGGTCGCCGAGCTGCCCGTGTGGCTGGCCCGTGACCTTGACCGCACCGGGCACCGGGTACGTCCGGAGCGGCCACGCGTCGTCCTGCCCTGGCGCCCCCGCCGGATGGGCAACGGGTACGTGGCCGCTGCCGTCGAGGCCGAACTGCGCACGGTCGCCGAGGCATTGCCGGGCACCCGGAACGACACGCTCAACCGTGCTGCGTTCAGCCTGGGCACCCTGTGCGGTGCCGGCCGCCTCGATCGCGCCCAGGTCGCCGATGTCCTCGCCGACGCTGCCCGGCACGCCGGACTGCCCGAGCGTGAAGCCGAAGCCGCTATCCGTTCCGGACTGGCCGCCGGTGAGCGCCAGCCGCGCACCACGACCGGGGCCGCCGCGTGAACCAGGCCCCGACTTTCAACCCCGCCGCCGCGGCGCGCTCCGTCGTCCCCTTCCCCCGATCGGGAGCAGGCGCCGAAGCGCCCCACGCCCCGAAGCCTGAGCGCAAGCCGCCGCAGGCCGAGCTGTTGCGCACGCTCGGACAGAACCGTTTCCGCTACTTGCACCACAACGGCGCCCCCTACGCCGTTCCCTACGATGGGCCGCCGATCGCCGTACCGTTGCGCGGCACTGCCCACAGCGGGAGCGGAAGCCTGCGCCAACACCTCATCCGGGTAAGCGTGACCGAGCACAACCTCACCCCCTCGCAGTCCGCGCTCGCTGACGCGCTGGCCGCCCTCGACGCGCTCGCCATGAGCGCCCCCGAGGTCGAGCTGCCCCTGCGCATCGCTCCCGACCCGGACGACCCCGAGGTGACCTGGCTCGACCTCGGCCGCCCCGACGGGGAATCGGTACGCCTCGCCCCGGACGGCTGGACGCTGACGCTCCCCGATCCCGAGGCCGGGCCGGTGTGGCGGCGCAGCAAGCTCATTCGCCCCCTGCCGCGCCCGGACCGCGCGGTCGGAGGCTGGCAAGCGGGCATCGAGGAGTTCGCCGCGCTGCTGCCGTTCACGCCCGAGACGCTGCCGCTGGCCGTCGGCTGGCTGCTCGCCGCCCTGCGCCCCGACATACCCCGCCCAGTCGCCTACCTCACGGGCGAGCAGGGCACGGGCAAGAGCACGTCCGGGCAGATGCTCGCCGGCGTCATCGAGGGCCCGCGCGCGCCGCTGCGCCAGGCGCCCGAGAACCCGCGGGACCTCGGCCCAACCACGGCGGCCGGCTGGGTGCTCGCCCTCGACAACCTCTCGGGCATGCCCGGCTGGCTCTCCGACTCCCTGTGCCGCGTCGTCACCGGCGACGCCCAGGTAACCCGCGCCCTCTACACCGACGACGACGTGAACGTCCTGACCTATCAACGCCCCGTGCTGCTCACTGGAATTGACCTCGGCGCGCTCCGTAACGACCTCGCCGAGCGCATGCTGCCTCTCGAACTCCAACCCATCCCACGGAGCAAGCGGCGCACCGCCGGCGCCCTGTGGGCGACATACGAGCAGGCGCACCCGCGCATTCTCGGAGCACTGCTCGACCTGGCCGCCGCTGTATGGGCAGAACTCCCCCGTGCTGCGGCAGAGTTGACCGAGCGCCCGCGACTGGCCGACTTCGCCGAATTGCTGCACGCTCTCGACCGCGTCACCGGCTGGCACAGCCTCGACACCTTCAACAGGGCACAGGACACGCTGAACGACGCGGTTCTCGACGGACACCCAGTCGCCGCCGCCTTGCGAACGTGGACGGCCTCCCCCGCCTTCCCCGTGGGTGGTTGGTCGGGGACCATGACGGAGTTGCACGACCTACTCGGCGACCGCGGCGGGAAGTTCACCAAGGGATGGCCTCAGACGCCTGCCATCCTCAGTGCCCGCATCCGCCAGGTTGCCCCCGCGCTCCGCTCCCGCGGCATTCACGTCGGCCGCACCTCGGGCAGCAACAAGCACGGCAAGCTATGGACCGTCACCTACACACCAACGCCATAACTCGCTGTCTCCACACGCGCCCCGGCACGGCACCCGCCGACCGGGGCGCAGTCGCGTTCAGGGGACGCATGGGGGACGCCCCGGGGTCGCCAGGGGACGCGCCCAGCGTCGCGAGGCGTCCCCCGCTACGCCCGCTTCTGCCTGGGGAGACGGACGCAACCCCCCACACGGGGGACGCGGGGACGCCTCAACCCCCGCTCCTCTCTGTCCCATTGAGAAGAAGAAAGAGGAAGGTAGAGAGCAGCCCGGAAACGGCGTCCCCCGAGTCCCCATCGTCCCCCTGTCCACAACGCAATGTCCGGCTGCGACCGGTCGTGTCCTTGCGCGCGCCCGCGCGCGCGATTACCACACCGCACCGTCATTTCCCGGCGCCGGGAAATGACGGTGCCGACAACGCCGCGACTCCCGAGTTCATCAGTTGGTGGGCACATGAGCCGGGCCGGGCTGGTGTCGTAGCGGGTCAGCGAGGTGCGGTTTGGTGGAGGGCTGCGAAAGCGTG
>NZ_JBIVXW010000069.1:0-49463 GCF_044769405.1 Streptomyces sp. NPDC090442
CGAGCCTGATGAGTCATCACAACCCAGACAACTCATAGAAACCACTCCATGTCCCCAACCGTGAGCAAGATCATCAATCGTGGGGCGACCCGTAAGGTCTCAGCGGGACTGTGAGGTGACCCGATCGATGTCGGATTGACGTTGATCGTTACGGTTGCCGGTTGTGATAGAACCGCTTCCTGAGTTTCCGTACCATCCCGATCCGATAGCCACCGGCTCGGTCGTGTCTTCTGACGTGGCCTGTGTCTGCTGCGGGCGCGTTCGCGGGTACATCTACACGTGTGCCGTCTACTCCGTTGCGGATCTGGACGACCGTTTGTGCCCCTGGTGCATCGCCGATGGCAGCGCCGCCGAGCGCTACGACGCTTCCTTCGTGGAAGGTGGCCTGGGGGACGACGTGCCCGTCGAGATCTTCTCGGCGGTTGACAAACACACTCCGAGCTTCGCCTCGTGGCAGGCAACGCAGTGGTTCTTCCACTGCGGGGACGGTGCCATGTTCCTGGGCCCGGCCGGAGCCGCGGAACTCGCGCCCTTCCCGGACGCGCTGGAAATGTTGAGGCGCGAGCTCAGCGAATGGGAATGGCCTACGGACCAGGTCGAGCACTATCTCAGCTCGCTGGACAAGAATGGCCAGCCGACCGCCTACCTCTTCCGTTGCCGGGTGTGTGCGACCCACCTCGCCTACTCGGACTTCACTTAGGGTGCGTTGCGAACGTGCTGGTCGCGTTGTCGGAGGCAGGACGGGAGGGTGTTAGCGTCCGGGCACATGGACGACAGCGTGTACGTGGGCAACGCCGGCCAGGATGCGGCACTGGACCGAGGCTGGCTGCTCGGGCACTTCAAGGATGCAGGCGACCCTCGCCACAGCGACGCCGTAGAGATCAAGTGGGGCATTCACCCGCGGGGTGACACGCGGGCGCAGTGGGTGCGTGGCGAGCAGCGCACGGCCCTTCTGGTCCTCATCAGTGGCCGCTTCCGCGTCGAACTTCCCGGCCGCAGCGTTGTGCTTGAGCGCCAGGGCGACTACGTCGTGTGGGGCAAGGGCGTGGACCATTCCTGGGTCGCGGAAGAGGAATCGGTGGTGCTGACCGTGCGATGGCCGTCTGTCTCCGGGTACGCAGTACCGCGAGAGAAGGAACAGACGGCCTCAGCCAAGTGAGTTCGGGAGTTTTAGTCACTCCCATTCGTCATCTCCTTGGTCAGCACTTGAGGGCGCGCTCTCAAGCTCTCATACGCCGGGTCGCCGATTCCGTTACAGAGTCTCCTGCGGCCCGGCTCTCCGTCTCTGGACAGTGGCTGAAAGGCATTCTTCGCAAGATCGGTTGTCAGTGCTCTGTGTCATCGTCGCCACCTGCGAGCCGGGGCAACTCTCCGAAGCTCGTGCCGAGATGGACGACAAGGCCGAGGGGGCGCGCATGGCTGGTGACGGCTTCGACGTAGACACTGACCAACTCAAATCCGCAGCACCGACGTTCCACCGAGAGTCCGCCGCCCTGGAACGAGCGACAACCAAACTCAGGCAAGCGCTCGACGAACTGGGGGAGCCATGGGGTGGTGACGAACAGGGCAAGAAGTTCGAGCACGTCTACGCGCCGCACCGAGCACAGATCGAGAAGGCGGCCGCGGCCCTGACGAAGGGGCTGTCGAGCATCACCAAGGCCATGAACGACATGGCGGCCAACCACGAGGAGGCCGAGCGGTCGGCCAAGTCTGGTTTCCAGGGCGGTAAGTGATGGGTGCTGGCGACAAGGCCAAGGAGATCGTTCAGGACTTAACCGGGATGTGGTGGCCGGAGGGCGACGAGGACGAACTCCGGGAAGCCGCCCGCGCCTGGCGCGCCTATGCCGACGAGGTTGAGGACTGCACGGCGGTCTGCCACAAGAAGGCCCAGGACGTCATCGACAACAACAAGGGCAAGTCGATTGAGGCGTTTGGGGAGTTCTGGCGTAAGTACCACGGGGGCGGCAAGGGCTACCTCGACGACGTCGCCTCCGCCGCGCGGGACATGGCCAAGGCGCTGGACAAGTTCGCCGACCAGATCGCCGCGGCGAAGAAGAAGATCGAGCACGAACTGGAGATCGCCGGCGCGGTCCTGGTGGCCGGCACTGCCTTGGCTGTCTTCACCGGAGGCATCAGCGAGGTTGCCGCCGCAGGGGCCACGGCGACGCTTGAGGCAGCCGCTGCCGCAGCGGGCGTTGCTGTCTCCGCCACCATTACCGAGATCGCGGGCACCGTCCTGGCGACTGCCGCTATCGGTGGCATCGAGGCCATCACCGTGGACGTCGTTGTTGCCCAGGGTGGCCGGAACCTGCTCGGCGACCAGCACGGCATCAACCTCGCGGAGGTCAAGGACTCCGCTGTCGCCGGCGTGCTTTTGGGTGGTGCTGTCGGCGGAGCCGCACGTGGCATGAAAGCCGTCGCGGAGGCCGACGGTGTCAAGAACGCCGTGGGGAACATACGGCCGGGCGGCTTCGGCAACCTGAACACCCCACTGCCCAACCTCTTTGGCCCGCGCACGGCGATGGCCGCTGAAGGACCCGCCGGTCCCACGGGCCAGCCCCTAATGCGCGGGGCTGAGCATGCTGGAGGGCGCGGCCGGGCTCCCCAAAAGCCGATTCCGCCGTACTGCAAGCCCCTTGATCATCTCGGCCGCGCAACGGGCGTGGAGACGAGGATTACCCAGGACATGCTCGACACCGGCACCAAGCCATCTCGACGGGTACGTCCACCGGGGTGGGAAGGCGAAGCGGCCGACCACACACGCGGGCACCTCCTGGCTCGTTCCCTTGGCGGAGATGGCAGATCAGATGCCAACATCGCGATCATGTACGACCGGGCCAACAACGAGGCCATGAAGGACATCGAGTTGCAGATCTACGACACCGTGAAGAACAAGGGGCCCGTGGACTACTCCGCTACCCCCATCTACGCCCATCCAGACGACCTCATCGCCGCCGGTATCCACATCAAGGCGACGGGCGCCGGGCTGCACATCGACCAGACGATCATCAACAAGTAAGGGTGAAGCGTGTCCGACCTGGAACTCTTGGCGGCCTTTCCTGCCTACGGCGAGGCAGGCCCCGTGCTCAACGACTGGGAAGCCGCGGAGAAGGCCCTTGGTGTCGCCTTCCCCGAACAGTTCAAACGCTTCCTGGACGCCTTCGGCGGCACGAAGTTCGACGACTTCCTCCGCGTCTACCGCGCCGGGGCCGAGAACCCGAACGTGGATCTGATCCAACGCACTTTGGTAGCACGCGAAACGCTGGCGAAGACGGGAGCAGAGATCGCGGAACTGCTGACCGAGCGTGGATCGAGGCCGGCCGAACTCGTGCGGTGGGGCGGTACAGACAACGCGGACATGTGCCTTCTGATCCCGCACGAGGACCCGGAGCAGTGGAGCGTGCTCACCGTCATCGGGCGCGGCCGAGAGTACGACCTGTACGACGGGCCGGTGGAGAGCTATCTGCTACAGGTCCTGCGGCGCGACTTCATCAGCGAGGTGTTCCCGGAGGACTTCCCCGACGACGAACCCAGCTACGAACGCAACCCCTGGATCTAGCCATCAGATGAAGACCCCGACGCTGACAAGGACGGAAACACCTGCCGACGGTTCTTCTAGACTAGACGCCGTTTCTTTTGGGTCGTGGGGCCTAGGACGATGGTCCTGCGCACTGCCCGATGCGCTTCGTCGCAAGGTGCTGGTCGGATAGCGGGTAACTGGAGCGGTCGCCAGCTACGCCTGAACCGTGGAACATCGTTGCTCGGAGTGGCCGTGTTCCCCGTGGCGCGATCCTGCGGCACCGTGGACGGGTTCGAGCAACGTGCACGCAGCAGGGCCCGTCCCCACTTCTCCTGGGGGCGGGCCCTGCCATCAACTCAAAGGTCAGGCCGTGTAACGGCCTTCACGGACGTCGCTGATGAACGCGGAGTACGCGGCCGGCTGGAACTTCAGCGCCGGGCCCGCGGGGTTCTTGCTGTCCCGCACCGGGACGATGCCCTGGATGTTGTGCGCGACCTCAATGCAGTCGCCATTAGCTCCACTATGTGACGACTTGAACCAGTCTGCGCCGGGTAGCTCGACCGCACTGGGGCTGGGTGGGAGATTCGTGTTCACGATCTGCGTTCCTCCATTACTTTCTTGATCAGCTCTCGTGAGCGGTCTTCGGGAAGGGCGGCAGCGATGATCCGTTCCCAGGCGTTCTCAAACGCCTGCACGTCGCTGTCCTCCTCGATGAACGAGCTTCCACGGATGTCCTCGACCTGCACAATCGACGGATAGGGCTTTTCGAAGTCGAGCAGGCTGAACAAACCGAGTAGGCCCGGATGGGATGCGGCACGTATGGGCATCACCTGGATGGTGATGGTGGGGCGCTGGCTGAGCTCAAGAAGGCGCTCCAACTGCTCGTACATCGCCTCTGGGTTCTCGCGAAACTCATGGTGCAGAACGGATTCGTTGATCACTGTCCAGAAGTCCAACGGTCGCTCTGCTTTGGTCAGAACGGCCTGCCGCGCTGTTCTGACGTCGACGCGTGCTTCGACCAGCTCCGGCACGAGGGTTCCTGTTGCCCTGATGATCTCGCGTGCGTAGTTCCTGGGCTGGAGTAGCCCGGGGATCAGGTTGGGCGCGTAGTAGCGAATGCGGGTCGCTTCCGTCTCCACGCTGATGTGGTCCATGTAGGTGGTGAGGATCGCGTCGCCGAAACCGGCCCACCAGCCCTTCTTGGCAGCGTTCTTGGCCAGGTTGGCGAGGGCCAGTATGAACGCCTCATCTGTGACGCCGCACTTTCGCAGGTATGGCTCGACGTCCTTCGCAGGAATGTGCGCCCTCGCGTTCTCGATCTTCGAGAGCTTGTGATGGGGCCAGTTCATGCTGGCGGCAGCAGCCTGCTGAGTCAGGCCGGCATCCTCACGACACCGCTCCAGCATCCTGCCGAGCTGCCTCCGTCGGAGCGTCGGCTTCGCCCTCTGATTCGGCATCATCTTGCCCTTCTACAGCGCTGGTTGAACACCCGAGGTGCGCGGCTGTACCTATCAGGTTGCATTGTGCCCCCTTCAGGTTGCACACGTCGACGTGCATCGGGTTTCGCACGTGCTCTTTTGGGTGCACATGTTGCGCACCCGATGCGCACATGGGCATGCTGGCGACGGGCAGTGACGCGAGGTCATCTTGCGATCACCGTTGGCAGAGGTGGCTGCCTAAATGCCTTCGTGTGCCTGTGTGTTGAGTGGCTTGCCAGGTTCACGGCGGCGTGGCCGTGCCATTGACGAGCGGCGTGGGTGGCACGCGACGTCTTTCCTACCGGCTTGCTGGAGGCGACCGTGAGCAACAGCATCAACTCGAAACCGCGGCCAACGCGGACCACACGACGCCGGGCCATGGGCATCAGGGCTCGCGACGAGCGCCGGGCGTTAGCCGCCGTCCGCGACAAATCCCGTCAGGGCTACGGCGATCCGGCCGACTGGTCCAACGACGAGCTGTACGTCGGCGTAGGTGATGCGTGGTGAGCAGCCTGGCGAAGCCACGGTTCAAACGCACCCACGTGCCTGGATCTACCGAGCGGGTGGAGAGCGACAACGAGCACAATTGTCGTTCGGGGCCACGTGTTTCCGTAGATGAGGCATGGCGGATGCGGAGCTTACGCGGCTCCTACAACCAGCACGTCAAAGAACTCTTCCCCCGCGGGCACGATCGACTCGTCTCCTACGTCATCCGCCCGGCCGGGTCTGACGCTTCGACCGTGCAGTCGCAGTTGCGTGAGCTGGCAGAGGCTCACGGCCGCCACGTCGCATACGACCGCACGGACCTCGCGACGGGCGACCTGGCCTACCGCGAAGGCTTCCAAGACGTCGCCGGCTTGGTCTACAAGGGCTGGGCAGACGGCCTCCTCGTGCCCGACCAGGCCACGCTGACGCTCAACTTCGAGGTCTACGAGCAGGTCGTGCGCTGGTTCGGCGAGCGCAACGCGTATCTGTTCCTCCTAAATCCCGAGGGCGCGGAGTGAACGGCCCCCACCCCCACGTCCGGCTCGACGAGTGCGCCGCCCACCGGCGGCGCACTGTCGCCCAGGTCCTCTACGTCGCCGCCCTGGCCACCCTGGTGGCTGCCTTGGCGGCCGGCATCTCCACGCACTGAAAGGCATCCCCGATGTTCTTGCGCGTCATCCCCGGCCTGGCCCCCGACGGCGAGGTCCTGGACCAGGCCGCCGAACCGCAGCCCGACCGGCCCGAGTTGCCCGAGGCCGTCGTCAGCTACCTGCGAGCGGTCGACGCCGGCCTCGAACCGGAGCCGGCGGCGTGAGCACGGCCCCGATGCTGGTCGACGAGGCGCGCAGCGCGGCGTACTGGGACCGGCACTACTGGCACGGCGGCCGTTCGTTGCACCTGGGCAGCCAGGAGCGGCAACTGCTGCGCATCTACTCCCAGGTCGAACCCGGCCAGTTCGCTGTCGACGTGGGATGCGGACGCGGCTCCCTCGCAGCCGTGATGAACGCCTGGGGCCTGAACGTCCTCGGCCTAGACATGTCGGAGGTCGCCATCGAGGCGGCGCGCGGCACGTTCCAGGAGTACCCGCACCTGCGCTTTGACCAGATGGACATCACCGCGGACTCCGTGCACCCCATGCTGCGGCCCGGCGCGGTGGACCTGATCACCTGCCGCTTGACGCTGCCCTACCTGGACCGGCCGCGCTTCTTCGGCGACGCCCGTCGCTGGCTCAAGCCTGGCACCGGAACATTGGTCGTCACCACTGGCGTCGAGGAGTTGGCGCCGCCGGTAACCGTTCACCGCAGCCTCACGCTGGCCGAAGTCAACGCGCTCGGCGACGACCACTGGCAGCACGTAACACGCTATCCGATCACCGTGGGCGGCTCCGTGCAGTGCGTCGTTCTGCGCGGCCCGATCCGCTGACCCGCCACTGGCTTCGGCAGACGCCGCTCACGCGCCGGCGGACCACCGCGGGTCCGCCAAACCTAACCACCCGTGTGAGGGGGACTGTTGACCGCGATCGGTTGCGCTGGCTCACGTAGTTCAACGCACTGTTGCTATGGCGTAGTTGCTGGAGCCTTGTATGAAGGAAATCGCTCCGCGCCTGACGGTGACGTGAGTAGCGTCCCTGACGGCGCCGCCGCCTTCGGCCCAGCCGTCGCTCGGGCTCGGCGCCGCTGACTACTTCGCGCCACCACTACACTCCGCAAGCGCATGAATACCAGCCGTTCCTCTAGTTTAGGGAGCCTCATGCCCGACACTCAGCAGCTCCGCCAGACAATGGTTGATCAGCTCCGCGAGCTCGACGCGATCCGTACCAGCCAGGTAGAACAAGCCTTCCTCGCCGTCCCCCGTGAACGATTCGCTCCCGGAGAACCACTGGAAAAGGTATATGGAGCCGAGACGGCGGTAATCACCAAGCGTGATGAGCACGGTAACGCCGTCAGCTCCGTCTCCGCCCCTCGCATCCAGGCGTTCATGTTGGAGCAGGCCCAGCCGCGGCCCGGAGACCGCTGTCTGGAGATCGGCTCGGGCGGCTACAACGCCGCTCTGCTGCGCGAGATGGTGGGTCCCACCGGGCTCGTGGCCACCCTCGATATCGACAGGGACGTCACCGATCGCGCCCGCCGTTGCCTGGAGGCAGCCGGGTACAGCGACGTCGAAGTCCTGAGCCAGGACGGCGAGTTCGGAGCCCCGGAGCTCGCTCCGTTCGACCTGATTATGGTCACCGTGGGGGCCTGGGATATCGCGCCGGCGTGGATCAGCCAGCTCTCTGAGGGCGGACGACTCGTCGTCCCGATCCGCGTGCGCGGACTGACTCGTTCCATCGTCTTCGAGCGTCAGGGGGATCACCTGCGCAGCCTCTCGTCGGAGGTCTGCGGCTTCGTGAAGATGCAGGGAGCCGGGGCGCACGAGGAGTCCTTGGTGTTGCTCCGGGGCAAGGAAGCCGCGTTGCGGTTCGATGAGCAACTGCCGGCGGGAATGGAGTCGTTGGCTGGCGTGCTTGAGCAGGCGCCCGTCGAATCCTGGTCCGACGTGACTGTCGGCCAGGCGGAGCCGTTCGACTCGCTGTACCTGTGGCTCGCCAGCGTACTCACGGGGTTTTGCCTGGTGTCCGTTGATCCGTCCCTGGACAGCGGCGTGGTTACCCCTGCGAACAAGATGGCGTGCCCGGCCTTGGTCGATGGCGGCTCCTTCGCCTACCTGACCCTGCGCAAGGTCAGTGACGCCCCGAAGGCGTTCGCTTTCGGGGCCAAGGGGCACGGTCCGGACGCTGACACGCTCGTGAAGCAGATCGTTCACGAGGTCACGGCGTGGGATCAGTCGCACCGCGGCGGCCCCGAGCCCGTGTTCACCGCGTACCCGGCCGGCACGCCGGATGACCAGATGCCCGCAGGGCTCGTCGTCGACAAGCGGCACGCCCGCATCACAGTCTCCTGGCCCTGACACGCACAAGGGCCAGGTAACCGTAAAGCACCACCGATGAAAGGGGAATGGAACATGAGTCAGACCATGGAAAGCGCCGCCCCGGTAGACGGCTCGGACTTCGAGTTGGACGTGACCATCGTGGAGAGCGGCAACGTCTTCTCGGCGCTGACCCGCAGCACCGACGACAACTGCGGCAGCTCGTGCTCCGGCAGCGCCTGCGCCAGCGGCGGCGGCAACGTCTAACAGGTAGCGATCCTGCGAAGCCCCGGAGGGCGGTCTCCGCACCGCCCTCCGGGCCACCCTCGTCGATACTGGAGCAGGAGGTCTCTCCGGCGATGTACCAGCACGTGGATGCCGCGCTGTTACGGGTTTCCCTGCATGCGGGACAGTCAGAGGCCCAGCCCTGGCCTGACTTGACGGGTACCACGGATGAGCATGTCCGTCAGTGGCTCGGTTGGTTGGAGAAGATCCTTGCCGACACTACGATTGCGGAAGCCATAGCGGCAGCAAGCCCTGTTCTCCTCTCCGAGGCCAGGTCCTTGTGTGGCGGGGACCAGAGGCAGGCACGCCGCGTGCGGCGGGTGCGTCGGGTTGTCCTGTCCGTCCTGCGGTACGTCCTGCGGGCCGAAGGTCGAGCTACCCCCTTCGGCTTGTTCGCCGGCGTCGCACCCGTGCGCTTCAGCCCGCACACCGCCGTCCGCATCGGCCATCGACATCAGGCGGCGCTCAGGGCGGACGCGGGCTGGCTCGATGGGGTCGTCCGGGGCCTGGAGGCGATACCAGAACTCCTGGACCAGTTACCGGTGATCGCCAACGATCTGTGCGTCGTCCAGGACGGCCGCCTGACCGTACCGTGGCAGCCGAACACCACACCGGCGGGTGGCAATCCGATCGTGGCGTCCATTCGCCTCACCAAGCCGATACAGGCGGCCCTGCAGGCCGCCGCTTCTCCCGTACCGCTGGGGCGGATAGCCCGTTCGCTCGGCGAGACCCTTCCTGCGGCCTCGGCCAAGTCCATTGCCACGTTGCTGTCCGGGCTCGTTGAGTGCCGTGTCCTGCTCACAGCGCTCCGCCCGCCGATGACCGTGCTCGATCCGCTGGCCCACGTCCTTGAGATCGCTTCGCAGGCGGGTGCGGATGAGCTTCCGTCAGCGTCCGCGCTGATGCACGAACTGCGGGTCATCCGCGATGACTTGCGCTGCGGGCTCCAGACTCCTGCTGACCTGAGTAGTCGGATGACGGCGGTGTCCTCCGTCAGCGGGCCGCCGTTCATGACGGACCTGAAGGTCGATGCCACGTTGAGCCTTTCGCCTCAGGTGGCACACGAGGCCGCCGCGGCTGCGGCAGCGCTCACTCGCCTGACCCCAAACCCCGTCGGGCACCCGGCGTGGTTGGACTACCACGGCCGCTACCTCGACCGCTACGGCGTCGGCGCGGTGGTACCTGTCTTGGAGATCACCAACCCAGACATCGGTCTCGGGTTCCCCGCTCGCTTTCGCGACTCGGCGCTGAAGGTTCACGCCCGGCGACTGACCGCACGGGACGCCCGCCTTCTCGCACTCGCCCAAACCGCCGCCGTGGAAGGAGAGTTGGAGGTCGCCCTGAGCAATACGGCCGTGGACGAACTCTCAGATGGGGTAGAGCTTGCTGCGGTCCAGCCGCACGGTGAGCTGATCTTTCACCTCCAGGCCCTCTCCGCAAAGGACATAGATCGCGGCGAGTTCACCCTTGCTGTCACTGGCGCGCCCCGCACGGCAGGCACCACCACGGGCCGGTTCCTCCACCTCCTTGCCCCGTCCGACCGCGACCGCATGACCGCTGCCTACGCCGGCCTTCCCACGTTGCACGGCGGAGCCATCGACGTGCAGGTGTCTGGGCCGCCCCTGTTCACCAGAGTGGGGAACGTTGCCCGTGCTCCCGCCGTGCTGCCCCGAACCCTTCACATTGCCGAACACCCCCTACCAGACGGGGACATGGTGAAGCTGAACGACCTCGCGGTGTGCGGCGACAACACCCGTCTGTGGCTGATCTCGCTGACCGATGGTCGACACGTGGAGCCGCGGGTGATGAACGCGGTGGAGTTCCGCAACAACACCCAGCCGGTGATCCGGTTCCTGTGCGAGATCACCAACGCCTTCACCCCCACGTTCACCGCCTTCGACTGGGGCGCGGCCGGACGGCTTCCGTTCCTCCCCGGTATCCGCTACAGGCGGACCCTCCTGTCCCCCGCGCGCTGGCGATTACCCGCCACGGCCCTCCCCGGTCCTACAGCCACCTTCGAGGAGTGGGAGAAGGCGGTCCGGGACTGGTTAGGGAAGTTCCGGGTCCCCAACCTCCTCCACCTCACGGAGCGTGATCTACGGATCCGCCTCGATCTCGCGGAGCCAAGTCACCTGGCCCTGCTGCGAGATCACCTCAACCAGCACGAGAACGCAGTCCTCAGCCAAGCTCCCAGCCCACAGGATCACGGATGGATCGACGGGCGTGCCCACGAGATCGCCCTCCCCTTCGCCGCCGAACACCCCGCCCCGGCAGCCACGCGGCCTCGACCTTCGGCTCCGCCACCCAGGTGCAGTCCGCCCCGGCTGCCCGGCGTTTCCCCGTGGCTGTACGCCAAGCTCTACGGGAATCCCGACCGGCAGGACACCGTCCTCACCCAAGCCCTGCCTGATCTCCTCACCGCCCTAGGCGACGCCGCAGCGTGCCAGTTCCTGCGATTCGAAGACCCTGATCACCATCTGCGTATCCGGCTGCGTCTGCCCGGCCCAGACGCCTTCGGCCCCGCGGCCCGCGCACTCGGCACGTGGGCCACCCAGCTACACGAGCGGGGCCTGGCCACCCGCCTTCAACTCGACACCTACCAGCCCGAGACCAACCGGTACGGGACCGGTGCCGCCTTGGACGCCGCCGAGGAAGTCTTCGCCACCGACTCCCAGGCCGCCATCGTCGAAATCAGGCACGCCACCGAACGGCGCCTCCACCGGCACGCGGTGACGGCCGTGAGCATGACGCGCATCGCCGCCACGTTCCTCGGCGACACCGACACCGCCATGCGGTGGCTGACTGACACCATCCCCGCCAGGTCAACCAGTCCCGTGCCCCGCGAGGTCCACCGCCAAGCGGTCTCCCTCAGCAACACACCTGACAGCCAAGGTACTTCTGACTCGTGGATGGCACGGGACGTGGCCCTAGCTGCCTATCGCGGCCACCTCGCCTCCAGCGATCTCGACTCCAGCCAGGTCCTCCTGTCCCTGCTGCACCTGCACTACCTCCGGACCTGCGGCATCGACCCCGAGGGCGAGCGAGCCTGCCATCGCCTGACCCGCGCAATCGCGCTCGCACACACCCAACGGAGCCGCACATGACCAGTACGATCAGCCAGACGTCACTGGCCAAAGGCACCGCGGGCACCGCCCTGCTGCACATCGAACGCGCCGCCGCCGGCCTCGGCCCATGGGACACCGCCCACACCTGGCTGACCCGCAGCACCGAAGGCGTCCTCAACACCTCACCGACCACCGGCTTGTTCTACGGAGCCGCAGCCACTGCCTTCGCCATCCACCTCGCCGCCACCCACACCGGCCGGTACCAACGCACCCTCGAAACCCTCCACAGCGCCATCACCGCGACCACCAGACGCAGGCTGGACACGGCTCACGCAAGGATCGACCGAGGCGAGCTCCCGGACTTCTTCGAGTACGACCTGATCTACGGCCTCACCGGGCTCGGTACGTACTTCCTGCGCGCCGATCCGCACGGCGAGACAACCACGCGCATCCTGACCTACCTCGCCCGGCTCACTGAACCTCTCCCTGACGGCACACCAGGCTGGTGGACCAGCCTGGCCCCCTCCGGCCAGCCCTCCCCGGACTACCCGGGCGGACACGCCAACTTCGGCATCGCCCACGGCATCACCGGCCCCCTCGCATTCCTCGCCCTGGCACGGCGCGCCGGAATCACCGTTCCCGATCATCTGGCCGCCATCGCACGAATCTGCACATGGCTGGACACGTGGCGACAGGACAGCGACCACGGTCCCTGGTGGCCCGAAGCCATCACCCCGCCCGAGACCGCAACCGGTGCAATCCGACAGCAACAGCCGCTGCGTCCGTCCTGGTGCTACGGCACCCCCGGCATCGCCCGCGCCCAGCAACTCGCCGCCCAAGCCACCAAAGACCTGCCCCGGCAGCGCATGGCCGAGACCGCTCTGCTCGCCTGTCTCACCGTCCCCGAACAGCGCTCCCAGCTCACCGATCACACGCTGTGCCACGGCACGGCCGGCCTGTTCCAGACCGCATGGCGAGCCGCTGCCGACGGCACTTCCCCAGCGTTCGGCAAGCAACTCGCCACGATCGGAGCCCAGTTGCCCGACGTCACCCCGCCAGATAACGCTCCAGGGCTCCTTGAAGGATCCGCGGGCATCGCCCTAGCCCGGCATACCGCCACTACCGGCCCAGTCACTGACTGGGACTCCTGCCTCCTCATCAACTAGCCCCAAAGCGAGTCGCGATGACCACCAGCTTGGATACGCCCTGGCTCCAGACCCACATCAAGTTCCCTGACTGGCAAGCCGCCGAACAACTGGCCATCAGCCATCTTCGGCCCCATCTCGCCACCGCCAAACACCTCACCGGCTGGCACTTCATCCGCAAAGGGCAATGGTGGCGGCTGCGCTACCACCAGCATCCAGACGCCACGACGGAAGCCGACACCATCCTGGCACAAGTCCCCGGCATCCAGTGGCAGCACGGCATCATCTACGAACCCGAGACCCACGCCTTCGGCGGCCCCGTCGCCATGGACATCGCACACAGTCTGTTCCACGCCGACAGCCGCCAGATCCTCGACCACCTCGCTCGCACCCGCCACCACCGCGACGACCGCCGCGAAATGGCTCTCCTGCTGATGACCGCGCTCATGCGCGGCGCGGCCCAAGACTGGTACGAGCAGGGCGACGTCTGGGCGAAGATCACAACCGACCGGCCCACCACACCGAGCCAGCTCGGCCGTCTCGACGCCGTCAAAGTCACCCTGAAACCTTTCCTGACGGTGGACACCGGACCGGACGCCACCTTGGTGACCACCGGTCGCCTCGCCAACGCTGCGCCTTGGCTCGACGCCTTCGCCACGGCCGGGCGGCAACTCCACCAGTCCGCGCAAAACGGCCACCTCAGCAGAGGACTGCGGGCGGTCCTCGCCCATCACGCCCTGTTCCACTTCAACCGCCTCGGCATACCGCACGCCGCCCAGGCCCTCCTGGCGCTCGGCGCCAAAGAGGTCGTCTTCGAGGAGAAGTAGACATGCTCGCCGTACGTTCTGCTCTCGGCCGGTTCCCGCTCGTCCGTCGATTCCGCCCACCATGCCCGCCGCTGCCCGAGCGGATCGCCGAACTGCACCACCTCTCCGAACTCGCCACCCAACAGGGCGATATCCGCAAAGGCTCAGCCGTCTACAACCTCGCCGCCCTGATCGCCGTCGACAGCGGATTGCCGCACCTAGCGCGCGAGCTGTGCTGGCAGCACGCCAACCTCTACCTCCAGCACCAACCTCTACCCGGTCAATGGGCGTGCTTCGCCCTCGAACCTCTCGTCAACCTCGCCCAGATCCACAACCGGCTGGGCCACGGCGAGCGGGCCTTCCAACTCCTGACCAACCTCCATCGCGCCACCACCTCTGCAAGCGATACGACCCTGGACGGCACGCCACTTTCCGTGGCCGCACTCGCCCGAACTCTCCAAGACCAACGACAACTCCGCGAGTGGGCAAACGGCGTCTACCGACAAGATGGCGCCCGTGCACTTGTCGCCGCCGACCAGTGGAGCGCAGCCAACGCCCACCTTCAACAGGGCAACTGCACCAGCTCACGCATGTTCGAGGCCCGGCAGATCGCCGTCATCGCACTCATCACCTCCGGCGAAACAGCACAGGCACTGACAATGCTCCGCGCCACCGAGCCTGGCGAGCCCTGGGAACAGGCAGTAACCGCCTGCCTGGAGGCCCTGTGCGACGCCTGGAGCGTTACTCCCGCACTCGACATCTACCAGCGCCTCGAACTGGCCAAGGAGCACGTGGTCTTCCACACCCGACTCGGTCTGGCATTGATCGACACGGCGACCCGCGCAGACCACGGATTCCCAGAACACCACGCCACCACGCTGATCGAGCACGTACTCAACGCTGGGGACGGTTACGCAGCTCGCGACCTCCTCAACCACCCAGCATGCTCAGAATTCCTCGACGCCCACAGGCTCCAGAAGCTCTGCGTCACGGTAGCGGCATGCGCTCTTAGCCAAGGCCAGAGCGCCGAGCAGTTGAGGGAGCGCTTGGCTACCGCCTTGGCAGCTAGCGCTGCCGTGATCCACCGGACGCTTTCCTGATCCAGTCCGAGCACGCGTAGGCGCCGAAACTCATTCGCCACAGGCGTTTCAGGCATCGGTGTTTCGGACACTTCGCACCGCTCAACATCGGCCTCGGTGCGACGCCCATCCGTTCGACCCCTTGCTGCCGTTGATGGCAAGCGCGTCCGAAATCGAGCGCGTTCGATTCTCCGCAGGCGTCGTTAGACCGTGCACTGCCGAGCCCCCCCCTCAGACGCAGCACCGCCCCAAGGAGGGATGTGGCTGATCTCGACCAACATCTCGACAGCCAACGCCGAGATGCCGCCCGCTCCATCCTTACGGGATCCACTACAGCGGCGAAGTCCGAGTCAATCCGCTCGGCAGCGTCTGGTTCACGTACATGTGCGCCCGCCGGACCTGTTCAGCCTCAGCTCCGACAGGCAGCAGGAGCGGCGATTCCAACCACCCAGGAGAGGTGGATTGCTGACCATGTGTCACCATCCAAACTGCCAGGAATGCCTCCGTGCCGACCACTCCAAAGGGCACCCGACTCCCGAGCCGCCCGCACCGGAGCCTCCCGTGCCTGCTGTCGCAATTTTCCTCATGGGCGTTGCCGTCGCGCTGCTCATCTGCGGGTGGGCTGGTCTGCTATCACTCATCCACAACGCCTTCAGCTGACGTCCCACCGCAGCCTGCCCGGTTATGTCGCCGGCCGCCAGGAAGCCGAGGCTTGCCCGCTGCCTACAGGCACTGATTGCCCAACGGATACGACTCGGTGCTCTCGCTGCCTAACATGACCTGTGCCAGTGGCACCTTGACAGCGGCCAAGATCATTTCCCCGTGTACGGCCAGCGATTCCCCGCTCGCGGTCCCCAACGGCGGCCAGTTGCACTCCCCGGGGACAGAGGGCCGGTCACACGCCGTTATGGCGACGCAGCTTCCCGCCTCTCCCTGCGGCCAACGTTAAGGTGGGTGCGGTGGAGCTCTGTGAGGTTCGTCAGGGAAATCGGGATGCGTTTGGGCGAGCTGGCGCGCAGCATTGCGGGATGCCGGATTTGCTGTGGGATGACGTCAGGAACTTCTTCGATCCTGACCTGATGGGGGCTCTGCCGGATGTGTGCGTGCCGGACGCCTCGGTCGCCGACTGGGAGGCCGTGTTCGACCTGATCCGGTCGAGCGGATGGCCGTGGGAGTACTTGGAGGGCGGCGTCGTCGGGCCGCTGCCGTCGGCCGCGGAGGTGTTGTCGCGACCCGCCGATGCGGATGCTGTCGATCTGCGGGTCTGGCCGGTCCCGGATGTGCTGGCGATCTTCCGTCCGATGTCCGCCGACGAGATCGACTTCGACGTCGACCTTCGCGAACTGCAGGGCCAAGCCGGAGTGGACACCCTGTGCGAGTTCCTGGGGGCGATCGGCCGGCGGCTGGACAAGCCGGTGGTCATGACCGGCGAGGGCGACTATGGGAATCCGGTGCTCGGGTTCGACCCCGCGGCCGACCGTGTGGTGTTGCTGGCGGACCCTCAGCTGATCGAGCTGGCCGGTGGCGCAGTAGGCAGCGCCGGCGCAGATGAATGACGCACGGCAGGAACCACCAAGCCGATCCTTAGTCACCCACAGTGATAGTTTTCGCGGCCAGTTGACTCCCCATCAGGTGGCCGCAGACGGGGAGATCCAACTGGCTGCCAACAGCACCTGTAACAGATCGGGCGCTGCTGACGTTCCTCGCTGTGAAATGGGGTTGATCTTGCGTCGCCCCCACCAGCGACACAGCGCGGAGGACACGGTGACGACGGCTACAGCTCCCCACTCACCGGCAGCAGGTCGGACCCACTGGCAAGAAGCCCTGTTCCAAACACTGCCCGCCCCGCCACTGCCCGCCGCGCCGCTGCCCACCTCGCCGCTGCCCGCGCCTGAATCAGAGGCTCCGGCAGAGGAACCAGAGACAGTGACAGCGCCGCCGGTTCTGGCGAACGAACCCGATTCGCTTGCCCAGAACTTGTCACACATATGGGTCGTGGCTGCTGAGATCGAGGTAGAGCCCCGCATCGCCAGCATCGCCGACTTCCGCGGGTCCTTCAGGACGCTCGATGGGCAGCGCGTTGAGGCGCTGGAGGTGTATTGCCGGGGCTGCCGTCGGCCGTACGACGAGGTGAAGGGCCAGGACTGCGAGGAGAAGGTCGATAACCGCCATCTCATCGGCGGGGACCAATCCACGCGGAAGAAGCGCAAGCTGCCGCCGCCCCCGAAGGGTTCCCAGATTCTCCCTGGCGAGAGGATCCAACGACGAGGCATCCACGCCTACATGGCTGGCGTCAGCCGCCCACGATGAATCACCCACTCTGGCCACCTGGGGAGGAGGCGACACTAACTGTGGCCCGTGCCCATGGTGCGGGTTGTGAGTACATCGCCTGAGACACCCACGCCGCGAAGCATCGCGCGCGAGGCCGCCGGACTACTGCTCGTTGCTGCCGGCGTCCTCTCCGTGCTCGTCACCCTGGGAGCGATCCATCCGCTGTTGTGCACCGCCGCAGCAGCGGGCGGTACCGCCGCCGCGTTCGGCTGCCTGTCACCGCCGACAAGCCGGACTTCACGCGTCGCCGCGAGCCTGGTCAGCCTGGTCGTGGCGGCGGCCACGATCGGCAGTGCCTTCTTCTATTACCCCCCGTTGGGTTGGCTGGAGGTCGGTGCAGGTATCACGGCGACGGGCGTGTGGCTGGCCAGTGAGGGGTCCTGATGCCGCGCCAGTTCCTGCCCGGTCTCCGTCGTCTCCTCACGCCCCAATCGGCCTTGCTTGAGGCGAAGTCGGCCGGGCCGATGGGGAGCAGCTACGTTTCGATGACGCACGCAGGCACCACGACAGTGTGGGGCGCCGAAAATCGCGCAGCTGGTTGGGATCTCGACCGCGTCATCCAAGAGGGCTACGAACGCAGCATCTGGACATTCAAGGCCGTCGAGACAATCTCCAAGCACCCAGGCGCCCTCAACATCGAGATCGGCCGTGGGGGCGACGAGAGACAGTTCGCAGAAACCCTCACCGATCACCCCCTCTTGCACGTCCTGAACGTCCAGGCCAACCCACTGGAACGCGCAGCAGTCTTCAAGAAGCGACTCTCAGCGCAGCTCCTACTCTCCAAGCAGGGGGCATTTGTCGAGGTCACGCGCTCACGCGCGGGCACCATCACGCGACTCGATCTACTCCCGCCCTCCCGAGTAAACCCAATTCCCGACCCGCATGGCGATTACCTCTCCCATTTCGAATTCACCACCTACGACGGCCGCATCCGCGAACTGGACCCCAACCGCATCGTCTGGCTTAGAGACCCCCACCCGACCGATCCCTACTGCGGTATCACCCCGCTTGAGGCCGCGGGCCTCAGCGTCGACCTGGACGTGAAGGCCCGTACCTACAACATCGCCTACATCGACAACGATGCGCGCCCCTCGGGAATCATCGGCATCGACGTCGACGGACTCGATCAGCGCGAGATCGACAGGATTCAGCAACGCCTCGCCCCCGGGGCACAGCACGCCGGCGAAACCGTCGTCGTCGGGTCCGGGCCTGGTGGCCTCAACTACGTGGACACCAGCACGAGACCGCGCGACATGAACTACCAGACGCTATCCCAGACCGCCAAGATCGAAGTGCTGGCAGCTTTCGGCGTTCCTGAGAGCGTCATCGGCAATGCCTCAGAACGCACATACGCCAACGCCGATCGCGAGGAGTGGAACTTCTGGCAGCACACAGAACTGCCGCATCTCGCCTTGATCGCCAGCGCCTTCGACCTGGATTTGGAAGACGACTGGTCTCTCCGGTTCAACACCTCGCCGGTGGCGGCTCTGGAATATCCGCGTCGTACACGCCGTGAGGAAGCCCGCGCGGAGTGGAATGCCGGGCTGATCACCGTGGATGAGTATCGAGAGATTGCCGGTCGACTACCTTTCAATACGCCTCAGTCGCGGGCCTTGTGGATCAGCCCGCAGAAGGCCCCCATTCCCGCAACCGACCAGGACGCCGCAGCTCTCGGCATGGCACAAGGCTCGCCAGCAGAGGCCACGCCTGGCACACAGGTCGCAGGCCAGCCGTCCCTCAACGCTCGGCACGATTCCTCAAGTGATACTGCCGTGGCTGCTGTTGAGGGGGCGCGCCGTCACAGTCCAGCATCGAGCGCCGAGGATGTCGTCACCGAAGCACGCAGCCAGATGCACGACGGCTATCAACTCGCTGGTGCGGCCGCGGCCGCCGTTGACGAAGCCCGTGCCGACCACCAGGCGCTACCCGCTGAAGGGCCTGCGGTAGATGCTGTCGATGAGGCCCGCCGTATCGAGACCAAAACGCTCCCTAGGGTCATGGAGTTCACTGTCGGGGGCACGGCCTTCGATCGGGCCCATGCCGCCATCGGGGCCGCCCTAGGTGCCCTGTTCGCCCGGCAGGAGGGTGTCATCACTGCCCGGCTGCGATCGCCGAAGACACGCAAGGGAACGCGATTCTGGACTGCTGATGGTCCGTCCGATACTCGGGGTGGCAACGATCCGATGGACATGGAGAGGGTCGTCGGGGCGGAGAAGTGGCAGGACGAGGTGATCGCCACTCTCACGCCGATCCTCACGCGCATCGCTCGCACGACAGCGAAGGATGCTGCGGACGCTCTCGGAAGCAGCGTGAACAGCGGGGCCTCGGCGGGCATCGGGGCCGCCGTGCTCACCGCGGCGACGGTCGCCGCGGATGCGATGCGCGCGTTCCACCGCGCCCTGGAAGTGGCTCTCGACGATGGTCAACGTTCAGACGCCAACCTGAGCGAACTGATCAACATTGTCGAAGAAAGACTGGGCGAGGGATCGACACGCATCATCGACATCACTGCCGAGTCCGCAGCCAC
Source organism: Streptomyces sp. NPDC090442 (assembly GCF_044769405.1). Taxonomy (NCBI): domain Bacteria; kingdom Bacillati; phylum Actinomycetota; class Actinomycetes; order Kitasatosporales; family Streptomycetaceae; genus Streptomyces; species Streptomyces sp. NPDC090442. The sequence goes on from NZ_JBIVXW010000069.1 coordinate 19,627, forward strand.
CGCCACCGTCAACGGTGCCGCGGACGCTGTCGCGGCCGCCAACGAGCACAGCATTGAGCGAACCTGGCAGACGCGACTCGACGACCGGGTCCGCCCTGCCCATGCCGCCGTGGATGGGCAAACGCTACCCGTGAACGAGCCGTTCGAGATGGAGGGTTGGCCCGTGCTATTCCCAGGGGATCCGCTGGCCCCCCTCGCCCTCACCGCCAACTGCCGGTGCCGCCTGCGATATCGAGCGGCACTCAGGTAGAGAGATTGGTGTCCCCCGGGGGGAATTCGCAGTCAGGTCAAAGGTGTTGCCGGTGCAGGTTCAGGATCGAGCCGGGCAGCACCAAGTCATTCGTCGCCTGTCGGTGTCCTGTTTCATAAGCCAGTCGCTTCCGCCATATCGAGACCGGAATGCCTGCGCGGGCAACTTGAAGCACCGCTCGCGGGGACCGAATTTGTACGCCACGCCAGGACTCTGACCAGAAGCGCACAACACCTGTTAGGCCGCGACGTTAACCACCTGCGGTGTGCATGGTCCGCCGCATGCCGAACCACTCCGTCAATGCCTTCTCCGACTTTGAGACCAAGCGCGCTCGCCGCCCCTGGCGGGAGGAACTGCACCCTCGTGACTCGAAGGGCCGTTTCATTGAGACGGGTGGGGTGGCACGGCTGTGGGGCGGCGGCTTGGCCCGCATTATCCGAGCTCTGTCCCAGACACAGGTCCAGGTATCCGACTTGGACGGGGAGAACCGACGGCCCATTCAGACATCCCGGCTGACGATGGTGGCCCGGCCGGACGGCAGCGCTCCCACCAAGAGCCGGGAGAAGGTCCAGGCGGAGGAGACACACCGGGACGCCGATCCGCGGCGCGGCAACGGCGTTGATCATGACGACCACGGCGACCCGAACACCTCCGATAGCCCGCACGACAAGGACGACCAGGGCCACCCGATCGGGGCAGGCTCCGAACACGAGCCGCGCGACGAGAAGCCGGCTCGGAAGCCGCCGCGGTTCACGAGCGTCGCCGCCGCCCGCAATCACCTGGAGTCGGGGCCCAAGGACCCGCGGTGGGCACGGCCCCCTCGTACGCACAACGGCGTGCACCTTCGCGGCGCCTCCCAGCAGGAACGAGCTCAGGTCCGCCTCGATACCTACTCAGCGACGTCGGGCATGGACTTCGCCCGGACTTCCCAGCTCTCCAACGGCGGGAACTTCCTGGTCACTCGGCACGGCAATGGCAAGTGGGACGTGTACCACGTCGGGTCCGGCACGATCATGACCCACCAGGCTGGCTTCCGCTCCAAGCCCAACGCCCTGCACTTCGCTAACAAGTTGGAGAACGCCCGCGACCGCCGCGACGGCCCCATCGACTGGGAGGCCCCGTACGTCGCCGACCGGCTGGACATGGCCGAAGGCCGGGACGGAATTGACGCCGCCATCGCCCGCGGCCGCGAGCACGAGGAGCACGACAGCGGCGGCGAGCAGCATCAGGACCAGGCCGAGTCGACGCACGCCCCAGTTGTTGACCAGCCGATGCTCGGCGATGGCCAGGAACAAAGCCCTGCGGAGCAGGAGCAGTCCCGGGACGGGCAGGACGAGCTGGCCGCCGGCGAGCTGCCGGAGGGCGTCACCGCTCGGGAGGGTGACGGTACTCGCCTGTTCACCGTCGCCCAGGTGCTCGACCACTGGCGCAACAACCCCGATGTGCCCCGTGTCCGCGAGACGCACTCCGAACGGGCTCAGCGTGAGTCGGTCGCCGGCCAGCGCGCTGACCTCGTCTCCGACCCACAGGTCATCGACGGATTCCTGATCGGCAAGATGGAGGTACGCGACAGGGAACGCTGGACGGTCTTTCACGCCGGTACCTCCGTGCCGATCGCGATCCTCCCCTCTGACAAGGGCAAGCGGGATGCTGTCGCGCGAGTGCACGCCTTCCGCGACTACCGCGACGGCAACGGCAGTCCCTTCGACTGGCGCAGCGACGGCATCGGGGAACGTCTGTCCTCCCCTGCTGGAAAGCGCATGCGGGAGATCACGTCGGGCCGCGCCAGCCAGGATCCGGGCCGCCACGAGAACGACGTCCCGGGCGACACCACCGAACTCGCCAGCTTCCCCGGCTACCGCATGGCCCGCGGCGAAGACGGCATCAACGTGTACGGGCCGGACGGCAAGCGCATCGCCACTGGCGAGTCCGTCTTCGACCGCAACACTCGCCGGTCCGTGTACGTCGGGGACATGGGCGACCGGCACGTCAGCGGCCGCACAGAAGCTGACTTCGCCACCAACGCCGCCCGCCAACACGTCCTCGCTGGCCAGCCCGACGACCACAAGGACCCCATCTGGATTCAGTATTCGCCCAGCCGGGCCGTGGTGCACGGCACTGAGAAGGGCGACGCCGACATGCGCAAGCGCATGCGTCGGGCCGGGTTTGTGTGGTCCGACGGTGCCAAGGCGTACGTCACAACCCGCACCACGCGCCCAGTCACCCGGGCCTTGGCCGTCGACACACTGGTACGCGGTTTCGCGGACGAGGGCCGACAGGTCGACGTTCGCCGCGATGAGGACCGACTCCGGGCCTCCTCTGCACCAGATGTCGACGCGCCGTCGGTCCCCGCGGCACCTGATGCTTCGCACCCCGAGCAGTCGCACGGCGACCAGCCGGTCACGGGCGTTCCGGATCTGCGGTCGCTGACGGACGCTGACCTGGAGGAAGTCCTTCAGCGTGCCGAGCGTGACGCGGAGGAAGCGTTGAGAAGCTCCGGCAGGCAGCGTGACGGCGACCGGGGGCACGAGATCCGGGCCCGCAAGGACTCGGCGCTGGAGGAGATGAAGCGCCGCGACCAGGAGAAGTACGGCGCAAGCAATGCAACTCGGAGCACCGTAGGCGACTTCGACCCTGAGCGCGGCCGGTACCCCGTCACCATCGACGGCGAGGACACCACCGACGCCAGTCTGCAAGGCCGCAACGGCGCGTGGCAGTGGAATCGGCTGGGCCACGGCACCCGGTACAGCTCCAACCGACGATTCCGTACACGGGACGCGGCGCTGGCCGACCTCATCGCCGAACACGACCGTGAGCACGGTGACGGCAAGGGCGACCGGCACACTCCCAACTTCCCCCGGGTGCGGACCGATGCGCCCGTACGCAATGACCACCAGGTCCAGCGAGGGCCAGCCCTCGCCGGACCCGATCAGCACCGCACAGCCTCCCCTGCCAGCCGGCGGGAGGACGACGATCGCACGGACGCTCCTGATGCCCCGTATGGACAGGACGGCACTCAGACCTACGCGGAAGACCGGGACGAGATCGCCGCTCTGGAAGCTGAGTGGAACAAGACCGATCTGTACCGCGACCTGTCCAAAGGCCAGGACCAGACACTGGCCACCGATCTGGACACCAGTTTCCGACGCCTGGCGGCCTCAACCGGAATCCGGGAACGGGTGAAGGCCAGCCGTGAACTTCAGTGGGCTGCGGAAAGGGCCATCGCGTCGATCGACGATCAGCCCGGCCGGGACGTGTACGGCAAGGATCGGCATGTTCTTGAAGCGATCCGCGATCGTGCGGTGCGCCATGAGCAGCGCCTGAATGCCACGTTGAAGGAACGCCGCGACAACAACAACGAGCGCGCGGCCAAGCCTGCCGCCGTGCTGGCCATGAGCAGGGGGGATAATCAGTCCACCCCCGACATCACCACGGGAGACGACAGCAGTGGCAGTGAACAAGCTCGGTCGGATCGCCCAGAAGCACTGGGCGACGTACCGGCCGACGGCGTACAAGGAACTCGGGACGGACGCGGAGAAGGAGGAGTTCTTCGCCAACCTCGGGATGAGAGCGAGCGAGGAGATCCGGACCACGGCCGAGCAGATCCTGAGCAGGCAGACCAGCGAGACGTTCATGGATCGCGTGGCAGCTCGGACGCAGGCGATGGCACAGGCCCGGGAAATCGTGATGCACGAAGAGATCTTCTTGCCGGCCGAGCCTGGGATGGAGAACGCCGAACTGCCCGATCACGGCAGGCTGTAGACGCACCGGTCTTCCGCCCGACGTCGCAGCGCGACCTTGCTCCGTCGGGTGAGAAGGCCAAGGCCCGCGCGAACGTCGCGGCCGTCACGCTGCTCCGGCAGATCCAGGCCGAGGATCGGCCGGCCAACGCCAATGAGCAGAAGATCCTTGCCCGTTGGTCCGGTTGGGGCTCTCTGCCTGTTGTGCTGGCTGACAAGCCCGAGCCGACGGACGGCGCGTTCCTTGACGCTGACGGCAACCCGGACCCGGCCAAGTACGCCCGTGCACTCAAGAAATGGGAAGGCTTCGCCGCCGAGCGGGCCGCGGTGCGCGAGCTGCTCAGCGACGAAGAGTGGACAGCGGCCAAGGCCAACGTCCTCAACGCCCACTACACGGACGCCAAGCTGGTCCAGCCCCTTTGGGACCTGGTGCGCGAGCTCGGCTTCGACGGTGGCAACGTCTTGGAGCCCGGCAGCGGCTCCGGCAACTTCATCGGTACCGCTCCTGACGGGGCGCACGTCACCGGTGTTGAGTTGGACCCGACCACCGCGGCGATCTCCCAACTCCTCTACCCGGACGCGAGGATCATCAACGCGTCGTTCGGCGACCTGCGCATGCCGGGCTCCTCCTTCGACCTGGTCATCGGCAACGTGCCCTTCGGCCGGTTCCCGATGTACGACGAGCAGGTCAACCCGGATCTGAAGCACTCGATCCACGACACGTTCATCCTCAAGAGCCTCGCCAAGGTCCGGCCCGGCGGCCTGGTGGCGGTCATCACCAGCCGCTTCACCATGGACAACGAGGACGACACGGCCCGGCGCCAGATGTCCTACATGGGCGACTTGGTCGGCGCAGTGCGGCTGCCGGCCGGCGCGCATCAAGAGGCGGCCGGCACGGGGGTCGTTACAGACCTGCTCGTCTTCCGCCGCCGGTTCGGCGACGAGCACACGCACGACATCGACATGTCGTGGACGCGGTCGTCGAAGACGGACGTCAACGGGCACCAGATCGCAGTCAACGACTACTTCCAGCAGCACCCCGAGATGGTCCTCGGTCAACTCACCACCGCGCGCGGCCAGTTCTCCGACCACGACCTGTCCGTAGTCGGCGACAAGGACACCGGCGCCGCGCTGACGGCCGGGCTGGAGCGCATTCGCCGCTCTTCGTTCCACTCGCAGCGCGACGGCCGCCTGCGGTACGTGCCGGAGATCGACGCCGTCGACCGGAGCCTGGAACTGGCTGGGGAGAAGCACGAGGGCGCGGTGCACACCCTGTCGGACGGCTCATTTACGCAGGTCGAGGACGGGGCGGTCATCCCGCTCGATGTCCACCCCACACAGCAAGAGCAGCTCCGCAAACTGATCGGCCTGCGCGACCTTACCGACCGGCTGCTGCGCCTTGAGGGGGCCACCCGCGAGACCGGCGAGACCGACGGCATGCGGTCCCTGCGCCGGCAGTTGAACGAGGCGTACGACGCGTACGTCAAGCAGCACGGCCCGCTCGACAAGCCGGGTCAGACCCGGTTCTTCAGCCCGCAAGAGGCGAAGCAGCGGGCGGAGGCCGAAGGGCTCAAGGACGTCCCAGCCGCCTGGAAGGCTCCGTCCGCGCTGCAGCTCTTCGAGGACGACCCGGCGTCCGCCGCGGTGTTTGGCCTGGACAAGTGGGATGACAGCGCGAAGTCGGCGAAGAAGGCCGACATCTTTCGCCAGCGCGTCGTCGCGCCCCGCGAGATCGCCGACCGGGCCGACAATCCCGAGCAGGCCATTGCTTTGGCGATGGAGCGTGACGGCGGTGAGCTACATCTGCCGACGATCGCTCGCCTGCTGGGCCGCTCTGACCTGCAGTTGCTGCGCGAGGAGATAGGTCCCCTTGCCTTCGACGAGCCCGGCAGCAACCGGCTCGTCCCCCGTGGCGAGTACCTGTCCGGCAACGTCCGGGAAAAGCTGGCAGCCGCCGAGAAGGCCGCGGCCGCCGATCCGCGCTTCGCGGCGAACGTCGCCGCGCTGAAAAACATCATCCCCCGCGATCTCGAACCGTCCGAGATCAAGGTCAAGTTGGGCGCCCCGTGGATCGGCGAGGGCGACATCACCGCGTTCTTGCAGGAGATTCTCGGCACCAAGGCTGTGCGTGCCGAGCATGGCGGCGGGTCCGTATGGGAGGTGCGGGGCCCCAAGGAGGGCATCGCCGCGACGTCGGACTGGGGTACGTCGGCACGGCCGGCGCCGGACATCGCCAAGGCGCTGTTGGAGCAGCGCACGATCGTCGTGCACAAGACCGTCAAGGTCGGCGGCCGGGAGATGTCCGTCCGCGATGACGAGGCCACCAGCGCCGCGCAGGCCAAGGCCAAGGAGATGGCGGATCGGTTCTCCGCATGGGTGTGGGAGAACCCGGAGCGCGCACAGCGCCTGACCCGCGTGTACAACGACCGGTTCAACAACCTCGTGCTGCGGGAGTTCGACGACTCCCCGTTGACGCTGCCGGGCGCGAACGCCGAGTGGACGATGCGGCCGCACCAGAACGCGGCGATCCGACGGATCGTCAGCGAACCGTCGGTGCTGCTCGCGCACGTCGTCGGCGCCGGCAAGACGGCGACGATGGTCGCCGGCACCCAGGAGTTGCGGCGCACCGGTCTGGCGCGCAAGCCGGCCATCGTCGTCCCGAACCACATGTTGGGCCAGTTCCGGCGCGAGTACCTGGAGCTCTACCCCAACGCCAACCTGCTGACTGCCTCGTCCGCCGGCCTCACAGGCAAGAAGCGTCGCCGGTTCATAGCCAAGGCCGCGACCGGTGACTGGGACGCCGTCATCCTCACGCAGGGCGCCTTCGAGCGGATCCCGATGCGAGCGGAGGCCCAAGAGCGGTACATGCGGCAGGAGCTCGACAAGCTCGAAGACGAGATCAAGCGCGCCAAGGCACGCGAGGGCAAGTCGCTGACCCTCAAGCGCCTGGAGGAGACCCTCAAGCGCAAGGAAGCCAAGCTGAAGTCGAAGCTGGCCTCGAAGAAGGACCAGGGCACGGTCCACTTCGAGGACACCGGCATCGACTACCTGATGGTCGACGAGGCCCACGGCTACAAGAACTTGTCCACCGCCTCGCACATCGAGGGCGCCAGTATCGCCGGCTCCGCGCGGGCCTCTGACCTTCACATGAAGATCGAGTATCTGCGGCAGCGCAACGACAGCGGCCGCGTGGTGACCCTGGCGACGGGCACGCCGATCGCGAACTCGGTGACCGAGTCGTACGTCATGCAGCGCTTCTTGCGCCCCGACATCCTGGCTGAGGCCGGCGTCGACGACTTCGACTCTTGGGCAGCCACCTTCGGCGAGATCGTGCAGAACCTGGAGCTGGCTCCCGACGGCTCTGGCTTCCGCATGAAGGCCCGCTTCGCGCGCTTCCACAACGCCGCGGACCTGCTGCGCATGTACCGACTGGCCGTGGACGTGCAGACCGCCGCCGATCTCGACCTGCCGACCCCAGCGGTTCGCAAGAACGCGGAGGGCAAGCGCGGCGAGGTCGTCACCATCCCTATCTCCGCCGAGCAGAAGGCGTACGTCACCGCGCTGCCGAACGCGTCGTGGATCCACGACAAGGGCGGTGTGCTCAAGGCGATCGGCCTGGCGTCCCGGGCCGCGATCGACATGCGGCTGGTCGGCGGGCACGGTGAGGAGGGCGGCAAGGCGGATATCGCCGCCCGCAAGATCGCTGAGATCTACGAGGAGAACAAGGACCGGGTCTACCCGGTCTCCGCGGACGACCTCACCCCGCAGGAGCGGCCCGGCGCGCTCCAGATCGTGTTCATGGACGCCGGCACCCCCGGCTCCAAGGCCAAGAACGCCTGGGACGCCTACGACCACATGAAGGACCAGCTCGTCCAGGCCGGCGTGCCGCCTCTGCAGATCAGGTTCATCCACGAGGCGAAGACGGACAAGGCCAAGGCCAAGTTGTTCGAGGACGCCCGCAACGGCAAGATTTCGGTGCTCATCGGCTCGACCGAGAAGATGGGCACAGGCACGAACATTCAAGCGCGCGCCGTCGCCCTGCACCACATGGACTTCCCGTGGCGGCCGGCCGACATGGCGCAGCGCGAGGGCCGCATCGAGCGCCAGGGCAACCTGAACATGCCGGAGATCCCCGGCACCGCGGACGATGTCCGGGTCATCTCCTACGTCACCGAAGAGACCTTCGACGCGTTCAAGCTGGGGACGTTGGAGCGCAAGGCGGCCTTCATCGCGCAGATGGACCGCAAGGACTTCGACGCCCGGGAGATGGAGGACATCGGCGACATCGCCGTTTCCTTCGGCCAGATGAAGGCCATCGCCACCGGCGACATGACCGTCATGGACTACGCGCAGGCCGGCGCCGACGTCGTCGAACTACAGCGGCTCGACCGCAACTGGCACCGGGACCAGGACAGGCGAAAGGTCACGATCCGTGTGGCCGACGAGATCATTCGCGACCTCAGCGACGTCCTGCCGGCCTGGCGCGACGCGCTCGCCGCCCGTACGGACGTTTCCGGCGACAACTTCCGGATCCGCATCGGCAATGAGGAGTACGACCAGCGCGCCGACGCCTATGACCACCTTGCGCAGGCGGTCCGCGCTGCAGCTCGGAACATGCGGCTGCAGGATGGTGACCGTGTGCGGCTCGGCAGGCTGGGCGGGCACGGGTTCCATGTTGAGGTCGCCCACGACCAGTTCGGCAACCGAGTCGCCAAGCTCCGTTTTGACTGGCCTGATTGGGAGCACCCCAGTGGGCCTGACACCCGCGGCGTCTACACCCCCAGTCAGCTCGACGACGCCTCCGGCCGCGGCATCCTCGCCTCTCTGGAGCGGCGCCTGAGCAACCTCGACGAGGCGATCGAAGACGCGGAGACGAGTTTGGAGATCGCCCAGGATGAGCGCGGCCGTGCGCGGCGGGGCCTTGGTGGCGTATCGCCGTATGGCGAGCGGCTGCGTTCCAAGGAGCGTCGTGTGGCGCTGCTGTCCGACCTGATCACCGCAAATGAGGCGCTCAAGGCGTACAAGGGACGGCAGGTCGATCCGAACGACAAGGAGTACCAGAAGGCCAAGCAGCGCGTTGCGGGCCTGAAGAGCGACCTGGGCATTGAGGACCAGCGCGAAGCCGAGTTGGATTCCGAGGCCGCGTCCGCCGCGCAGCGCCTAGCCGACGATGCCGTCAACACGAACGACGCCGAGGAGGGACTCGCCAGCCTCCATCCCGACAGTGCGGCTCGCCCCCGCAGCCGGCGAGCAGTGAACGAGCGTGGTGGGTCTGGCCCCGCCGGCGGCACGGTGACCCTGGAGCGCGACCGCGTTGAGGACGACCTGCGCTCCATCCGACCCGCCGGCGGCAATGCAGGCGCTGACGGTTCGTCGGAGCCTCCGAACGATCGAGACGTCCCACAGCAGGACGACGGCGACGGTGTCCCGCAGCCGCCCGTCGGCTCAGACAGCCCGCGCACCATGACCCCAGAGGACCTGCAGAGCGAGATCATCGCGCTCATCGAGCACGAGATGGCCCATGGGCCCCTCGAAGGTGCCGCGAAGACACGCCTGGCCACGCTGGAGGCCGAGAAGGACCGCCGCGCCGGGAAGCGCCCGGAGCGCGAGCCCGCCCCTAAGCCGACACCACAGCACGGCGGCCCCGGCGGGAACTGGGCTGACCTCACACGCGCCCAGGTGGAGGGTGACGGCGGCGAGGACGACGGGCTGTTCGCCACGCCGGCCGGAACGGGCCCTAGCCAGGCCGCCGACCCGAACAACCCGCTGGACCAGCCTGACGACGCGTTCGGCACCCCGGATATGGTCGCCGACGCGGAAGGCCGAGACGCCGCCGGTCTGCGTGAGGCCGAGATTCGCAGCGCCGACGGTCTGGGCAAGGGCGACCGGTTCACTGCCCCCGACGGTCGAGCTCACACTGTGGCGGAGCCGCCGAACAAGACCGGCCGTGGTCGCGTCCGCGTCGTCACGGAAGACGGCCAAGAGCTGTTCTTCCGGCCGAAGGACAAGGTCCGACTCGGCAACGAGACAGCGAACACCACCGGCAACGGACACCAGGGCGAGAACGAGACCACCCGCAGCCAGCCCGACGAGCAGGCAAGCACGGACCTCGATGCTCCTCAGCGCTCAGCCGCTCAGACCGCAAGCGAGGACGCGGCGCCCCCGGCCGACGCTGCCCCGGAAGGCTCCTCCACCGAAGAGCCGGTCCACAAGTACACAGGACGCGACGACGTCGTCACGCCGAACGGCACCGGCTACGTCGTCGCGAACAGCGACGACGGTGTCCTCGTCAACGAGAACGGCACATACCAGCTGTACCAGGAACAGCAGCTCTCCCGGCCCGGCGAGGAACGCGTCCCCGAGCCGGTCGACACCGCGGCGCAGGAGAAGCAACGCCGCGACCTGGACGCCGCTATGACGCCCGAGGGCTTGGCCCTTCGCTACGACAACGCCCGCTTGGCCAACCTGAACCTGGAGGAGGGGCACGGTGAAGTTCTGGACGATGACGGCAACCTGATCGGCTGGATCCGGCGTCGCGGCACGACCTGGTACGGGCAGGACGCCCGAGGCGGTATCAGGAACGCCACAAGGTGGACAGAGGACAACAAGGGCGGGCCGCTTCGAGCTGCCCAACTCATGGCCGGCTTCGTCGCGATGGGCGCCCACCGGGACGAGACCATGCTCGGTGGCGAGCCGTTCCGGCACATCCGCCCCGAGGACGTCGAAGCGCCGATCTTCTACAGCGCCCTCACCGATGCGCAGACCCGCGAACTGCGCTCCCTTACAGCGGAGTTCAAAAACTCCGACGACCCCGAGCTCCGGGCCGTGGCTGACAAGTGGTCGAGGGGAGTGTCCACGGCACAGATGCGCCTTCTGGCCAAGGCGATCGACGAGGCCGCCGACAACGAGGATCTGAAGACGAAGCAGGGACGCCGCCGGCAGGGTGTACTGCGCCGGCTTGCCGAGAACATCCGCGGCCAAGCACACGGGGCCGAGGGTTCGTTCAGTACGCTTCCGCGTCCGGGCGAGCCGGACCCGTGGGCCCATCCGTACCGTCCAGACGCTGACGCCCCCGAGGCCGAGCGCACCCCCGACGACGTCGACGGCCGGCGCCGGCACGGTTCGGTCGGCGCACCGGACGAGCAGACGCCCGAGCCGGAAGAGCGTCATGTGCCCGAGCCTCCGCTTCCCGAGGACCGCCAGGGCGATGAAGAACGGCGCGACGACAGCGCGACGGAGCAACGGAACAACGAGGCACCGCGGCGGCGTCGCGACCGAGACGGCCATGACAGGGATGGTCACGCGCCGGGTGGCCTCGACGACGGCCCTCACAGCCCGCTGGACGAGCACCGGCAGGACGACGAATCCGGTGACGACGAGCGTGGCAGGGGTAGGAGGCGCCGCAACCGTCGTCGCCGGCGGGACCGCGACCAGCCCGGCGACGGTATCGCCGGCCCTGGGCGCCCCCACGTTCCGCACCTCCCCCAGACGCCGGGCGACAACGGCGGTCAGGACAACGGCAGCGGACAGGAACGTCGCAACGAGTCGCCCGATCTGACCGGACTTCGCGACAACTACCGCTCCGGTAAGTCCCTGCCCACGAACGTGGACACCCCCGAGCACCGAGACTTCTTGCGGCGTCTCGCGGACAATCCGACGCTCACCCTGTCCAACGGCGGAGGACTGGTGACGTGGACCGACGACCACGACGCACTCGCCGAGGGTCGCCCCGCCCAGTGGTATTTCGCTCACGCCCGCACGGGAGCGAGCATGGGGGGCGCCGGCAACACCTCCGTCAGCGCGCGCAGTCAGGCCGAGGCGCGTGAACTCGCCGACCGTTACGAGCGACTTTCCGGGGCCGACGGCATGCCGTTCGACTGGAACGGTGACCTGGATCCGACGTCGGTGCGCTCTTGGCGCGACGGGCGGGGCCGGAACCTTCCGCAGGCCATGCGCGCTGAGCGCGACGCCTTCGAGGCCGACGCAGTGCGTGAGGAACCGTCAGGTCTGCCCACGGACCTGGCTCACCTGTCGGACACCGAGCTGGCATCGTTGACAAGTCAGGACCTCACCGCGGAGGACTGGGAGCGCCTCGCAGGCGAGATGGATCGGCGCTACCCGCCGGCCGAGCGGCTCCAGGCAGTCCTGACGCCGCAGCCGCCCGTGACCGAGGAAGAGCGTGCCGCGGAGAACGCGGCGATCGATGAGGCCCTGGGCTTCGGCAGCACCGATGTGGCGTCCGAGATCGTCCGGCCCAAGCGCCGGTCCAAGGACCAGATGCTGCGTGAGGAGTACCAGCTCTGGCACGAGGAGCGCTTCAACCGGGCCGAGGAAGCGATGCGCGGCGGCTCGATGGTCAACCGCGAAGGCCAGCGCCGCGGCTACACCGATGAGGACGTCTTCAACGGCGGGTTCCTGTCGTCCAACGACAACTGGCGCCGCTACGCCTCCGACGAGCTCATTGACTGGCTCGATGCGAACGGCGGGCGCGTCACCTACAACCAATGGCGCGAGACCATGCGCCGGTCCGAGCGCGTCGACCGCGACGAGCACGACGAGCACGAGGCTGCTCGCGATCAGCACGAAGGAGAGCAGCACGACGCTCCAGGTGCGACGGGCCCGTCTGACCGTGGTGCGCCGGGTGAGGCCGCGTCGAGCGAAGGCGGACGGCGAGCACCGGCGGACCGTCCCGAGCGACGTGCGCCGGCGGCAAGCCCGGCGCTGGCTGCGGAGTCGCCCAACGACGTGTCCCAGCCTCGTTTCGCGGACGCCGCTGCGCTGCGCACACATCTGCGCGAGGGACTCCTGGATGAGACGAGCGCGTCCGGCATGGTGCCCTCGCGACGGCAGTTGGACGAGCTCGCGCAGAACGCGGCGCTGACGATGAGTCCCGGCGGCCGCCTGGTCATCGCGCCGGACCACCCCGACCGGCGCATCGACCGCGCGTGGCAGGTTCTGGCGCCGGCTTCGATGGAAGTGCTGTCCATCGCGGCCGGTCGCGATGAGGCGGTCCGGTACGCCGACGCGCTGGAGGGCGTGAGGGACCGCGAGGGCAACTCGTTCCCCTGGGACGCTCCGGATGTTCTGGAGCGGGCCCGCGCCTTCCGCGGGCCGCAGGGCGAGTCTCTCGGGGAGTCCGTAGCCCGTGCGCTGGTAGCCACGTTCAGGTCTGAGGACGGCGGCGGCTTCGACCAGCCCGGTGCGCAGCAGGTGCTGGCCGATGTTGAGGCGCTGCGTGAGCACTACCCAGCTTGGCGGGCTGCCCAGGAACAGGCCGGGTACAGCATCGCGGTGAACGATCCGCGTCAGGTGCGTGCCGGTGACGAGGTCGCGGCGGTGCGCGTCGGGCAGGACGGCGCCCCGCTCGTGTCCACGGAGCGGGGAACCATCGCGCAGCATGTCGCCCACGACTCCCCCGGCTCGGTCGGTGACCGTGGTCTGCCCTTGGGCCTGCTCGGCGGCTACACCGCTGACACCGCGCTGGGTGGGGACCGCGGCGTCTACGCCCTTGATGGCACAAAGATCGGGGACCTTCCCGGCAGCGGCGGGCCTCTGCACCTGGTGGACGATCCGGTGCGGCCCCGGGCCATGCGGCGGCCGCGGCCGGGCGAGTCGGCTCCCGGCGGCGCGCAGCGCCCGGAACAGGTGGGCACGCCGACGGCGCAGCCGCGCGAGGCCGAGGCTTCATCGACGCCGGCAGCGGCATCCGCCCCGGCGGCGCATCCTGTGCCAGAGCCGATCGGCGGCCGCCCGGCCGAATGGGTGGGGGTCGATCAGCTTTCGCTCGGGGACGTCGTCCGGATCGAGGGCACAACCCCCAAGGGCAAGCCGCGGACGCTGTCGGGGTACGTGATTCAGGCTCCACAGCGGCGCACGGTTACTCAACGGGGCCGCAGTACCGAGATGTTCATGACGCTCGTGTCGCAGGCCCGTGATGGCAGCAGCGGCGATAGGTCGCCGGTGTGGACGCCGGTCGATGCGTCGGCGGCCCGAGCAACGGTTGAGCCTGACCTCGACCGGCAGGACGGCGCGCTGATCACGGGGGCGGAGAGCGACGTGCTCACCGGACAGCTCTCGGACCGCGTCGTCAGTGACCCGGCCGGGCTCGGCCTGTTCCCCGGCACGCTCGTCCGGGACGGCGCGGGCCGCGAAGGCGTCGTTTCGGGGGCCAACTCGGCTACGACGTCGGTGCACTGGTCGGACGGCAAGGAGGAGCCGGGTCTCGCTCCGACGTCGTTGACGGTCACTGACGGTGGAGCCGCCCGTCCGGCCGGCTGGACGCCGGAGGGACAGCGGGTCCGTGAGGGGCATGTGGTCAGTGACCGTGCCAGCAACCTCCTTGGCACGGTGGAGGGGATCGACGGTGACACCGCGCACGTCGCCACCCGGGACGGCATAGAGCCGATATCGGCCGGCGAGCTGCGGACCGTTGGCGAAGTGCGGAACGCAGGCTCGCACGGCGTGGGCCGTGCCTCCGTGGATTCGACTACGGCGGGGGGTCTCAACGAGGGCGACGTCATCGTCCATGAGGGCGGCTCGGTGCCGAGCCTGGTGACGGTGGTCGGGCACCACGGGGACGGGGACCGCGTGCGGCTCGACGTCGCCGATCCGCGTACCGGGGAGGTTCAGCACGTCGAGACAGCGGCGGATGCCCCCATGGCCCGCCTCGTCGATCCGGACGGGAAGCCCCCCGCCACCGACAACGTGTCCGACGACGACCTTCAGGTGCTCGAACCCGCACCGGCTATCGATCCGGTCATCGGCGACACCGTCGACCCGCAGCTCTCCCCTGAGGAGCGGGACGCTATCGCCGACCACGGCGCCGCTCCGTCCGATGATGAACGCGTACAGCAGGCTGTCGCCCGTCTCGGTCGCGATCTGCCCGTCACGCCCGAACAAGCCTCCGGCCTGGCTGACTCACTGCGTGCCACGTCGTCTCCGGATACCGCCGACGGCCGGGCCGCGCGGCGAGCAGCCGACCACTTGGACGAGGCTGCCGGCAACGCCAGCTCAAGCGCAGACACCCGCCCGAGTCCGGGGACAGTCGATGACCTGGGCGTTGGTGACACGGTCGGTCTGCCCGACCCTGATGCCCCCGACAGCGTCTCCGCCTACACCGTTGTGGGCATCGACGACCTGCTGGGTGGTGTGCGACGCGTCACCGTGGAGGACACCACAGGCACCCGCCACAGCCGCACCCTTTCCGGCGATCAGCAACTGTGGCAGCTTCCAGCGCTTCCCGCAGATGGCATCGACACCCCGCATCGTGACCCGAACGTCCCGGTCCCCGTCGGGGAGATCGTGGCCGCCCACCCCGGCCAGGTGACACGAGCAGTCGTCGAGTCGGCTATCGCCGGTACCGCTGCCCCAGGCAGCATCCACCAGTTGCGGCAGCAGATCGCCGAACGCGTCACCGCCGAGGCCCTGTTGAGCCCGATGCAGCGGGCTCGTCAGGAAGCAGTCGACGCTCTCAACGCCGCCGGGATCCGGGGCAGGGACCGCGCGGACGCCTTCCGGCAACTCAAGCGAGAACGGTTGCGTGCCCGCGCCGCCGCGATGCGGGCCGTCCTGCGCACCGTCAACGACCTGGAGCCGCTTGATGGCGAGAGTGAGCAGGACACGGCCCATCGTGCAGCGGACCTGTTGCGGCTGATCCCGGAGCAGATCGCGGGCCAGGGTCGCCCCGCAGACACCGGGGAGACCGGGGAGAGCGTGGCGCGGCATGTCGATGACGCGCTGGCCACCGCCGTCCGCGCGGCCGCGGGTGCCAATCTGAGTGACGTCGATGCCGTGCGGTTGGGACGTCTGCTGTCGGGGCGGATGGACGCGACCCGGCAGGCCACGGCCCGCCGGGTCCTGCGGCACCTGGCGCCCGCCCAGCGGGAGCGGCTGTTGCCGCGGGTCCTCGCGCTCCTCGTCCGGATCGCCAGGCGGATCGCGGAGGTGTTCCGTTCCGTCTTCAAGGCGGCGGGCCGGATCTGGAACGCTGAGTCGTTCCGACGGTTCCGGGAGCGTCTGGTCGAGCGGGTGACGTCGTGGCCGGAGTCGCGCCGCCTTCACCGCCTGGCTCAGAGCGGTGACCTGCCTTCGCCGGATGCCGGCGCGGGTCTCGGTGAGCGGATCGCGCACTGGGCGCGGTTGCTGCCGGCGCCCGGCAGGTTCGGGCAGACGTCGCGGCGTGCCCGTTGGTACCAGCGCACCAGCCGGCGGGCCCTGTCTGCCGGTGAACTGCCGGCGGTTCAGGACGGGGTGCGTTGGGAGCCTGACCAGGCGGCAGACCGGGGTCCCGGGGCGACGGCGATGAGGCATCTGGCCGCACTGCGCGCGGCCGGCGCCGATCTGGACAGTGAGATCAACCGGCGGCTCGCTGATGCTCTGCCGGAGCTCGGCGACGACCCGCACGCCAACCTTCGGTACGCCGCGGAGTACGCCAGCACTGCCGAGCGTCGGGCCCGGGACCTGGCTGCGCATCCTGTGGGGCACAGCGTCGACCCGGACTATCCGCTGGAGTTGGCGGCCGCCAGGGCAGAGGCAGTGGAGGCCCGCGCGGAGATGGACCGGATGCGCTCCTCGTACGCTGCGGCAGCGCCCGGTGTCGTCGCGCAGGCTCTGGCGGCAGTGCGGGAGATGGGCCCCGGGGGCGCATCGGCCCTGGTCTTGTCGCCCGACAGTGACAGCGACGCGGCCCGCGCAGTCGACGCGGTGCAGCAGCTCATCCCCCGAGACTGGCTCGCCCCGGCCGACCGGCGGTTCGTGACCGCGCGGACCTCTGCCACCGGCGGGTACGACTCGGGAAACCAGACCGTGGCCGTAGCCGACCTGGGCGACGGCGGGCGCGGCACCGCGCTGCACGCCCTGCTGATGCACCTTCAGCAGGCACAGCCGGACCTGACCGCAGCCCAGGAGATATACCGCTTCACTCGCACTCACGCGGGCCGAATCGGTGCCCGTCACAGCGCCATCGACGAGTTGCTCGCCCAACTGTTCAGCGACGGCGAGGGGGGCCGGGCGGATCTGATCCTGCCGCGCGCTCTGAAGTCCCTGTTCGACGGCGACTGGTACAAGGACGACGACCTGCGGGCGTTTGTACTCGGATTGCTCGCCACTCGGTAAGGAGAAGACGATGTTGGTGACCGGGGTTATGGACGATGGTTGCCCCTACCAGGTGCAAATCACCGGACGGGCCGCCCGGCCGGTGATCGGCTCAGCTCGGATCCGGGCGCTGGTCGAGCAGTACGCCGGAACGCCGGTTCTGCTCGGCCCGCTCGGACCGCTGCGGGACCTGGACCCAGGCGACCCACACGCCGTGCTCTGGCTGCTGCGACGCCACAGCCGTGTGGTGGAGCAACGTGCCTAGCCATCGCCCCGACCCAGAACGGCCGAGGGGCAGCCGAGAGGTGTCAGGCCCAGCGCACGGCACAGGCGCTGCAGCTCCGTCTGCAGCCACGGACTCGGAGTCCGCAAGCACCGTGTAGACCGTCGATATATCAGCATTCTGGCCTTGCCGCAGCGCAGTTGGTGGAGAACTCGTCGGATTCACTCCGGCGGCACCGGAGCGTCTCGACCCCGCCGTCCTGGAGCCACAGGTTCAGTTCATCGAGCTGTGCGCCGACGGACATCTGCGGGATTAGGACGTGTCTCTTCGATCGGGTAGCTCGTTGTTCTGGTCATGCTCAGCAGAGGGGATCTGACTGACGCCGAGTGGACTGTTCTGGAGCCGCTGCTGCCGATGAGCAACAACCGATGCGGTCGCTGGCGGGATCACCGGCAGGTGATCAACGGGATCATTCACCGACTCGGCACCGGCATGCAATGGCGTGAACTGCCCGAACGCTTCGGCCCGTGGAAGACGGTCCACAAACGGCATTTGCTGTGGTCAGCCGACGGCACCTGGGAGATGCTCCTCCAGCACGTCCAGGCCACTGCCGACGCTCAGGGCGACCTGGACTGGAACGTCAACGTCGACTCCACTTCCGTGCGGGCTCACCAGCACGCCGCCGGCGCTCCCAAGAAGCCACCACCCAGCCCACCCAGTTCCTCAAAAGGGGCACCATCAAGATCAGTTCATCTGCAGGTGCACATCACCCTACGGTGCCTGCCGGAGGAGGCGGTGCGCAAGGCGAGGCCCTCGGCCGTTCCCGCGGCGGGCTGACCACCAAGATCCACGTTGCCGCGGAAGGCCGCTGCCGCCCGCTGTCCCTGCTCATCACGCCGGGACAGCGGGCGGACTGCACCCAGTTCGAACCGGTCATGAACAAGATCCGCGTTCCTCGCACGGGGCTCGGGCGTCCCCGCCGCACGCCGGACAGCGTGGGCGCCGACAAGGCGTACAGCAACCGCAAGATCCGCACCTACCTCCGCAAGCGCGGCATCCGGCACGTCATCCCGGAGAAGAAGGACCACAAGGCCGCCCGCCTGCGCCGGGGTTCACGCGGCGGACGGCCTCCGGGCTTCGACAAAGACCGATACAAAGAGCGCAACACGGTGGAGCGGGCCATCGGAAAGCTCAAGCAATTCAGAGCCGTCGCCACCCGATATGACAAGCGAGGATACGTATACCTCGGCACCGTCACCGCCGCCGCTCTCCTCATCTGGCTCCGCTCATAACCGGAGTCCATGAGAGAGAAGCACCACTACCGATAACCAGTTGTGCCGTGTGCAGATTCCCGGTTTCGCTGTGACATTCCCCCAACACCAAGTGCCTTCTCATCACGGCCTTCACCTGGGCATACTCCACGACTGCCGCTTCTCAAACCCTCCCGGAACTGGGGTAGTTGGGAAGGAGCATCCGTGATCTTTCAGCCCCTCAGCGAGTGCCCCGCTTCCTCGTGATCCTCGCCGCGAAGTCATGAGGCTCACCGGCTTTACCTGCGCGCCCCGATTTCGGCATGGCACGATCGACAGATATTGGAGTACAGGGTGAGTCAAGCTCCCACCACGTCAACCGACCGCAGCTCTGGGGAAATCGGTGACGCAAACCAGTCCTGGCTCGTGCAGAGAGGGCTGTTGCTGGAGTCCGGCCCCCAGCGGAAGCTGGCCCTCGCCGGCTTCGTCAACCAGCTCGGCACCGCGGCCTTCCTGGCGACCGTGCCGCTGTATGCCCTTCGGGTGCTCCACCTGTCCATCGGGCAGGTCAGTCTCGGTCTTAGCATCGCAGCGGTGGTCGGACTGGTCGCAGGTATCCCGGTAGGGCACCTCGCCGACCGCCGTGGTCCGCGCGACATCTTTCTGATCACTCTGCTGATCCAGACCCTGTCCATGACGTCGCTGCTGTTCGCCCACTCGTTATGGGCGTTCGTCCTGGCAGTGACCATGACCGACCTCGCCGGGTCGTCCGGCGGCGCGGCTCGTGGCCCGATGATCCGTCGCTTCGGCGGTGACGAGGTGCCGAAGTTCCGTTCCTACCTGCGGTCGGTGGCCATGCTCGCCAGCACGTTCGGTGCGCTGGCAGCCGGCGCGGTGGTGCAGATCGATACGGACACCGCTTACCGTGCCCTCATCCTCGGCAACGCGCTGACGTTCCTCGTCAGCGCCGCCGTCCTGGTCAAGTTGCCCAAGCTCGAACCCCTTGCGTCCCCGCGTGAGGAAGGCCGATGGATCGCGCTGAAGGACAAGCCGTACGTGGCGTTCGTCGTGCTCGACGGCATCATGTGGATCCAAAGCGAGGTGCTGTCCTACGCCTTGCCGCTGTGGGTGGTTCTGCACACCGAAGCGCCACGCGGGTTCGTCGGCCTGGCGATCGCCGTCAACACCGTGATGGTGGTGTTCCTACAGATACGGACCAGTCGCGGGATCAAGGGCGGCACGGTCGCCGGACGGGCCATCCGCCGCGCTGGTCTTGCCTTCCTGATCGGCATGTCCGTCATCGCGACGGCTTCCGGAGTGCCCGGCTGGGCTGCCGTGACGATCATGATGACCGGCGTTGCGGTGCACACGGTGGGCTCGCTGTGGCACGCGGCCGGATCATTGGAACTCCGGTTCCGGCTTGCTCCCGCGCACGCCCAGGGCCAGTACTCCGGGGTGTTCGGCATGGGCATGGGTCTGTGCTACGTCGTCGCACCGAGCCTGCTCGGCCTGCTCTGCGTGACCTGGGGGACGCCCGGCTGGCTCCTTATGGGCGCCATCTTCGTCGTCTCCGGTGTCGCCATGCCGTACGTGATCCAGTGGGCTGGCCGCAGCCGGGAGATAGCGGATCGCGCCAACTGAACTGCCGCCCAGGGCCTTGGTGCTCCTCGATTCGATTGCCCCCACACAGCGACGCCACCGCACCTCGCGGTCGAGCAGGAACAGGAATGACGCTAGATCGGGGAGACAAGCTCTAGGCGGCGCGGGCTTCAGAGCCCCCTATCCGTACCTTTCGTGCTACACCAACGTGAGGGTTGCCTGTGCGGAGGTAGCGCGACGATGGCCACCAGGTCGCCCGAGAGGTGCTGGCGTTGTCCAGTGTCGTTGGGAGTACTTGTCGTCCTGCGCCGTGGGGGATGGAAGACGATCAGACGTTGCACGTGAGGTCACCGGAGGCAAAGCAAGTTGCGACAGGTGTGGCACGTACTCGGGTCGCGACCGAGCGTTCGATGGCGCCCCGAGTTCGGATCAGTGCCTCAGTACGTGAAGATCAGCGAAGGTTAGGAGATACCCCACAGCTGATCGTTGCCCGTTCCACAGGTGTACTGAATCGCATTCGCCCCGTTGGCCTTGCTCGCGCCAACACCTATGCACTTGCCGCTGTAGCGATTCTTGATTTCGCTGGCCTTCAGATACCACTGCTGGTCCGAGGCGCCGTTACAAGTCCACTGGATGATATTGGACGAGTTCGCGGTGCTGGAGCCGACTCCGAGGCACTTGCCAGAGTATTTGTTCTTGATGGTGTGGTACCCAGCAGAGTTTTGGGTGATCGTCCACTGTTCGTCTGCGGCGCTATTGCAGGTCCATTGGAGGGCCGGGGCGCCGTTTCCGGAGGCGCTACCGACGCCGAGACAACGGAAGCTCCAGACGTTCTCCAGCCTGACGTTCTGCCAGTTTCCTGCACTTGCCGGCGCGGCCGAGATGGCGAACAAGGCGGCCGAGGTGCCGGCGAGCGTCAGCGCTCTCGTCAACTTACGCACTTCGAGTCCCTTCGGGGAATTGAAAATTAGGGCCGCGTGAACGTATCACGAGTAAAGGGTGTAAAACGGAAATATTGGTAGAGTATGTAGATATTTATAAAAACTATATGCAAATGATGCGTAAAGTATACGTAAAATCGTAATCCATTGCAGGTGCACGCGAGGTGGTGCGGCCGCGTTGGCTGCGTCCAGACCCGGCGTCATGTGACGGCGTTCTGTGCGCTTTGGGTCATTGGAACTTCATGCCAGGCCATCGCCTGCTGCTGCCTGCGGGTGGGCGGCGCCTGGGGGGTGCCCACCTCGGAGGGGTCGAGCTCACCAGCCTGAGTGCCGCATGGGAGGGTGTGACGCGACAACGCTTGCCTGTGTCCCAGGCGCAGGCCCGTGGCAGTGTCCGAATCCCGGGCCCGTGTCGCTCCAGGACGAATCGTCGGCATGGTTAACCAGAGAGGTGCGACTTGAGGATCTTTGCAATTTCCCGGAGGTCGCTAACTCTAGCTGGCTTGACCCTCTCTCTTGTGATTGTCGCGGGAGTGATTTTTCTGCGTTGGAACCAGCAGGATGTCGAAATTCCCGAAAGTGCGCCTAACGCGAGCAGCCCGCTCTGCGTAAAAATAGAAAAGAAATATCCAATCGAAATGCTGGGTGAAGAGCGAAGGCGCGTAGAGGCTCAGGGAGTCGCCGTCTGGGGCGATTCGAAGGTTGTCCTCCGCTGCGGGATGGAGCCTCCCAGGCCCACCGTCGATCCGTGTATGAACGTAAACGGCGTTGACTGGGTACTCGTGGAACAAAAGAGTAATCAGAGTCAGAAGACTTTGATTACTTATGGCCGTGCCCCTGCTGTCGAGGTCATAATCTCCGATGGTTCACCATCTGCTGGAGACGGACTGGTCGATCTTAGTGCCTCGATAAAGGGAATCCCACAGAAGTCGAAATGCCTCTAGTTAGTCGAGATTTTTTCTTCCTCCCGGCGTGACCGGAAGCGCGATGTCGGCGGGTTAGATTCCGGGTGACAGGCGCATTTTGTCGTCGTCCCTGCACCCGCGGGGAGTGGCCCTTCCCCGCGCCACCGCTGGTCCCGCTCCGACAATCGCCCCCGCACGCTAGTCGGCAGCCGGCACTCCCCGGGACACAAAGCGGCCGCGGCCTTCACCCTCCCCGCGTGACGATTCACTACGCGTATGCGATCAAAGCACTGCCCGACGAGCCTGCGACGGCAGTGGCCCAACCCGATGAGCCTCAGCTACCTGCTCAGGACGATGCGCGGCCATGGGCGGGCGATGCGTACGACGAAGGCGACGAAACCGATCCGACCGATGCATTCGCTCGCTTCGCTGGACAGGACGGCGAGGAGGCATGGTTGGACCGAGCATCTGACGGGACGTTGACGGGCTGGGTACGGGACGCGACGGGACAGGTCTGGCGCTACTCAGACGACAGAGCTTGGGCGTTGGACGTGGACGGGGCGCAGATGCATCGGGCCGGGCTCACCCGCAGGGACGACTCCCCCGACAGCACGCCAGGGATCGGAGAGCCGGCAAGCAGCAAGGCGCCCGACCCGAGCGGCGATGGCCCAGGTGCTGGCTCGTCGACCGATGCGCCCGCCCTGGAAGGTGGTTTGCCGGCGGCCGTCGATGAGGCAGGGCACGGTCCCGGTTTGGATCCGGTCGATCCGGACGTGGGAGAGTCGGCAAGCGCCCCAGAGGACGACCAGGACGACGATCCTGATGTGCCGTTCCCTGGCGCCAGGAAGCCGAAGAAAAAGGGAGCAATGTAGTGCCGCTCGATCGCACAACTGCCGTCACTGTGGCGGCTGAAGGGCACCGCGCAGCCGCGGCCGGCCAGTCCCTCAGCGACTGCCCCTACAACGCCAACGGGGGTCCGGAAGACCGCTTCCGGGCTCACGTGTGGAAGCGCGGTCACCAGGCCGCCGAACAGCAACTCAGGGGCAGAGCAGGACGCTAAGGCTCCGGCGGGGCACTGTGCGCGGGTTGTCTGCCAGCGCCATGGAGGTCCCCGCCGTGCCGAGCCCACCCCGAAAGCCGCCGATTCGCCACGGCACCGTTCGGGCTATCTTCGCCGTGACCGGCGTGACCGACGAGGTCAATGACCTCATCTTGCCGGGGGCGTTCGCCAAGACCCTTGCCACGCGT
Source organism: Streptomyces sp. NPDC090442 (assembly GCF_044769405.1). Lineage (NCBI taxonomy): Bacteria > Bacillati > Actinomycetota > Actinomycetes > Kitasatosporales > Streptomycetaceae > Streptomyces > Streptomyces sp. NPDC090442. Next base: position 42,875 of record NZ_JBIVXW010000069.1, read on the forward strand.
CGGGTGAAGACCGTCTTCCACCACGAGTGGACGGACCCGATCGGCATCGTCCTCGACATCGAGGAATGGAAGCCGGGCGACCGTCGCTTTGCCTCGATTCCCGGCGGTGCGGCCTGGCCCAAGGAGGCCGGGGCGCTGGTCGGCACCGTCGCGTGCAACTTGCGGACGCAGCGCGGCCGCGACGTGTACGAGCAGGTCAAGCAGTGGCACGAGTACGGCGAGGCGCAGTTCTCTATCGGCTACCGGGTCCCCGCTGGCGCCGCCTCAAAGCGCCACGACGGCGTTCGGATCATTCACACGCTGGACTTGTACGAGGTCAGCCCGGTCTTGCACGGCGCCCACCCCATGACGCGATCGTTGGAGGTCAAAGCAACGGCCGACGGATCCGTCGAGCGGAAGTCGACCTGGTCTCCCATCCAGTTGGAACACAAGGATGGCGAGCCGCACGTCGGAAGCGGCGCCATGATCGCTCTCTATCCGTCACGGGACATTGCCGAACGCCTCGCCCAACCGGACGGCACCGACCCACGGCACCTGCACGTGACGCTCGCGTACCTGGGCGACGCCGCAGAACTCGGCGCCCACCCCGACGACGTCGTCAGCCTGGTCAGGAATGCCCTGGCCGACGCCAACCCCCTCGAAGGCTCCGTTGGTGGCATCGGTCGTTTCCCCGACACCGGCGAGGGCGGCGTCACCTGGGTACCTGTCGACGTGCCCGGCCTAAGTGAACTCCGCAACCGCATCGCTGACGCCCTCCGCCTGAGCACGTACGCAGACGCCCTCCGCGAGGACCACGGCTTCACCCCCCACATCACCCTCGGCTACCGGCTACCGGATGTACCTCCGTTCCCGCCTATCCGCGTGCGGTTCGACGAAGTAGTCGTAGTGCAGGGCGACAAGCGCTCCCCTATCCCGCTGTCCGGCCCTCCGGCAGACACCGATGCCCCCACGCAGGCCCCTCTGGAGGCCAAGACCGCGGCCGCCGTGCGCTTGGAGGCCAAAGCCGACGGACTAGACCGTGACCGCGGCAACGCCGAACGGCTGCGCGACTGGTACACGCACGGAGAAGGCGCCGTCCGCATCGGATGGGGTGCCCAAGGGGACTTCGACCGATGCGTGGCTCTTGCCGGCAGGCACATGTCCCTCAAGGACGCTCGGGGCTACTGCAACCTCCGCCATCACGAAGCCCTCGGCATCTACCCCGCCACCCACGCCGCACAGCACAAAGGCGCCCGTGCCGCCGTGCTCGAAGCCAAAGCCTTCCCCCTGGAGACGGAGACCTCCATGCCCACGCCCACGCCGTACTCCTACGAGCAACTGCGCACGCGGATCGCCGAAGCCGCCCGAGCGCTGTTCGACGACGACGAGCACACCTTCACCGGGATCGAGGCAACCTTCCCCGACCAGGCCGTGGTCGTCGTGTGCAGCCGCGGCGAAACCCGCACCTACGCCATCCCCTACACGGTTGAGGGATTCGACGTGGACCTGGGCGCCCCTCAGCCTGTCGAGCTCACCACCGTCGCCATCCCCGTCGAAGGGGAGACGCGGGACGCCGACGACGTCGAGGAGATCCAGGAACGGTTCCTGAAGCCGACCGCGCAGGCCATCGATGACGCGACCGCTCTAATCAGCATCTCCGACGCCACCCCAGACGAGGCCGGCACGCTCCAGCCCAGCGTGGAACGACTCCTGGCGGCCATGTCGAAGAAGGGGGCTCCGCTGCCCGCAGCCATGGAGGACAGTGGCGAAGGCGAAGACACACCGGCGGCCGACGACGAGGCCGGAGATGACGATCTCCTTCCCGAAGAGGAGGTTCCGGCGAACGCTGATGAAGAACTGCAAAGCAGCGCCAACGCGCCCACGGATACGCCGCCTGTCGATCTGTGGGCCGACGAAGACGCCCCGGAGAGTTGGGGCCCTGCCGATGAGGACGACGAGGACGAGGAGCCTGACACCCCGATCCAGCCGGAGGACCGTGCAGTGTTGGACGTCGATGACGTCAAAGCACAGCTCACGGCGTTGCGTGCCTGAGCCCGCCGCCGAGGCCAGCACGAGACGCTAACTGCGCCGGTGTTCTCCAATGCCTGTGCGCTTTGCGGACGTCCCGGTGCTGGCCGGGCGAGCTGCGCATGTCCATCGCCACGCCCAGCATCGGGAGACAGATCACCATGGCTGACAAGAGCCTCCTCAAGAGCCTGCAATCCCAGCTCACCGAGAAGTCGGCAGAAGCTGACCGCATCGCCAGCACTTTCAAGGAGGAGGACGGCAAGTTCGTCGTCTCCACCGCACAGCGCGATGCCTATGTGAAGGTCGTCCGCGAAGCCCAGGAGATCAAGGGACTCGTGGATGCTGCGCAGGGCGCCGACTCGCTGACCTCTTACCTGAACGCGCCGGCGGAGGCGTCGGCAGCCGGCCAGTTCTACGGCGCCGGCACTCCTGAAGTGGAGGCCAAGTCTCTCGGCGACTTGTTCGTCGCATCCGATGCGTTCAGGAGCGCTGCTCAGGCAGGATTTCGCGACCGCCCCTATGTCCGTGCGGAGATTGAGGGGAAGTCCATCTTCAGTCTGAGCGCTGGCAACGTCACGCACCAGGCTCTCGGCTCCGCTCAGAACCTGGGTATCGCCGAGCGCGAATACCGTAAGTTCCATATCCGCGATCTCTTCCCCAAGAGCAGCACCAAGCAGCCGGTGCTCTACGGTGCGCGGGAGACCGGTTGGACCAACAACGCCAAGCAGGTGAAGGAGCGTTATGGCTCTGACGGCACCAGCCCCGCGACCGGAGCGGACACGGATACCTGGGGCCGAGCGCCGAGGTCCAAGCTCTCCCTTGTCCCCGTGATGTACCCGGTCAGCGAGATCGCCCATCTACTCGATGCGCATAAGAACATCCTGTCAGACGAGCCGCGTCTGAAGACCTTCATCAACTCGCGCATGATCGAGGGCGTCAAGTACCAAGAAGACTGGGACCTTTTGCACTCCGTGGGCGACGGACAGTCTTTGACGGGAATCTTCAACACCCCTGGCGTGCAGCAATACCAGGGGATCAACACCGACCAGTACAGCGTCCAGATCAGGCGCGCGATCACCAAGGCCCTCCTCGCCGAGTACGACCCGACCGGCATCGTCCTGTCGCCGACGATGTGGGAGCACGTCGAGGTCGAGGAGGACAAGACGGGGGCATTCAGGGTCGCATTGCAGATCGCGGTCGGCGCAACCAAGCGTGTCTGGCGCCTCGATGTGGTTGAGACGACAGCGATGGCGGACGACAACTTCCTCATCGGCGCCTTCGGGTTGGGTGCCCAACTCCACGATCGCGAGTCCGTCTCTGTCACCGTTTCCAGCGAGAACAGCGACAACTTCGAGAAGGGACTCATTACCTTCCGAGCCGACGAGCGGGTCGCCCTGGAGGTCCCGCGCCCCGAATCCTTCGTGATCGGCACCTGGACTCAGCCCGGCTAATCCCCGTGCGAGGAAGGCGCCGCCCGAGATGGGCGGCGCCATCTCCCCACTAACACACGAACTCACACGGAGGAACGCCGGTGAAGAGCAGGGAACTCGTAGGACTCGCCGCGGACTTGAACGCACTGACCACAGCGCCGGCCGCCCGCAAGGGTCCGCCGTGTAGCGTCGGTTCCGTCCTCGCCTCGGTCTCCGCGGAAACCGCGGCCACACTGCTCCGCATCCTCGACACTCGCACCATCTCCTCCACTGCTATCGCCGAAGTGCTGAGCCAGCACGGCAAGGCGATCACCTCCTCCACCGTGGCGCGCCACCGCCGCCGTGGTGCCGCCAACGGGTGCCGGTGCGCGCGATGACCCTGACCAACGACCTGGAAGCGCTGCTTGAGCCGGCCTCGGCCTCGCAGTCGCAAGCCAATGAGGTCCTGAGCGCCGCTGCGCCCGCGCCCCGCGGTTGGGAATCCGGGGTGCGCTACGAATCCGGCGGCACCATGGTGGTCACCACCCCGGCCACCGAGCAGCCCCCGAACGCGGAAGCCGACTGGCGTGCCCGTGTGGAGGACCTCGGCCTGGCCGTCCCCGAAGGCTGGCGCGTGCGCCTCGTCGAGGCCAGACATGACCCGGCTGCCTGGCACCGCGATGTCCAGGGTGAGGATGCGGTCACCCGCCCTGTCTGGCGCTGCCGCTATGTGGTGGAACCCGTCGCACCTGCCTGGCTTTCCGCGGGCGATGTCGACGCCTTGGTGCGCGACGCGATGCGCCGGCGCCGCAAGCCGCGTGTTGCCACAGACGCCGCTGAGCGTGCGTTGATCGTCGTGTACGCCGATGCCCAGGCAGGCAAGGTCGGCCGGGACGGTGGCACCCCGGAACTGGTTGCCCGCGTCGCAGATCGGTTCGCTCGACTCGACGACCACATACGGGACTTGAAGGCGATCGGACAGGGACCCACGGCTGCGTACTGGATGGACGCCGGAGACTGCGTCGAGAACTACGAGAATACGGCGCAACAGGCGTACACCAATGACTTGAGCATGACTGAGATGATCCGCCTCCACAGGAGGATCACCTTCGAAGGGCTGGACCGTCTGGCCAAGCGATTTGATCGCGTCGTCGCCGGAACGTGCGGTTCGAACCACGGTCGGGTCCGCCGCGGCCGTGAAGCAGTCGGCCCGCCCAACGATGACTGGGGCATCGAAGTGATGTCACAGATTGCCGACGCATACGCGCACAACCCCGACGCCTACGGCCACGTCTCTTTTGTGCTCCCCGAGAAGTGGCGGGAGACCGTGAGCCTGAACATCGCGGGCACCACAGTCGGTCTCGCCCACGGCCACCAGGCTGCTCGACCGGACAAGGTTGGGGACTGGTGGAGAGGCCAGACCTTCGGTCGTCAGGCCATCGCAGACGCCGACGTCTTGATTACAGGCCACTTCCACCACTTCCGCGCCCAGCAGCTCGGCAACGGCCGCCTTCACCTCCAGGCGCCGACCCTCGACAACGGAAGCGACTGGTACACCGCCCGCAGCGGCGAGGTCTCCGCCGCCGGACTGCTCGTGCTCAGCATCGGCCCGGACGGTTGGGACCATCTCCGCCTGCTCTAACCGATGTTCAGCGCATCACGCCATCATATCGACCGCGGCACACCCATCTATGGCATTTGCGAAGCCCGCTCTTGAAGGCACTTCCCTTTGCTAGCTTGGCGTCATCGGTGGAGGGGAGTTGAGCTGGTGGCAACGTTGGTCGTGGGCTTTCGACTGGGCAATGACGCGGCGACTCGCCAGATGACGGCCGTCTTGACGGAGACGGGTGTTATCCACCGTGCCCAGGGCCTCTACGGGAAGCTGGCAAGAGCGTCGAAGCCAGATTCGACGTTCGCATTGACCGCCAGCAACGCGGTCCTCAAAGACGAGATCCCCCTAGCGCGCCCCGTCTCTCATCTGCGTCAACTCCACACCTCTTACACAAAGAAGGGTTACACGCGCGCTCTCATTCCACCCGTCGTCGTACGTCTGGACGTGGAGGAGCGGCAGCACGGTGCCCAACATCGTGAACTGATCCAGGCGTTCATCGGTGCGGCCCCGAACACGCTGCAGTCGCTGGATGCTGCCATCCGAGAATTCCGCACGGCCCTTGGCCTGCCCAGCCGCCCTTTGAATGTTGCATGGGTACCGCGTACCGCACCGATCCCACCGCAAGTTGAAGCGATGCTTCGCACTCTCGCCCACGGTTCCCCCCTCACCTCTTCGTCTCAGCGGTCAGTGAGGTGAAAACAACCGATGAAATGCGGACTTTGTTCGACAAGTGGGCCAAGGGTCAGAAACGCGTAGCCGGAAGCGGGGAAAAGATCCCCGATCGCTTCATCACCGACGACAAGACGATGATCCAGTGGCGTACCGAGTCCGATTCGGGTGGCGCCACGATCGACATCTTCCCCTCGAACCCCAAGTCCAGGGCAGAGAGGCACCTAAAGGTGCATCTACCCATTAAGAAGAAATGAATATAGGCCGCTAAGGGGCTGGCGCTTCACGGAAAGGATTCCAGTGAAGCGCCAGCCTTCTTTGCGTGGCATACGGAGTTACGGATTTCCGGAGGTATCGGAGCGACTGTACCCGAGCTTGTCATGGATCCAGCGGTCAAAATACCGGCGTTCCTGATCGCTGTCGCCCTCCGACTCTAGCCACTCACGGCCGGCGGCGATCATGTCCGCTTCGGCGTCAGCGGTCTCGCTTGGCCGAAGTTCCACTCGATCGGTCAAGGCGCTCCAGATCAACAAGAACTCGTTGAAACACATATCCGGCGACTCACTGACGCACTCTCTGCCGGCTCTGGCGGAGATCTCCAAAGCCGCGTCGTAAGGCCGAACAGATCCGCTAATTATTTCCTGGATATATGCACGCACCTCTGCGCGCAACGTTGTCGATTGTTCCATGACCTAAAGGGTACACTCTGTCCATTCCGATGCGGGAAGAACATGGCCTGTGAAATCATTCCGCGTTGGCGGCTCGGTCGCCGCCGCGGTTGAGCCGGTGACGGTTACTGAAGGTTTCTCATCCTGAGCGCCAGGCAATCTCGATGGTGTGAACGGCGGTGACGGTTCGACTGATGCGGTTGGGGCTGCACCGTGCTTTGCGG
>NZ_JBIVXW010000070.1:0-48536 GCF_044769405.1 Streptomyces sp. NPDC090442
CCGGGGGGGGCCCCCCCCCCCGGCCCGGCCCGGGGCCGGGCCGGGGGGGGGGGGGGGGGCTGGGTTGGGGCCCCCCCCTGCGGGGCGGGGCGCGCCCCCCCGGGCCCCCGCCGCTCACGTGGTGCCCCTCCGGGGCCGGGGTCAGCGGGTGCCGACCGCCGCCCGCACCGCCCGCCGCGCCATCTGCGCGTCGTCGTGCAGCCTGCGCAGCAGCAGCCGCTGCTCCTCCCCGGGCGTCGGTGCCCCGGGGTGCCCCGCGGCCGGCGCGGTGGCCGGCGCGGGCTCGCGCATGGTCCGCTGCACCGCGGTCTCGTACCGCCGGATCTCGCGGGTGAGCACCAGCATCAGATTCACCAGGAAGGCGTCCCGCGCGGCGGTGCCCGGCGCCTGGGCGAGCTGGCTGATGTGCCGGCGGGCCACCGGGGCGTCGCCGAGCACCGCCCACAGCGTCGCCAGGTCGTAGCCCGGGAGGTACCAGCCGGCGTTGTCCCAGTCCAGCAGCACCGGGCCGGCCGGCGAGAGCAGGACGTTGTTCAACAGGGCGTCGCCGTGGCAGAACTGGCCCTGGGTGTGCGCCAGTCCGTGCAGCAGCTTCTGGAGGTCGCCCAGATCCCGGTCGGTGAGCAGCCCCAGGTCGTGGTAGCGCCCGATCCGGCCCGCGTAGTCCAACGGGGCGTCGAACAGACCGGCCGGCGGGCGCCAGGAGTTGACCCGGCAGACCGCGCCCAGCGCGGCCCGGACGTCGGCCCGCGGCGGCGCCTCCGAGGGGTGCCGGGCCAGGGCCGCCACCCGGCCGGGCATCCGCTCCAGCACCAGCGTGCAGTTGTCGGGGTCGGCCGCCACCAGCCGCGGCACCCGGACCGGCGGACGGTGCCGGACGAACGCCCGGTACGCGCTTATTTCCTGCCGGAAGCTGTCGACCCACGCGGGAGAGTGGTCCAGTAAACACTTCGCGACGGCGCTCATCCGCCCGGTCGTCCCCAGGAGCAGTACGGTCTTCCCGCCCCGGCGGAGCACCTGGACCGGGTTGAACTCCGGACAGATGCGGTGCACCGAGGCGACGGCGGCGCGGAGCTGGGCGCCCTGGGGGCCGGACAAGTCGAGTCTCCCGCTGAGCGGTTGGGTGCCCAACCCCTGTGCCCGCCGGTTCCGGCCGCCGGCCAGACCGGTCACCGCCCCCGCGGAGGGGGAGGGATCGAGATACGGCCCGCTGCCGGCAGGGTGCGGGCGGTACGTCCGGGTGGGGGCGGTCACGGCGGACGATGCTGCATACATGGGTGAGACAGATCCCTTCGTGCGCCGACGAGTTGCGTGCGCTCCCGGCCCGGTGACGGGAACCCGTGAACGGGCCCCGTACAGGCGGCCGTCCGCGGGTCCCCGTGAGAGGGCACGCACCCTGGGGAATGCGGTCCCGTCACCGGGCCGGGGGCTGCACACCTACCGAACACGCGGGTGCGGGTGGCAGACCATCTGGCGCACCCTGGCGAACCCTGGCGAATGCTCGCAGCGCACGTCAGCCGCCGATACTGTCAACTCAGTCGAGGAACCTGGGGGCTTGACGTGAGCAGGGAGCCAAACACTCGTCTCGCGGACCTTTTCGGCCTGGCCGGCTGGTCCAAGGGAGAACTCGCGAGGCTGGTCAACCGGCAGGCGGCGGCCATGGGCCATCCGCAACTGGCGACCGACACCTCGCGGGTGCGGCGCTGGATCGACATGGGGGAGACCCCCAGGGATCCGGTGCCCAAGGTGCTGGCCTCCCTCTTCACCGAGCGCCTCGGCCGTGTCGTAACCACCGAGGACCTCGGGTTCGCCCGGACCGGTCGCGCGGGGAAGCGGCAGGCCATGGACGGTCTGCCGTGGGCGCCCGAGCGGACCGCAGCGGTCCTCACGGAATTCACGGGAATGGACCTCATGCTCAATCGACGCGGCTTGGTGGGGGCCGGCGCGGCGCTCGCCGCGGGTTCCGCACTCACCGGTGCCCTGCACGACTGGCTGCACACCGACCCCGCTCCGCTCGCCCTCCGCCACGACGATCCGCTCGCCCACGAATCCCTGCACGAACTCGACCAGATCGGCCTCGACCGCTACGAGGCGGCCCCCGTGGGGTCACAGGAGATCGACGCCCTGGAACACTCCGTCGAGGTGTTCCGCCGCTGGGACGCGGCCCGCGGCGGCGGCCTCCAGCGCAAGGCCGTGGTCGGCCAGCTCAACGAGGTCGGCGGGATGCTCGCCTACCGCCACCCCGAGCACCTCCAGCGCCGGCTCTGGGGCGTGGCGGCCAACCTCGCGGTGCTCGCCGGCTGGATGTCCCACGACGTGGGCCTGGAGCCCACCGCCCAGAAGTACTTCATCATCGCGGCGCACGCGGCCCGCGAGGGGGGCGACCGCCCGCGCGCCGGCGAGGCGCTCTCCCGGGCCGCCCGGCAGATGGTCCACCTGGGCCGCCCGGACGACGCCCTCGACCTGATGAAGCTGGCCAAGTCCGGTTCGGGCCAGGAGACCCTGCCGCGCACCCGCGCCATGCTGCACACCATCGAGGCGTGGGCGCACGCGTCCAAGGGGCACGGCCAGGCGATGCGCCGCACCCTCGGCGAGGCCGAGGAGCTGTTCGTCTCGGACAAGGCCGATGTGCCGCCGCCGGCCTGGATGCAGATGTTCGACGAGGCGGATCTGCACGGCATGCAGGCGCTGGCGTTCCGCACCCTGGCCGAACACGACCCCGCCGCGGCCAAGATGGCGCAGAGCCACGCCACGAAGGCGCTCCAACTGCGCAAGACCGGTCATCAGCGGTCGCAGATCTTCGACTACATCTCGATGGCCTCGGCCTGCTTCATCGGCGACGATCCCGAACGGGCCGACCGCTACGCCCGGTTGGCGCTGGTCTGCATCGGGGAGAACTCCTCGCACCGCACCTGGGACCGGCTGCGGGAGATGTTCCGGCTCACCGGCCAGTACACCGGCTGCGGCAAGATCCAGGACCTCCGCGAGGAGCTCCAGCAGGTCCTGCCGAAGCCGAAGCCCAAGGGGAAGGGCGGGGGCCTGGTGCCGGGCCTCAAGATGGCCGGGGAGCCGAACTTCGGGGTCTGAGTCGTGCCGCCCGCCCGCGGCCACCCACGGGAATCCGTAGGGCAGACCCACGCCCGGCGTCAGAACGCCGTCCCCCATGTCCGCGGCCCCTGACGCCCGTTGACGCCCCCGCCGCCGGCAAGACCGCCGCCGGAACGCCTACGACAATCCTGCCGATCACCGAACCCGTAGCCGCACCTTCGATCGGTCCGCCGATGCCGATCGAGCTGCCGGCCGTCCCGCCGCCGTCCACCCCGCCCGCCGCCCCGCTGACCGACTCCTCAACCGCGCAGCCCTCGTTGACACATGGCGTAAGTGCCGCAAAAGCGACACGGGTGGCGCGCTGTCACCCCGCAGGGCGGGTCGAGCCCTCGGGGCGGGCGGCGCGGCCGTGGCCGGCCCGCCCCCGAGACGGTCGAGCCGTCGCGTCAGTCGCCGACCCGGGCGATCAGCACGCAGGCGTCGTCCTCGCGCTCGGTGGCGCCGAACTCCTCGACCACCGTGCGGACGCTGTCCTGCGCGCTGCGGGCCGCGGCGAACCGTGGTGCCAGGGCCAGGAGCCGCTGGGTGCTCTCGTGGGCGCTCCCCGGGCCGTGGGTGCGGCGCGGGACCAGGCCGTCGGTGTGCAGCACCAGTAGGTCGCCGGGCTCCAGCCGCTCGGTGCGCTGGCCGTAGCTCGCGCTGGAGGTGGCGCCGAGCAGCACGCCCTCGGGCGGGTCCAGCGCGCGCCCCGTGCCGCCGCGGAACAGCAGCGGCGCGGGGTGCCCGGCCTGGGCCCACTCCAGCGTCCGGGTCGCCGGATCGAACTGGCAGCACACCGCGCTGCCCAACGCCGGCTGGGTGGCGGTGTCCAGCAGTTGGTTGAGGAAGCCCATCAGTTGGCCCGGCCGGTGCCCGGCCACGGCCATCCCGCGCAGCGCGCCGAGCACCATGGCCATCCCGGACGTCGCCGCCACGCCGTGCCCGGTGAGGTCGCCGACGCTCAACAGCGTGCGCCCGTCGGGGAGTTGCAGCGCGTCGTACCAGTCGCCGCCGATCAGGGCGGAGGTGCCGGCGGGCAGATAGCGGCCGGCGAGGTCCAGCGTGACCGTGCCGCCCCCGGGGAACCGCAGCGAGCCGCGCCACGGCGGCAGTACGGCCTCCTGGAGCTCGACCGCGAGCCGGTGCTCGGTCTGTGCGATGTGCTGCTCGCGCTGGAGCGAGTCGCCGGTCTCGCGCACCGCCATCTGGCTGCGGCGCAGCTCGCTGACGTCCCGGAGCACGGCCCACATGCAGGCGGTGCCGCCGTCGGCGTCGAGCACCGGTTCGCCGACCATGTGGACCGTGCGGATGCCGGAGTCGGTGCGCACGATGCGGAACTCGCCGTCGATCGGCCGGCCGTCCACCAGGCAGTCGGTGACCATCACGGCCAACTGCTCCTGGTCGTCGGGGTGTACCAGGGACGGCAGTTCGTCCAGCGTCAACGGGCCGTCGGTCTCGTCGCGGCCGAACATCGTGAAGAGCTCGTCGGACCAGTTGACCTCGTCGGTGAGCAGATTCCATTCGGCGCTGCCGACCCGGCGCAACAGTGCGCCGGGCGCGGGCGCCGCCGGCGCGGGCGGGGCGGCCGGCAGTTCGGCGAGCGCCCCGGGCTCCCCGGCGGGCACGGTCGGCAGGCCCTCTCTGAGCTGGTCGAGATGGCCCCCGAGGTCGTCCAGGTGATGGACGGCGAGCTCGCACAGTGCCCGCTGCCAGCGGAGCTGCGGGTCGGCGGCGAGGTCACCGGCCACCGAGGACTCTCTGCGTACCGCGTCGAGGCCACCGCGCAGGGTGCGGGCCTGCGAGATGAGTGCCTCGACCGCGTCGCGCTCGGGGGTCCGATCGGCTGGGTGATCCGCGAAGAGAGGGGGCGGCATGACGTACTCCGTGATCAGGCGGCGCCGGAACGTATGGGCCGGTTACGACTCTTGCACAGGCTGCGACGGTGCGTAAGGGATTTGGCATTACCCGATACGGTGGTGCAACCGGCATATGCCAAAGGCTTCCCCTCGGCAACCGGGCCCGAATCGGCGGAATGAAGCGTTCCACGCTAGGCTGCGGCCGCCGTAGAGCTGTCTACCCCACCGATCCACGGGGGGAACGACGCATAGGGCCCGCGGCCACCGGCAAGAATGCCGGTCAGCGGAAATCCCGTTGCCAGCCTGTCCCCCGCACCGGATGCTGACCTCATGTTCGATCCAGACATAGCGCCCAGTGGCACCCTGCTCGGCCTCCTCCAGCGAGGCCGCGGCGACGGGACCCTGCATGCCCTCGCGGCGCCGCGGGCCGAGGCGCTCGCGGCACTCAACGACAGTGTGCTGCGCGACCCGCGCCGGGACTGGCAGGTGGAGAACCGCTCGCTCTACTACGCGCGCCTCTACATGCAGCTCGACGGCGGCCTGGAGGAGATCGAACGGCACCTCTTCCACCCCGACGACCGCATCGACACCGGGGAGGAGCGCACCGGCCTCGCCCTCGCCGTCCTCGGCCACCTCGCCTCCTACGGCAGGGACGCCGCCCGGCTGCTGCTGCGCAGTTACGCCGCGGTGGGCAGCAACTGGCGGTGGGCCCTCGACGAGCTGGCGCTGCGCGACGACGACGCCGGGCTGATGAGCCTGGCCCCCGCCGTGCTGGCCCGTTTCCCCCAGACCGCCCAGGGCGCCGCCGAGTTGGCCGCCACCGTGCGTGACGCCTTCGAGCCCCGGCCGTGGCGGCTGTGGGCGGAGGACGCCCGTTACGGCGCGCGGTTGGTCGCCGCCAAGGAGGACGGCTCCTTCGACCGTTGGCAGCGGCAGTTGCGGCCGCGCGGGCCGCGCCCCGGCTGGAGCGTGGCCGAGGTGCTGGAGTGGGCCCAGCAGGAGCTCGAACCGCGCCCCGAGGAGCACCGTTATCTCGCCGCGGCCCGCTGCCTGAGCGCCGTCGCCGGTCCCGAGGACCGCGCCGAGCTGCTGCGGGCCGGCCGCGGCGGACCGGACGCGGCGCGCGCCGCCGTCCTCCACCACCTCGCCGAGCGCGGCGACGCGGCGGTCCTGGACCTCGTCGAGGAGGCCGTCACCGACCCGCTCTCCGCCGAGCCGCTGATCGCCGCCGCGCTCTGTGCGTACGAGCGGATGCGCAGCGTGGCCGCCGTCGAGCAGGCCAGGATCTGGGCGGCGCGCGCCGACCGGCTGGGCGCGTCCGCCGCCGCGATGCTGGCCCGCCGGGGCGCCCGCCGCGACACCGGGCTGGTGCTGGCCGCGCTGCGCCGCACCGTGCGGGAGGAGGGGCCGAACGCCTGCACGCTGTGGGAGTTGGTGGACGGCGCCGGCCGCCTCGGGATCGCCTGCGCCGCGCCCGTGCTGCGCCACCTCTACCGCGAGACGTCCTCCTCGCAACTGCGCGGCCGGGCCGCCGCCGCGCTCGCCTCGACCGACCCCGGTTTCCCGGCCGGCTTCGCCGTCGAGTGCCTGTGGGACTGCGAGGAGGCCACCCGGGAGCTGGCCGCCCGGCACGCGGCCACCGCCGACGACCGGGTCGTCGAGCAGCTCCGCCGGCTGGCCGCCGACCCGGCCGAGGAGGCCGAGGTGCAGACCGCCGTGCGGGCCCGCATCGAGCCGGACGCCCCCGCGGTGTGAGGCGGCCCGGCAGAACCGCCTGACCGGGCGGGTGGGCGAACGCTCATGGGACGTTCGCCGGTTGGAAAGATCCCCTTGGCCCCGTCCACGCACGGCGCGCCGACAACAGCGGTATGCGTGTCGTCCTCGTGACCGAATCCTTCCCGCCCGACGTCAACGGCGTCGCGCACTGCGCCCTCCAGACCGCCCGCCATCTCGTCCGGCGCGGACACGAACCGCTGGTCATCGCGCCGCTGGCGAACTCCGCGCCGGCCGCCGCGCCGTACGCGCAGGAGAGTCCGTGCCCGGTGGTGCGGGTGCCCTCGATGCCGCTGCCCGGATACCCGCAGGTGCGGATCGCGCTCCCGGGGCGACGACTGACCGCCGCGCTGGACGGGCACCGGCCCGACCTGGTGCACCTGGCGAGCCCGTTCGTCCTGGGGGCGCGGGGGATGGCGGCCGCGGCACGGCGGGGGGTGCCGGCGGTCGCGGTCTACCAGACGGACATGGCCCGGTACGCGCGGACGTACCTGGGGCGCGGCGGGGCGGCGGCCTGGCGACGGATCCGGGCGGTGCACGCCGCCGCCGACCTCACCCTGGCGCCGTCCAGCGCGGCGCTGTTGGACCTGACCGAGCACGGGGTGCCGCGGGTGCGGCTGTGGCCGCGGGGGGTCGACTCGGAGCGGTTCCATCCGGGGCGCCGGGACGCGGTGCTGCGCAGTTCCCTGCTGGCGGGGCGGGAGTTGTTGGTGGGGTACGTGGGGCGGCTGGCGCCGGAGAAGGACGTGCGGCTGCTGGCCGAGACCTCCCGGCTGCCCGGGGTCCGCACCGTGGTGATCGGCGAGGGGCCCAGCGCCGCCGCCCTGCGGTCCCAGTTGCCCGGGGTGCGGTTCCTGGGCCGGCGTACGGGCGACGAACTGGCCCGGCTGTACGCCTCGTTGGACGTCTTCGTGCACACCGGCCCGTTCGAGACGTTCTGCCAGACGGTGCAGGAGGCGATGGCGTCCGGGGTGCCGGTGGTCGCGCCGGCCGCCGGCGGTCCGCTGGACCTCGTCGACCACCGGCGGACCGGGCTGCTGGTCCCGCCCGGCGACGGCGGTGCCCTGCGGGACGCGGTGCGGGTGCTGGGCGGGGACGCGGAGCTGCGGATGCGGTACGGCGCCGCGGGCCGGCGGGCGGTCGCGACCCGCACCTGGGAGGCGGTCGGCGACCAACTGCTGGGCCACTACGGCGACGTGCTGGCCGACCGGACGGCGGTGGCGGCATGACGGCGCGCCGGGCCCGGGGCGGCCGGTCGGGGCTGCGGATCGTCCGGCTCGCCAACTTCGTCACCCCGGCCTCCGGCGGGCTGCGCACCGCGCTGCGCGAACTGGGCGCCGGCTACCGGGCCGCGGGCCACGAACCGGTGCTCGTCGTGCCGGGCCCGCCGGACGCGCTGGGCCCGCGCGGTGTACGGGACGAGGAGACCGCCCAGGGGCGGGTGTTGACCCTCCCCGGGGCGGTGGTGCCGGGCAGCGGCGGCTACCGGGTGCTGACCGACCGCCGCCGGCTGAGCCGCCTGTTGGAGGGGCTGGCCCCGGACCGGTTGGAGGTCTCGGACCGCACCACGCTGCGGTGGACGGGGGAGTGGGCGCGGCGGGCCCGGGTCCCGGCGGTGATGGTGTCGCACGAGAGCGTGGACGGGGTGCTGGCCACCTGGGGCGTGCCGCGCCCGCTGGCCCGTGCCGTCGCCGACCGCGTCAACTCCCGTACCGGGTACGCCTACAGCCGGGTGGTGTGCACGACCGAGTGGGCGGCGGCGGAGTTCGTGCGGGCCGGGGCCCGGAACGTGGTGCGGGCCCCGCTCGGCGTCGATCTGGTCGCCCGCCACCCGGACCTGCACAGCGCCGCGCTGCGCGGCCGGTACGCCGGGCGGCACCGGGTCCTTCTGTTGCTGTGCTCCCGGCTGTCGACGGAGAAGCGGCCGGGACGGGCCCTGGAGGCGCTGGACGCGCTGCGGCGGCGGGGCGTCGACGCGGCGCTGGTGGTGGCCGGTGAGGGGCCGCTGCGGGCGCGTCTGGAGGGGCGGGCACGCGCGGCGCGGCTGCCGGTGGCGTTCCTGGGGCACCTCGCCGACCCGGCCCGGCTGGCGGCGCTCCAGGCGAGCGCCGACGTGGTCCTGGCGCCGGGGCCGGCCGAGACGTTCGGGCTCGCCGCGCTGGAGGCGCTGGCCTGCGGCACCCCGGTGGTCGCCAGCGCGGCCTCGGCGCTGGCCGGGCTGGTGGCCGACGGCGGACAGACCGCGCTCGACGACGGCCCGTCCTTCGCGGACGCGGTGCAACGGGTGCTGGCGCGGCCGGAGTCGGCGCGCCGCAGTGCCGCCCGGTTGTGTGCCGAGAACTACGGCTGGCGGCCCGCGGTGGCCGCCTTCCTGGCCGCCCATGACGCGCCGCGGCCGGCCGGGGTGGCACCCGCGCGCCCGGTGGCGCCCTGGGGCCCGCGGTGACGCCCCGGTTCGTGGCCCTCGGGGACTCGCTCACCGAGGGGCTCGGCGACCCGGTGGCCGGCGGCGGGTGGCGGGGCTGGGCGGCGCTGCTCGCCGAGGCGTTGGGGGAGCGGCCCGGCGGCGTCGCGCTGGTGAACCTGGCGCGCAGCGGCGCATTGGCGGACGAGGTGGCGCGCGAGCAACTGCCGGTGGCGCGCGCACTCGCCCCGCGCTATGCGTCCCTCCTGGCGGGCGCCAACGACACCCTGCGCGCCGCCTTCACCATCGAGCGGGTCGCGGCCGCGCTGGACCGGGCGCACGGCGCGCTGAGCGCCGGCGGGACGGTGGTGCTGACCGCGTGCCTGCCCGACCCCGGTCGGATGCTGGGGCTGCCGGCCCCGCTGGCCCGCCCGTTGGCGCGCCGGATGCGGGCCGTCAACACCGTGGTGCACGCGGTCTCCGCGCGCTACGGGGGCGTCCATCTGCACCTCGCCGACCATCCCTGGGTGGCGGAGCGGGCCACCTGGAGCGTGGACCGGCTGCACCCCAGCGAGCGCGGCCACCGGCTGCTGGCCCGCGGCTTCCACACCGTGCTCACCGCCCGCGGGGTGGCCGCCGGGCCGCCGCCCCCGCTCACCCTCGACGGCCCCCCGCCGACCCGCACCGGCTCGGCGGTGTGGATGGCGACCCGCGGCACCCGGTGGGTGGCCGACCGGTGCACCGACCTGTTGCCCGGTCTGCTGGCGCTGGCCGTACAGGAGTGCCGGTACGGCCTGGCCGGATCCGCGCGGCTGTTGGACGCGGCGGCCGAAAACGCCACCCGCAGCGCCCTGGCGGCCCTGACCGAGCCGGGCGGCGCTGCGACAATGGCGGGATGACCGGACGCTGGGAGTTCTGGATCGACCGCGGCGGCACCTTCACCGACGTGGTGGGCAGACGGCCGGACGGGCACCTGGTCACCGGCAAGCTGCTCTCCCACCACCCGGAGCGCTACCGGGACGCCGCGGTCGCCGGGATCCGGATGATGTTGGGGCTCGGCCCGGACGAGCCGGTCCCGGCCGAGCGGGTCGCGGTGGTCAAGATGGGCACCACGGTCGCCACCAACGCCCTCCTGGAGCGCACGGGCGAGCCGACGGTGCTGCTGACCACCGCGGGCTTCCGGGACGCGCTGCGGATCGCGTACCAGAACCGGCCGCGGATCTTCGACCGGCGGATCGTGCTGCCGGCGGCGCTCTACGAGCGGGTGATCGAGGTGCCGGAGCGGGTCGGCGCCCGCGGCGAGCCGGTCCGACCGCTGGAACGGGGGCCGGTGCGCGAGGAGTTGCGGCGGGCCCACGCGCAGGGCCTGCGCAGCGCGGCCGTGGTGCTGATGCACGGCTACCGCTACCCGGCGCACGAGCGGGCGGTCGCCGAGCTCGCCAGGGAGGCCGGCTTCACCCAGGTCAGTTGCTCGCACGAGGTCAGTCCGCTGATGAAGCTGGTGGCGCGCGGCGACACCACGGTCGTGGACGCCTACCTCTCGCCGATCCTGGGCCGCTACGTCGCCGAGGTCGCCGCCCAACTCCCCGGTATCCGGCTGCTGTTCATGCAGTCCAACGGGGGACTGCGGGAGGCCGGCCACTTCCGGGGGAAGGACGCGGTGCTGTCCGGCCCGGCGGGCGGGGTGGTCGGCATGGTGCGGACGGCCGCGGACGCCGCCCGCGCGCACGCCCCGGGCGGCCCGGACGGCGGCGCGGACCGGGTGATCGGCTTCGACATGGGCGGCACCTCCACCGACGTCTCGCACTACGCGGGCGAGTTCGAGCGGATCTTCGGCACCGAGGTCGCCGGGGTGCGGATGCGCGCCCCGATGATGAACATCCACACCGTCGCCGCCGGCGGCGGCTCCGTCCTGCACTTCGACGGCCGTCGCTACCGGGTCGGCCCCGACTCCGCCGGCGCGGACCCCGGCCCCGCCTGCTACCGGCGCGGCGGCCCGCTCACCGTCACCGACGCCAACGTGATGCTCGGCCGGGTCCAACCCGACCACTTCCCGGCGGTGTTCGGTCCGGACGGCGACCGGCCGCTGGACGCCGGGGTGGTCCGGGAGCGGTTCGCGGAGCTGGCCGCCCGCGCCGCCGCGGAGACGGGCGACGACCGCGGCCCGGAGGACGTCGCCGCCGGCTTCCTGGACATCGCGGTGCTCAACATGGCCAACGCGGTCAAGAAGATCTCCGTCCAGCGCGGCCGGGACATCACCCGCTACACGCTGGTCAGCTTCGGCGGCGCGGGCGGCCAGCACGCCTGCGCGGTCGCCGACGCGCTGGGCGTCGACACCGTCCTGGTGCCGCCGCTGGCCGGGGTGCTCTCCGCGTACGGCATCGGGGTCGCCGACGCCACCGCGATGCGCGAACAGGCGGTCGAGGAGCCGCTGGCGGACCCCGCGGCGATGGCGCGGGTGCGCGCGGTCTGCGCCGACCTCGACCGGCAGACCCGGCGGGAACTCCTGGCCGACGGCGTGCCGGAGGCGTCGCTCGCCACCCACGCCCGGGTCCTGGTCCGTTACGCCGGCACCGACTCCACCATCGGCGTGCCGCTCGCCGACGCCGCCACCATGGCCGCGGAGTTCGTTCGGGCGCACCGCGAGCGGTACGCCTTCACCATGGACAAGCCGCTGGTCGCCGAGGCGGTGTCGGTGGAGGCCCGCGGCGCGGCCGGCGGGGCCGCCGACTTCGACCTCCAACCCGGCACGCGTCAGGGCGAATTGACGCCGGTCGCGACGGTCCGGATGCACGCGGGTGGGCGGTGGCGGGAGGCCGGTCTCTTCCGCCGCGCCGAGCTGCGGTCCGGCGACACCCTCACCGGCCCGGCGATCATCGCCGAGGAGGACGCCACGACCGTCCTCGATCCCGGGTGGCGGGCCGCCGTCGGCGCCCGTGGCCACCTGCGGTTGACCCGGGCCCGGCCGCGCCCCGCCCGGACCGCCGTCGGCACCGGTGCCGACCCGGTGATGCTGGAGGTCTTCAACAGCCTCTTCATGGCCATCGCCGAGCAGATGGGCGTCCGCCTGGAGAACACCGCGCACTCCGTCAACATCAAGGAGCGGCTGGACTTCTCCTGCGCGCTCTTCGACGCGACCGGCAACCTGATCGCCAACGCCCCGCACATCCCCGTCCACCTGGGGTCGATGGGGGAGTCCATCAAGGAGGTGCTGCGGCGGCGCGGCGACGACCTGCGGCCCGGCGACGCCTACGCCGTCAACGACCCGTACCACGGCGGCACCCACCTGCCGGACGTCACCGTCATCACCCCCGTCTTCGACGCCGGGGGCGGAAAGCCGCTGTTCCTCGTCGCCTCCCGCGGCCACCACGCCGAGATCGGCGGCATCACCCCCGGTTCGATGCCCGCGTTCAGCCGCACCATCGAGGAGGAGGGCATCCGCTTCGACAACTGGCTGCTGGTCCGGGACGGGCGGCTGCGCGAGCGGGAGACCCGCGCGCTGCTCGCCTCCGGGCCGTACCCGTCGCGCGCCCCGGACGTCAACCTCGCCGACCTGCGCGCCCAGATCGCCGCCAACGAGAAGGGCATCCGCGAACTGCGGCGGATGGTCGAGCAGTTCGGCCTGGATGTCGTGCGGGCCTACATGGGGCACGTCCAGGACAACGCCGAGGAGTCGGTGCGTCGGATCCTCGTGGGGCTGCCGGACGGGCGGTACCGCTACGAGACCGACGGCGGCGCGGAGATCCGCGTCGCGCTGACCGTCGACCGGGCCGCCCGCAGCGCCGTGCTCGACTTCGCCGGCACCTCCCCGCAGTTGCCCGGCAACGCCAACGCGCCCAGCTCGGTGGTGCTGGCCGCGGTGCTGTACGTGCTGCGCACCCTGGTCGCCGAGGACATCCCGCTCAACAGCGGCTGCCTCAAGCCCGTCGAGGTGCGCATCCCGGAGGGCTCGATGCTGGCGCCCGTCTTCCCGGCGGCGACCGTCGCCGGGAACGTGGAGACCTCCCAGGCGGTGACCGGCGCGCTCTACGCGGCGATGGGCGTCCAGGCCGAGGGCTCCGGCACGATGAACAACCTCACCTTCGGCAACGCGCGGGTGCAGTACTACGAGACGGTGGCCAGCGGCGCGGGCGCGGGCGACGGCTTCGACGGGGCGGACGCCGTCCAGACCCACATGACCAACTCCCGGCTCACCGACCCCGAGGTGCTGGAGTGGCGCTATCCGGTCCGCGTCGAGGGCTTCGCGCTGCGCGCGGGCAGCGGCGGCACCGGCCGCTGGCACGGCGGTCGCGGGGCGGAGCGGCGGCTGCGGTTCCTGGAGCCGATGACCATCGCGCTGCTCTCCGGGCACCGCAGGGTGCCGCCCTACGGGATGGCCGGCGGCGGGCCCGGTGCGCTGGGCGCCAACTTGCTGGAGCGGGCGGACGGTTCGCGGGAGGAGCTGCGGGGCTGCGACACGGCCGAGGTCGGCGTGGACGACGTGCTGGTCATCCGCACGCCGGGCGGCGGCGGGTACGGGGAGTCGTAGCCGGCGGCGCCCGGTCGCGGACCGGCTGTGTCCGCGACCGGGGCCGGGGCGCCCTCCTACTCCTCCGCCGCCCGGCGGCACGCCGCGTAGGCGATCTGCGCGGGCACGGAGCCCTCGCGCAGCTCGAAGTAGCAGGCGTGCAGGCTCTCGGGGGCGCCCTCCTCGACCATGAGGCAGGCCCGTTCGGCCACCTCCCGGTCGGCGTCGGGGTGTTGCTCCAGGACGGCGTAGTAGCACGCCTGCGGGCTGGCGTGGGCGGCCGGGGCGAGGGCCACGACTCCGCCGAGGGCCAGGACGAGCCCGCTGAGTGCGGCGGTGAGACGCGGAACGAGGCGCATGGTGGTGACGGTTCCTTCCGTGCGGAGGCACGAGCCGGTCGCTCGGTGCGGTTGATCCGCTACGGACAGTGCCCCGGCGGGAGAGCGGGGATGCGGGGAACGGCGGGGCGCGAGGCGCGAACTGCCGGCGTGCGGAGTGGACT
Organism: Streptomyces sp. NPDC090442; assembly: GCF_044769405.1. NCBI lineage: Bacteria > Bacillati > Actinomycetota > Actinomycetes > Kitasatosporales > Streptomycetaceae > Streptomyces > Streptomyces sp. NPDC090442. The sequence continues at coordinate 14,130 of NZ_JBIVXW010000070.1, forward strand.
TCGGCCGGCGCCCCGCCCGGCGTCAGCCGGTGTGCGCCGCCCCGCCCGGCTTCCGGCCCAGTCGCACGAAGCGCACCGGCGTCCCCGGCACCGCCTGCGCCGCGGCGGGCAGCCACCGCTCCGGGACGACGCCGACGACCGGATAGCCGCCGGTCGTCGGGTGGTCGTGCAGGAACAGCACCGGCAGTCCGTCGGGTGGTACCTGGAGGGCGCCCAACGGCATGCCCTCGCTGGGGAGTTCGCCGTCCCGGGAGCGCTCCAGGGGCGGGCCCTCGGTGCGCAGCCCGATCCGGTTGGAGGCCGGGGACACCCAAAACCGCCCGGTGGCCAGGGTGCGCAGCCCGGCGGCGGTGAACCAGTCGGCGCGCGGCCCGGGCAGGAACGGCAGCACCAGCTCGGCGGCCGGGCCGGCGTGCGGGACCGCGTCAGCGGCGGCCGGGGGCCCGTGCGGGGTCCCCAACGGGAGCACCGCGCCGTCCGCGAGCGGGTCCGGTCCCAGGCCGGAGAGCAGGTCGGTGGCGCGGCTGCCGAGCACCGGCTCGGTGTCCACGCCGCCGGCGAAGGCGAGGTAGCAGCGCACCCCGTGGGTGGCGGCGCCGACCTCCAGCACCGCGCCGGCCGGGACGCGGACCGGTGCGCCCCAGGGGGCGGGGCGGCCGTCCACCGTCACCGGGCAGGCGGCGCCGGTGACCGCGACGGTGGCGGCGGTGCGCACCCGGACCGCGCACCCGGTGAGGGTGGTCTCCAGGGTGGCGGCCGAAATCCCGTTGCCCACCAGGCGGTTGGCGAGCCGGTGCGCGGGCTCGTCCAGGGCACCGGAGCGGGGCACGCCCAGGTGGGCGTGGCCGGGCCGGCCGAGGTCCTGGACGCAGGTCAGCGCGCCGGCCCGGACCACCGTCAGGGCGCGGTCGGTCATCGGGCGGACTCCTTAGGGGCGTGGCGGGACGGGGCGGTGCGCGGTGCCGGCAGCGGCGCGTCCTCGGGGACGAAGCGGACGGGGGTGCCGGGGGTGAGCAGCGCCGCCGGCTCCCGCCCCGGGTCCCAGAGCACGGCGTCGGTGCGGCCGATCAGCCGCCAACCGCCGGGGGAGGCGCGCGGATAGACCCCGGTGTACGGGCCGGCCAGGCCGACCGAGCCCACCGGGACGCGGGTGCGGGGGGTCTCCCTACGGGGCACGTGCAGAGGCTCGGCGAGCCCCGTCAAGTAGCCGAAACCGGGCGCGAATCCGCAGAACGCGACCCGGAAGGAGGTGCCGGAGTGCAGCCGGACCACCTCGTCGGGGGTGACGCCCCACAGGGCGGCGACCTCGGCGAGGTCGGGCCCGTCGTAGCGGACCGGGATCTCCACGGCCGGGCGGTCGCCGGCGGCCGGCGGCGGGATGCGCCAGGTGGCGAGCTCCGCGCCCAGCGCGCCGGGGTCGGCGAGGCCGTCGAGGAAGACCGTGCGGGCGGCCGGTACCACCTCGCGGACCGCGGGCAGGGTGCCGTCGACGGCCCGGCGCAGCAGTTCGGCGTGGAGCGCCTCGACGTCCTCGTCGCTGGTCAACTCGACCAGCAGCCCCCGCTCGCCGACCGGCCGGGCCCGCAACGACAACGGCGCGGCCGCGCCGGGGCGTTGGGCCGTCACACGAAGCTCCGGATGCGGACGCCGGCCGCGGTCAGCTCGGCCCGGACCCGCCGGGCCAGCTCCGCGGCGCCCGGGGTGTCGCCGTGCAGGCACAGGGAGCGGGCGGCGACGGCGATCCGGGCGCCGTCGCGGGTGGTGACGGCGTGGTCGCGGGCCAGGCCGACGGCGCGCTTGACGACGGCGTCGGGATCGTGGACCACCGCGCCCGCCTCCCGGCGCGGGGCGAGGGTGCCCCGGTCGGTGTAGGCGCGGTCGGCGAACGCCTCGGCGACGACGGGGAGTTCGGCCTCCTGGGCGGCGCGGTGCAGCAGCGAGCCGGGCAGTCCGAGGACCGGGAGGCGGCCGCCCGCGGCGCGGATGCCGGCGACCACCGCGGTGGCCTGCTCGGCGTCGTGTACGCAGCGGTTGTAGAGCGCGCCGTGCGGCTTGACGTAGCCGACGCGGGCGCCGGCGGCCCGGGCGAAGACCTCCAGCGCGCCGATCTGGTAGGTGATCTCGTCGGCCAGTTCCTCCGGCGGCACGTCCATCGCGCGGCGCCCGAAGCCCGCCAGGTCCCGGTAGGAGACCTGGGCGCCGATCACCACGCCGCGGGCGGCGGCCAGTTCGCAGACCCGGCGCATGGTGGAGGGGTCGCCGGCGTGGAAGCCGCAGGCGACGTTGGCGCTGGTGACGACGGAGAGCAGTGCCTCGTCGTCGGTGAGCTGCCAGCGGCCGAACCCTTCCCCGAGGTCGGCGTTGAGGTCGATGAGGCCGGGGGCCGCCGAATCACTCATGGATGTCCGTTCCGGGTACGCGGGCTGCGGGAGGCGGATGCGGGAGTGCCGAAGTGCAAGCCAACGTACAGATCGTTGAACGATCCGACAAGAGGTGTGTTGTCCCGTCCCGTCATCTGGGATTGACTGCGGCTGACATCGCAGCGGGACGGGCCGGCGGTCCGGCCGAACGGGACGAGAGCGGTAGGCGGTATGGCGGGCGGAGTGACGAAGAACGACGGGCGGCGGCTCGCCGAGGTCGCGGGGCTGGAACAGGACCGCGCGCTGCTGGGCCGCGCCAGCACGGCCGAGCGGGTCGCCGACATCCTGCGGGACCGGATCACCGAGGGCTACTTCCCGCCCGGCGCGCGGCTGTCGGAGGAGAGCATCGGCGGCGCGCTGGGCGTCTCGCGCAACACCCTGCGCGAGTCCTTCCGGCTGCTCACCCACGAGCGGCTGCTGGAACACCGGCTCAACCGCGGGGTCTTCGTGCGGATGGTGACCGTCGAGGACCTGGACGACATCTTCCGGGTGCGGGCGCTGGTGGAGTGCGCCGCGGTGCGCGGGCTGGGGCAGGGCCCGTACGGGCCCGAGGTCGCCGCGTCCGTGGCGGCGATCGAGGCGGCGGTGCGGGCCGGTGAGGAGGCGGCGGCGAACCGGGTCTGGGAGGAGCTGTCGACCGCCAACCTCCGCTTCCACCAGGCGATCGTGGCGCTCGCCGGCAGCCCGCGGACCGACGAGCTGATGCGCGGGGTGCTGGCCGAACTGCGGCTGGTCTTCCACGTGATGGCCGACCCGCAGCGGTTCTACGCGCCCTACCTGGTCCGCAACCGGCAGATCGCGGAGTCGCTGCTGGCCGGCGACGCGGTCGCGGGCGAGCGGCTGCTGCGGGCCTATCTGGAGGACTCGCGCGGCCAGTTGTCGGCGGCGTACGCCCAGCGCATTGCCGAGGGCTGAGCGCGCTCCCATTTTGTCGGCGCCAACCCCTTGTCGGATCGTTCAACAATCACATAGCCTCCGCTGCAATCTCTTGTCGCTCCCTTGACGTCCGCGCCCCGCCCGACGGCCGGCGCGCACGCGGGGGCACTCCCCGTACGCGGAAGGCGGATCTCCATGATCGTGCTGCTCGGCGTGCTCGTGGTCGTCATCGGCTTCGCCACGAAACGCAATCCCCTGTTGGTCGTGGCGGTGGCCGGCATCCTCACCGGGCTGCTCGGCGGGCTCTCGCCCACCAAGGTGCTGGCCGCCTTCGGCGAGGGCTTCGCCGGCAGCCGCGCGGTGACCATCTTCGCGATCACCCTCCCGGTGATCGGCCTGTTGGAGCGCTACGGCCTCCAGGAGCAGGCCCGCACCCTCATCGCCAAGTTCGGCCGGCTCACCACCGGGCGCTTCCTCGCGCTCTACCTGGGCCTGCGGCAGATCGGCGCCGCCGTCGGGCTGACCAACGTCTTCGGCCCCGCCCAGACCGTCCGGCCGCTCGCCGTCCCGATGGCGGAGGGCGCCGCCGAGCGCCGGCACGGCCAACTCCCGTCCCACACGCGGGAGAAGGTCCGTTCGTTCGCGGCCAGTGCGGACAACGTCGGCCTCTTCTTCGGCGAGGACGTCTTCCTCGCCGTCGGCTCCATCCTGCTGATCACCGGCTTTGTCAACACCACCTACGGGACCCACCTCGAACCGCTGCACCTGGCGCTGTGGGCGATCCCCACCGCGGTGTGCGCCTTCGTCGTCCACGGTTGGCGGCTGCTGCGGCTGGACCGCTACCTGGAGCGTGAACTGCTCGCCGCCAACGTCCAGTCCACCCCCGCAGCGGAGGCCACCCGATGATCAAGGCTGAGTGGTTCTACTGGCTCGTCGGCCTCAGCTTCCTGGTGATGGCCGGCCAGATGGTCGCCGACCGCGGCAACCCCAAGCGCTTCGGCACCGGCGCCTTCTGGGGCCTGGTCGGCGCCGGATTCATCTACAGCAGCTGGGTCGTCACCAAGCGGGCGCCGGCGGAGCCGTTGGGCGTCGCGGTGCTGGTCATGGCCGCCCTGGCCGGCTTCGGCTGTACCGGGCGCGGCACCCCGCGCACCACCACCCCCAAGGAGCGCGCCGCCAGCGCCGCCCGCCTGGGCAACAAGCTCTTCCTCCCCGCCCTGACCATCCCGGCCGTGGCGATGGCCTGCGCCATCGGCGTCAAGCACCTCTCCTTCGGGGGCCAACCGGTCCTCCAGAAGGGCAGCGAGACGATTCTGGGGCTCGGCATCGGCGCGGTCGTCGCGCTCGTCGTCGGCATGGTGCTGCTGCGCGAGAAGCGGCTCTCGGTACCTGTGGAGTCCGGCCGCACCATGCTGGAGGCGATGGGCTGGGCGATGCTGCTGCCCCAGATGCTGGCCACGCTCGGCACCATCTTCCAGGTCTCCGGGGTCGGCGGCCAGGTCGGCAAACTGGCCACCGCAGTGCTGCCCGAGGACTCCCTCTACGTCGCGGTGGCCGTCTACTGCGTGGGCATGTTCGCCTTCACGCTCATCATGGGCAACGCCTTCGCCGCCTTCCCCGTGATGACCGCCGCGGTCGGCTGGCCGGTTCTGGTCGGGCACTTCCACGGCAACCCGGCCGCGGTGCTGGCGCTGGGCATGCTCTGCGGCTTCTGCGGAACCCTGGTGACCCCGATGGCCGCCAACTTCAACATCGTCCCGGCGGCGCTGCTCGAACTGAAGGACCAGTACGGTCCCATCAAGGCGCAGTTGCCGACCGCCGGCGTCCTGCTGGGCTGCAACATCGTCATCATGGCGCTGTTCGCCTTCTAGCGTCCGCCCGTTGACCCCCGGCGGCCCCGCCGCCCGCACCCACGAGGAGGGACCGCGTGACCGCCCCCACCACCGAGCCGACCCGCGTCCTGCTGACCGGATTCGAGCCCTTCGGCGGCGAATCCCTCAACCCGTCCTGGGAGGCGGTGCGCGCCGCGGTGGCCGCCCCGCTCGACGGCGTGGAGTTGCACGCCGCCGAACTGCCCTGCGTCTACGGCGGATCGGTCACGGCCCTGCGCGCCGCGATCGCGGAGGTTCGTCCCGATGTCGTGGTATGCGTCGGGCAGGCCGGTGGGCGCCCCGACATCACCGTGGAACGGGTCGCCGTCAACGTCGACGACGCCCGCATGCCCGACGGCGCGGGCGCGGAGCCGGTCGACGAACCGATCGTGCCGGGCGGCCCGGCCGCCTACTTCGCCACCCTCCCGATCAAGGCGTGCGTGGCCGCCGTCCGCGCCGCGGGCCTGCCGGCCTCGGTCTCCAACACCGCCGGCAGCTTCGTCTGCAACCACGTCTTCTACGGGCTCGCGCACCTCATCGCCACCGAACTGCCCGAGCTGCGCGGCGGGTTCGTGCACGTCCCGTACGCGCCGGAGCAGGTCACCGACCGTGCCCAGCCGTCGCTGCCGATCGCCGCGATCGCCGCCGCGCTGCGGGAGGTCGCCGCCACCGCCGCCCGCACCCGCACCGACCTGCGGGTCGCGGAGGGGGCCACGCACTGAGCCCGCGACGCCCCCGGTAAAATGGCCGGTCGGCCGGCTCGCGGGTCCGTCAACGGGTCCGGGCGCGGTCCGCCCATGAGGGGATCCGTGCCGTTTCGTCCCTTGTCAGTGCCAGCGCCTACGCTGTGCGACGTGACTTCTTCCGCCCCGGGCGCGGCTGCGCCCCAGCTCAACGGCCAGAGCCGGCCCGCGCCCGGCCCGGCCGCCGACGAAGGACTGGCCCGCCGACTGCGCGCGCTGGCGTGCACCGCGCCGCTGCACGACCTCGACGCGCGCAAGGCCAACCTCGCGGGCGAGTACGGGGTGTACGCGATGGCGGAGGTGGCGCTCGCCGTCATCGACCTGGTCACCCTCAACATGGACTTCGACACCGGCGCCGACCACGAGGAGATAGTGGCCAAGGTCCTCCCACGGGTCGCCGCCCAGGCCCCGGACCGTCCCGCGGCGGAGCACGAGCGGGTCGCCCGCTGGGTGCTGGAGAACCTCATCAACGTCGGCAGCGTGGACCGCGGCTTCCGCGCCGTCTACGGCACCTTCACCGCCGACGGCGAGTACGTCCGGCGCGACTACGACTTCAAGCTCATCGAGGAGGTCCCCGGCGCCGGCGGCAGCGTCTACCTCCGCGCCACCGACGAGGCGGTCAACGTCCTGGTCGGCGCCCTGGACACCGACGTCACCAGTGCCCAGATCGCCGCCGAGGTCAAGCTGGAGGTGCTGATCAGCCGCGGCCGGCTGGCCGATGCCCAGCTCGCCGCCGAGCAGGCGCGCTACCGCACCGTCCAGTACGCCGAGACCCTCCGCAAGACCCTGGAGGCCACCCGGCGCAACGTCCGCTCGGTCGACTGGCTGCGCGCCGTCCCCGACATGATCAGCGAGGCGCTGGACCACGTGGCGGACCGCTACCGCCACGAGAACGCCATCCTCACCAACATCCGCAAGGCCCGCGACGAGGCCGAGGCCGTCGACGAGAAGACCGGCGAGCACAAGCGGCGCGCCGCCGAGCTGGTGGACATCGTCAAGGACTGCATCCGCCGGCACACCCAGCTCCAGTCCCGCCTCCTGGAGGCCGGCCCGCTCTTCCGCGCCGAGCAGGACCGCCAGGCGTTCGCCGCCCCCGCCGCCCGCTCCGGCCTCGACCTCTACGGCCAACTCGTCGCCCCCGTACTGCCGCTCCCCGTCGAGCAGGCCACCCGGGTCACCGACGCCTTCTTCGCCCGCGGCACCGGTCTGCGCACCCCCGCCGCGGTCCGGGTCGTCGATCTGGTCGAGGTGCTGCTCACCCCGCCCGTGGAGCGCGAGCACCTCGGCGCCGAGATGCCCGAGCCCGATCTGATCGCCACGCCCGACGACAGCCGCTTCAGCGAGGCCCAGCTCGACGCCGCGATGGCCCTGCTCGACCTCCCCGTCGACGCCCCCCGCCGGCTCTCCGGCCTGCTCGCCGAGGCCCGCCGCGGCGATCCCGAACTCCCGTACCTGGTCGCCCTGTTGGCGGTGCACGCCGCCAGCCCCCCGGTCGGCACCGCCTACCGCCAGGGCGAGCAGCAGTTGCTCTTCGCGGTGGACGACGGCACCGAGTTGACGGACCCCGAGTTCGGCGGCGCCGACCTCATCGTCGGCACCGCCCTGCTGGACGCGGCCGGGATGGCCGCCGACCGCTCGGAGGTGGCCTGATGCCCGCCGCGCCGCACGCGCTCCGGATAGCGCCGCCGCCCCGCCACGAGATACCCCCGACCGTCCCCCGCAAGGAGCCTGCCCCGTGACCCAGTACGACGCCGACGAGGTGCCGCAGCCCGATCCGGCGCCCGGCACCGGCGAGGCGGCCTGGGGCGCGCCCGCCGACGCCCCCGAACCGGCCCCGGCCGGCCCTGCGCCGATCACTCCCGCGGACGCCGCCGACGCCGCCCGGCTGGTCTCCTTCGGCCTCCAGCCCAAGCTGCTGCCGGCCCGCGACGCCGAATACGGCGACCTGCTCCGCCGGTACCGCGAGGAGCCCGCCTTCGCCCGCCTCGCCGACGCGGTCGCCAGCGGTCTCGGCCTGGTCGTGCTGGAGGTCTCCACCCGTGCCGGGATGGCCGTCACCGCCGCCGAGGACTCCGTCTTCGCGGTCCGGATGGGCGACTACGCCCGCCGCGCCTCGGCCGACTCCGCCGACCGCTTCCTGCACGGCCTGGCCCATCTGGCCGTCGCCGCCATGGCGTTCCCGCGCCCCGAGGACCTCGCCGACGACGGCTACATCGGCCGGATCACCGTCAACGGCGTCGACGCCTTCGTCCGCCAGGCGTGCCGCCGGCTGGAGGAGCGCGCCGAGGAGGACGGCGAGAACACCGACCCGGTCAGCGACGCCCCCGGCCTGGAGTCCGCCTGGCGGGTCTACGCCCGGCGCAGCGCCACCGGCGCCACCAAGGACGCCCGGCGGCTGGCTGGTTCGACCACCGGCATCATCGCCAAGGCGGTCACCTTCCTCGTCGACTCCGGCTTCCTCCAGCGCACCGGCGACGACGCCGGCGGCACCTACCGCACCACCGCCCGCTACCAGCTCCAGGTCCGCGACATGGCCGGCACCGCCGCCATGGCCGAACTTCTCGAACTGGGCGTGGTCCCGGTCTCCGACGGCAGCGCCTCGCTGCTGCCCGGCGAGGAGACCGAGGACCTCGACCTGGTCGCCGAGGCCGGACTGCCGTTCCACTCCGGCTGACGCCGCCGCCCCTCCCGCCCACCGACCCACCCACACACCAACGAGAGTCCGCCATGTACGAGCTGTCCCGGGTCCGCCTCTACTCCATCGGGCCGGCCGGTGCGCGCTATGCCGACACCGTGCTGGACCTGCGCGGGGTCGGCGCACCGGTGCCGCAGCCGGCCCCCGCCCAGGCGGACTTCTTCGAGGACGAGCCGGTCGGTCCGCCGCGCCGCCCGGCCCCGGCCGGCGTGCTCTTCCTGGAGAACGGCGGCGGCAAGTCCGTCCTGCTGAAGCTGATCTTCTCGGTGATGCTGCCCGGCCACCGCAACACCCTCGGTGGCGCCAGCTCCGGCGTGCTGCGGAAGTTCCTGCTGGCCGACGACTGCGGCCACGTCGCCCTGGAGTGGCAGCACGTCGTCACCGGTGAGTCCGTCGTGGTCGGCAAGGTCAGCGAGTGGCGCGGCCGCCAGGTCTCCAACGACCCGCGCAAGTTCGCCGAGGCGTGGTACAGCTTCCGGCCCGGCCCCGGCATGAGCCTGGACTCCCTCCCGGTCGCCGAGGCCACCCTGGTCCGCCCCCGCACGGAGAGCGGCGAGGGCGGCTCCGGCGCGCACGGCCGGCGCCGCACCATGAAGGGCTTCCGCGACGCGCTCACCGACGCCGGCAAGAACTACCCGGGCCTCGACGTGGTCTGGGAGGAGGTCCACGAGCGCTGGAACGAACACCTCGGCGACCTCGGCCTGGACCCCGAACTCTTCCGCTACCAGCGGGAGATGAACGCCGACGAGGGCGAGGCGGCCGGCCTCTTCGCGGTCAAGAACGACTCCGACTTCACCGACCTGCTGCTGCGCGCGGTCACCGACACCCGGGACACCGACGGCCTCGCCGACCTCGTGCACGGCTTCGCCCACAAGCTGGGCCGGCGCGCCGAGCTGACCGCCGAACGCGACTTCACCGCCGGTTCGTTGGACCTGCTCTCCAAGATCGCCGAGTCCGCCGAGGCCCGCCACCTGGCCCGCGAGGTGCACACCGGAGCCGAGCGCCGCACCCGCGCCCTGGCCCACCGGCTGCACGCCCGCGGCACCGAGGAGCGCGGCCGGGCGGCCGAGTTGGCCGAGGCGGTGGCCGGCGCCGCACACCGGGTCACCGACGCCGAGCGCACCCGCGGGCGCCGCGCCCTGGTCTCCGCCGAACTCGCCTACCGGCACGCCTCGTTGGCGCTGGCCGCCGCCGAGAAGGGTGCCGCCGCCCAGCGCCGCGAGCTCAACGACGCCCGGACCCTGCACAGCGCCTGGCAGGCCGCCGAGATCGCGCTGCGGCACCGCGCCGCCGCCGACCGCTCCGCCCGGGTCGCCGCCGCCATCCGGGAGGCCGAGCGGGACGCCGCCCCGGCGCTGGCCGCCCGCGCCACCGCCGCCGCCGACCTGGTGCGCGCCCTGCAGCGCGCCGCCGAGGCCAGCGAACTCCTCGCGGGCGAGGGCGAGGAGCGGTCCGCCGCCCTCCAGGAGGCCGGCGAGTCGGCCCACCGCGACGCCACCTCCGCCGCCACCCACGCCCAGCGCGCCCGCAGCGAGGCCGACCACCTCAAGCAGCGGCTCGCCGAGGTCGCCGAGGAGACCGCCGAGGCGGTCCGCGCCGGCTGGCTCGACGGCAGCACCCCGGACGCCGACCCGGCCCGCGCCGCGCTCGCCGCCTCCGACGCCGAGAAGACCGCCGTCGAGGCGTGGGACGTCGCCCGCGAGGCCGCCCGGCAGGCCACCGACCGGGCCCGCGAGGCCACCGCGCGGCTCTCCGCCGCCGAGCTCGCCGCGGCCCGCGCCGAGGACGCCGCCCAGGCCGCCGAGCGCGCCCACGACGCCGAGCGCCGGGCCGCCGAGTCGATCGGTGCCGAGCAGCGGCTCACCGAACTCCTCGGCCTTCCCGAGGCGTCGGCGATCGCCCTGCCCGGCCCCCGCACGGCCGACGGCGCCGGGTCCCCCGCCCCGCGCCGCCCCGCCGGGCCGCTCACCGCCGAGGAGTTGGACCGCAGCGCCGACGCCCTGCACGAGCTGCTGGAGGGCGGTGTCGCGGCCGCCGAGCGCCAGTTGTTCGAGCTGCGCACGGCCGCCGCCGACGACGCCCGCATCCTGGGCGCGCTGGGTGACGGCGGGCTGCTGCCGCCCGGACCGGACGTGCTGGCCGCCGTGGAGTTCCTCGGCGAGCAGGGCGTCCCCGCGCTGCCCGGCTGGCGCTATCTCGCCCAGTCCGTCGACCCGGCCGACCACGTCCGGGTGTTGGCCGCCCGCCCCGAGCTCGTCGACGGCGTGATCATCACCGACCCGGACACCCACGCCCGGGCCCGCGAGGTGCTGGCGCAGGCCGCGCTGCTGCCGCGCTCCGCCGTCGCGGTGGGCACCGCCGCGGCGCTGCTGGCACCCACCCCGCCCCAGGAAGCCGAGGACACCGGCGTCTTCCTCGTGCCGCCCAACCCGGCCATGCACGACGAGTCCGCCGCCGACGAGGAGCGCCGCGCGCTGCGCGCCCGCGCCACCGAACGGGACGGGGAGATCCGGTCGTTGGCCGCCCGGCTCGCCGGCGACCGCGCGCTCGCCGCCCGCCTCGGCTCCTGGCGCGCCGGCTGCCCGGCCGGCCGGCTCACCGAGCTCGCCGAGGCCGCCGAGGCCGCCCGGACGGCCGCGGAGGAGGCCGCCGCCGAGCTGGCCGAGGCCCGCGCGGCCCGCGCCGAGACCGACGAGACCGCCACCGAGGCCACCCGGGTGCGCGACGAGCGGCAGGAGGCCGCCCAGCGCGCCCGGCGCGCCGCCGACCTGCTCGCCGGCCTCGCCCACCGGCTCCGCGAGCGCGCCGGCTGGCAGTCCCGGATGCGGGAACTGGCCGACGAGGCGGCGGAGTTCGAGGCCCGCGCCGAGGAGTGCGTGGACCGCGCCCGGGTCGCCGACGAGGACCGCCGGGCCGCCCAGCGGGCCGCCGACGACGCCCGCCGCACCGCCAGCGCGCTGCGCGCCGAGCGCGCCGAGATCGCCGGCGTCCCCGACGACCTCGGCGAGTCCCCGGAGGAGCCCGGCACGTCGCTGCCCGCGCTCCGCGAGGCGTACCGCGCGGCCTCCCAGCTCTACGAGAAGGTCGGCGTCGGCGCCGATCTCCGCGCCGAGCAGGCCCGCGCGGAGGGCGACGAGTCCGCCGCGCTGGCCGAGTTGAACCGCCTCACCAACAAGGTCCGTACCCGCGCCGAGCAGTTGCTGCAGAGCCCGGACGCGGCCGACGGCCCGTCCCGGCAGGCCGCCGCGGCCCGCGCCGAGTCGCTGGTGCAGATGCTGGAGACCCGCGCCTCGACCGCCAGCGAGCAGCTCGGCCGGCTGCGCGGCGAGGCGGAGCGGCTGGCGCCCACCGACGGTGAGGCGCACACCGAGCTGCCCGAGGAGCTGGTGCCCGCCGACGCCGAGCGGGCCAAGGAGTTGCTGCGCACCGCGGGCGCCGAACTGGCCACCGCCACCGAGGCACTTGAGGCCGCCCGCGGTGAGCACGAGGAGCTGCTGCGCGCGCACCGCGCGGCCGAGGACGCGGCCGGCGGCTTCGACGAGACCGCCGCGCTGCTGCGCGATCTGTTGCGGGACCACCAGGACGGCGAGGAGGGCGCCGAGGCGTCGATCGAGCCGTACGCCGGCAGCCTCGCCGAGGCCCGGCAGGCGGCCGCCGAGTCCCGCCGCTCGCTGCGCGGCTGCGCCGCCGACCTCTCCGCCGCCGAGTCCGCGGTCCGCGAGGCCGCCGACGTCCTCGTCCGGCACGCCAACTCCACCCGCTACGAGCAGGTGCGCACCCCGGCCCGCCAGCAGATCCGCGAGCTGCCCGCCGCGGCGCTGCCGGACCACGCCGTCAAGTGGGCGGAGGCGTTCGCGCCCCGACTGCGGGTGCTCACCGACGAGTTGGCGCAGTTGGAGCGCAACCGCGACTCCATCGTGGACCGGCTGCGCGGCCTGGTGGAGTCCTCGTTGACCACGCTGCGCTCCGCGCAGCGACTCTCCAGGCTGCCCGAGGGGCTGGGGGAGTGGTCCGGCCAGGAGTTCCTGCGGATCCGCTTCGAGGACCCCGATCAGGCCACGCTCACCGAGCGGTTGGGCGAGGTCATCGACGAGGCGACCCGCGCGGCGGTGAAGAAGAACAGCGATCTGCGCCGGGACGGGATGTCGCTGCTGCTGCGCGGGGTGCAGGCCGCGCTCCAGCCGCGCGGGGTGGCGGTGGAGATCCTCAAGCCGGACGCGGTGCTGCGGGCCGAGCGGGTGCCGGTCGGGCAGATGGGCGACGTGTTCTCCGGTGGCCAGTTGCTCACCGCCGCCATCGCCCTGTACTGCACGATGGCGGCGCTGCGCAGCAACGACCGGGGCCGCGACAAGCAGCGGCACGCCGGCACGCTGTTCCTGGACAACCCCATCGGTCGCGCCAACGCCACCTACCTGCTGGAGCTCCAGCGCGCCGTCGCCGACGCGCTGGGCGTCCAACTCCTCTACACCACCGGCCTGTTCGACACCACCGCGCTCGCGGAGTTCCCGCTGGTCATCCGGTTGCGCAACGATGCGGACCTGCGCGCCGGCCTGAAGTACATCAGCGTCGAGGAGCATCTGCGCCCGGGTCTGCCGCAGGCGGACCCGTCCGACGAGACGGTGCACGGGCAGATCACCGCGACCCGGATGTACCGCCGCCCGGAGGAGCCGGCGGCGGAGACGGCCGGGTCGGTGAGCGGCTGAGCGGGCCGCCGCGCCCGGGGCGGCCGCCGCGCCGGTCTCAACCGCCGTACCCCAAGCGGCGGGAGAGGTCGGCGGCGGCCGCCACCGCCGCCTTCGCCAGCTCCGGCAGGCGGTCCGGGGCCATCCGGTAGGCCGGCCCGGAGACCCCGATCGCCCCGGTCACCGTGCCGTCGTAGGCCCGGACCGGCGCCGCGACGGCGTTCAGCCCGGTCTCGAACTCCTCGATGGTGCGGGCGAATCCGTCCTCGACGGCGGCGGTGAGCTGCTCCCGCACGGCGGTCGGGGCGGTCAGGGTGTTCCCGGTCAACCGTGCCAACTTGCGGCCGAGCAGGGCGTCCCGGCGTTCCTGGGGCAGGTGGGCCAGCAGGACCTTGCCGCTGGCGGTGGCGTGCAACGGGGTGCGGCGGCCCAGCCAGTTGAAGGCGGTCACCGCGGCCGGGCCCCGGGCCTGCATGATGTTGACCGCGGCATCGCCGTCCAGCACGGCGATGTTGGCGGTCTCGCCGGTCTCGTCGGCCAGCGCCCGGCACACCGGCTGCCCCTCCTGCGAGATGTCGAGCCGGATCGCCGCCGCGCCGGCCAGCCGCAACACCCCGGCGCCCAGGAAGTACTTGCCGCGCTCCCGCTCCTGCTCCACCAGGCCGCGGTGCTCCAGCACGCCCAGGATGCGGAAGGCCGTCGACTTGTGGACGCCCAACTCGTCGGCGAGCTCGGTGACTCCGGCCTCGCCCAGCCGGGCCAGGCTCTCCAGCACGCTCACCGCGCGGTCCACGGACTGCACGGAGCCGGCTCCGCGGCGCTCCTCGGCGCGGTCCTGGGGCGTATCGGTCGTGTTCGCCATGGCTCTTCGCCTCACTACCCGTTGCCCCCGACGGGCACGTCCTGGGGCCGCTGTCCGGGAAGCCCTTGACGGGGCGCTCCTCGGCTTGGATTCTGTTGCGCATCGCGAGATGCGATGCGCGATTCACAACGATGTCATGATACCGATCAGCGTGAGGGGGGCCAGATGTTTGCCGTCTGCCGCATCGAGGAACTGCCGGTCGGCGAGTCCGTCCGGATCGAGATCGACGCCGCCACACCCGCCATCGCCGTCTTCCACACCGAGGACGGGCTCTACGCCGTCGACGACCTGTGCAGCCACCAGGACGCCTCGCTCTCCGAGGGCTGGATCGAGGGCTGCTACGTCGAATGCCCGCTGCACGCCGCGCTGTTCGACCTGCGCACCGGCGCGCCGACCTGCCTGCCCGCCCGCCGCCCCGTCCGCACCCACGAGGTCGACGTCCTGGACGGGATGATCCACGTCCGACCCGCGGTGCGCGAGGAGGCGGTGGCCTGACCGCCCGAGCGGCCGGCCGCCCGGACCGTCAGGCCGCCGCGCGGTCCGTCCGCCCGCTCTCCTCCGCCGGCTGCCCGCGCCCCCTGCGCCGGGCCTCCCGGCGCTCCCGCCGCAACTCCCGGGCGGTGCTGCTCGGTTCGGACCGCACCCCGAACCGCTGGACCCAGACCTGACGGGTCACCCAGACGTCCAGCACCGCCCAGGTGGCGACGATCGTGCCGGTGACCGTGGCCAGCACCGCCGGGAACGCGAACCACGACCGCGCGAGCGTGCACAGAAAGGCCACCATGGCCAGGATCAGGGTGACCGCCACGATGATGACGGCCCGCACCGCCGCCGTGCGCACCGGGTCGGCCATCCGCCGCCGGGTCGCCGGCTCCTCCTGCCACAAGGGACGCCTGTCGCCGCCCATCGCGTCACACTCCCCGCACTCGCCCGGGCCCCGTCCCGGCCTGCCCGACTCCTCGGTGGCTGCCCGGATTTCCTCGGATACATGCCACAACGGTCGGCCTGCTGTCCACCCCAGGGTCCCTCACCTCCGCCACGCAGCGGGGTGCGCGAAGGCATCCGGGAACCACCGCACCGGCCGCGCGCCCGGGTGGCCGTGGACACACTCGGCGCCCGCCCGTCCGGGCATCGCCGGACAACTCGTGACGTTCCCGCCCCGCCCGTCGCCCCCGCCGCTCCGCCGGGCCTACGGATCGGCCCCCCGAGAGTAGTAGGCTCGCGCCGCTGTTGACGGAAACACCACCCCCGCGTACGCCGGGGTTGACGTAGGGGAGGCCATGCGCTTTCGCGGGAGGTCGGTCCGCCGGAAGATCGTGGCGCTGTTGCTCGTGCCGCTGGTGTCCCTGACGGCTATGTGGGGCGTGACGACCTATGTCACCGGACGGCAGGCCAACGAACTCCTCGACGTCGGCAACGTCGTGCGGGGCCTCGGCTACCCGGTCGAGGACGTCATCCAGGGCCTGCAGCGCGAGCGCCGCCAGAGCCTGCTCTACCTCGCCGACCGCCGCGGCGCCAACGCGCTGACCGAACTGCGCAACCAGGCCCGCGCCACCGACGACGCGGTGACCCGCCTGCACGACGACGTGGACGTCCAGGACGTCCGCTCGGACCTCTCCGGCGAGGCCACGAACCGCGTCGATGAGCTCGTCAAGGGCCTGGACGGCCTAAAGGCCCTGCGCACCCAGGTCGAGGAGAACCGGCTCAGCCGCATCGAGGCCATGGAGTCCTACGACACCCTGGTCGACCCCGGCTACGACCTGCTCGCCGCCCTCCACGCCCTGGAGAACGTCGAGATGGACAAGCAGGGCCGCGCGCTGGTCAACGTCACCCGCGCCCGCGAGGCGCTCTCCCGCGAGGACGCCCTGATGTCCGCGATCCTCGCCTCCGGCAGCATCACCAAGCGCGACCAGCGCGACCTCATCGACCGGATCGCCGAGCGCCGCATCCTCTACAGCACCAACCTCTCGCTGCTGCCGGCCAACGACCGCAACATCTACGAGGATTACTGGCACTCCGCCGCCACCCGCGAACTCATCTCCTACGAGAACCGGGTGGTCTCCGCCGACCCCGCGACCGCCGCGCACGCGGTCGACGCCGACCGCTGGAACACCGCCGCGGAGAAGGTCCTCGGCGACCTCGGCCAGATGGGCCGGGACGCCGGCGACCGGTACCAGGAGCGGGTCGCGCCGATCGCCACCCGGATCGTGGTCAAGGCCGTCGCCACCGGCGTCCTCGGCTTCCTCGCCCTGCTCGTCTCGGTCGTCGTCTCGCTGCGGATCGGCCGCCGGCACGTCCGCGACCTGACCCGGCTCCGCAAGACCGCGCACGAGGTCTCCGGCGTCCGACTGCCCAGCGTGATGCGCCGGTTGGCGGCCGGCGAGCGGGTCGACGTGGAAATCGAGGCGCCCCGGCTGGAGTTCGGCCCGGAGGAGACCGGCCAGGTGGGCCAGGCGCTCAACACCCTCCAACGGGCCGCCGTCGAGGCGGCCGTCAAACAGGCCGACATGCGCCGCGGCGTCTCCGAGGTGTTCGTCAACCTCGCCCGCCGCAGCCAGGTCCTGCTGCACCGCCAACTGACCCTCCTGGACGCCATGGAGCGGCGCACCGAGGACACCGACGAACTCGCCGACCTGTTCCGGCTCGACCACCTGACAACCCGCATGCGGCGGCACGCCGAAGGCCTGGTCATCCTCTCCGGCGCCGCCCCCTCTCGGCAGTGGCGCAAGCCGGTCCAGCTCATGGACGTGGTGCGGGCGGCGGTCGCCGAGGTCGAGGACTACGAGCGGATCGAGGTCCGCCGGCTGCCGCGGCTCGCGGTGGACGGCCCCGCGGTCTCCGACCTGACCCACCTGATCGCCGAACTCCTGGAGAACGCCACCGTGTTCTCCCCGCCGCACACCGCCGTCCAGGTACACGGCCAACGGGTCTCCAACGGCTACGCCCTGGAGATCCACGACCGCGGCCTGGGCATGGCGCCCGAGCAACTGCTGGACGCCAACCTCCGGCTCGCCGAGACCCCCGAGTTCGAGCTCTCCGACACCGACCGGCTCGGCCTGTTCGTGGTCAGCAGGCTCGCCCAGCGGCAGGGCGTGCGGGTCTCCCTCCAGCCCTCGCCGTACGGCGGCACCACCGCCGTGGTCCTCGTCCCCGGTGCGCTGCTCACCGAGACCGGCGAGGGCACCCGCGAGATCGCCCCGGAGACCGCCGGGGCCAAGGCCGCGCCGGAGGAGGACGCCGGCGATCCGCTCGCCCAGGTACCGGTGCCGCTGCCGCGCCGCGCCCGTCGGGGCGAGCTCGACGGCCCGGTCGAACCGGAGGCGCCGCTACCGGAGATCGGCCGGGACGCGACGGACGCCGACGGAGCGGGCGCCGCGTCCCGCGGTCGGGCCCGCGGCCGCGGGAGCCGGGGGCCGTCCGGCGCCCCGCGCCGCCCGCGCGCCGTCCCCAAGCCGTCCCCCGTCCCGTCCGGCGAGCAGCACCAACAGGCCGGCGACCAGACGCCGTCCGGCGGTCTCGCCCCGCTGCCGCGCCGCCCCCGCCCGCCGGTCCTGGTCTCCGACCACGGCCGCACTGTGGACGATGCCCGGGCCCGGGACGATGCCGGGTTCGCGGACGGCGACGCCCGGACTCCGGACGAACCGGGCGGAACGGAGGGCCCGTTGGAGTCCGCGAAGCCGCCGGCCGTCGAGCGGCCCGGCGCCGAGCCGCCGGCCACCACGCCCAAGGGCCTGCCCCGCCGGGTCCGGCAGGCCAGCCTCGCCCCCCAGCTCAAGACCGACCCGACCGCCGAACCCCCGGCGGAGCGGCCGGCCGCACCGGCCGACGACGACCGGGACGCCGCGGCGGTCCGGGCCCGGATGGCCTCGCTCCAGCGCGGCTGGCAGCGCGGCCGCCGGGAGAACGACGAGGGCCCGCACGCCCTCACACCCCCGGACCCGAGTGCCGAGGACGGCGCCACCGGGGGCGCAACCGCACCACGAACCACATCGGGAGAGGACGGTCCATGACCGCACCGAAGGCATCCGCTTCCACCGCAGTCTCGCCGCACGGATCCGGGGAGTTGAACTGGCTCCTGGACGAGCTGGTCGAGCGGGTCGGCAGCATCCGCAAGGCGCTGGTCCTCTCCAGCGACGGCCTGGCCACCGGCGCCTCCAAGGACCTCACCCGCGAGGACAGCGAGCACCTGGCCGCGGTCGCCTCCGGCTTCCACAGCCTCGCCAAGGGCGTCGGCCGGCACTTCGACGCCGGGCAGGTCCGCCAGACCATGGTCGAGCTGGACGACGCGTTCCTGTTCGTCAGCGCGGCCGGCGACGGCAGTTGCCTGGCGGTGCTCGCCGACGCCGACTCCGACGTCGGGCTGATCGCCTACGAGATGACCCTGCTCGTCAAGCGCGTGGGCACACACCTGGGCACCGCGCCCCGGTCCTGACCGGCCGGCCGAGTACGACTACGGTGACGCCATGACCGATCAGGAGGACCCGCCGACGCCGGAACGGCATCCGGCCCGGTGGTTCGACGACGACGCGGGCCCGGTCGTCCGCCCGTACGCGATGACGCGCGGGCGCACCCGCACCGACGCCGAGGGGCGGTTGGACCTGATCGCGCTGGTCATCGCGGAGAGCCGGGCCGAGGGGACCATCGTCGACCAGACGCTCTCCCCGGAGCACGTGGACATCGTCGAGCTGTGCCGCGAGACACCGCAGTCGGTCGCCGAGCTGGCGGCCGAGTTCGACCTGCCGGTCGGCGTGGTCCGGGTGCTCATCGGCGATCTGCTGGACGCCGGGCTGGTGCACGTCACCCGCCCGGTGCCGCCGGCCGAACTGCCGGACGAGCAGGTGCTGCGCGAGGTCATCGACGGCCTGCGCGCGCTCTAGCGCCCGTCCGAGGGGCACCAGGGTCGGACCGGCCCTGGGCCCGGCCCGGAAGCCAACTCCCGCCGCCCGCCCGACCCTTGAGGGCGGGCGGCCCCGTATCCGACCCAGGAGCCGCCGTCATGGCCGACGCCACCCCCTTCGAGCGCCCGCGGATCACCGTGGGGCCGCACACCTTCGACGCGCTGGCCTGCGGCCCGGCCGACGGCGAGCTCGTCCTGCTGCTGCACGGCTGGCCCGAGTTCGCCGACTCCTGGAGCGCGCTGCTGCCCGCCCTCGGCGCCGCCGGCTACCGCGCCCTCGCCGTCGACCAGCGCGGCTACTCGCCGGCCGCCCGCCCGCCGCGGATCGCCGACTACGCCGTCCCCGAACTCGTCGCGGACGCCCTCGCGTTCGCCGACGCCCAGGGCGCCGACCGCTTCCACCTCGTCGGCCACGACTGGGGCGGCCTGGTCGCCTGGGCGCTGGCCGGCGCCCACCCCGAACGGCTGGCGTCGCTGACCGTGCTCGCCACCCCGCACCCCGAGGCGCTGAACCGCGCCGCCGCCGGCGACCCGGAACAGCACCACCGGCTGGACTACGTCCGCTTCTTCCGCCGCGACGACGGCGCGGCGGAGTCCGCCCTGCTCGCCGACGCGGCGGCCCGGCTGCGCGCCGCCTACGGCGGCAAGGTGCCGGCGGAGCTGGTCGAGGCCAACGTCCGGCGGCTGTCCGAACCGGGCGCGCTGACCGCGACGTTGAACTGGTACCGCGCCCCCGAGGCGGTGATCTCCGTCCCCGCCGGGCGGATCGCCGCGCCCACGCTCTTCCTGTGGGGCAGCGAGGACATCGCCCTGGGGCGGCGCGCCGCCGAGTCGACGGGGGAGTGGGTGGACGGCCCGTACCGCTTCGAGGCCCTGGAGGGCGTCAGCCACTGGCTGCCCGAGGAGGTCCCCGCGCTCGTCGCGCCCGAGATCCTCGACCACCTCGCCGGCAACCGACTGGGCTGAACCACCCGCAGGACGGCCCCATTTGATGCGGTTGGCGGCCTTGGCCCGGTGGCCGGAACCGGTCCGCGCACACCTCAAGTGGGCGTCCCACGACCGACGTTGTACGGTGCACTGGCGGACCGCCCTCGGCGGTCGCCCGGCATCCGGGCCGCCTCGTGCTGCTCCGGTGCCCCACGGTCCACCGCGTCCCCGGCACGTCAGGAGAAGGAATCCCATGGTCTTCGGGCGTGCTGAGCGCCGTCGCCAGTCTGCCCCGGCCGAGCCGGTGACGCTCAAGATCCTCGTCGCCGGCGGATTCGGCGTCGGCAAGACCACCCTGGTGGGCGCGGTCAGCGAGATCCGGCCGCTGCGGACCGAGGAGCATCTGACCGAGGCCGGCCGGCCGGTCGACGACCTGCACGGCGTCGAGGCCAAGTCCACCACCACCGTGGCGATGGACTTCGGCCGGATCACCGTCCACGACGCCCTGGTCCTCTACCTCTTCGGCACCCCCGGCCAGGACCGTTTCTGGTTCCTGTGGGACGAGTTGGCCCGCGGCGCGCTCGGCGCGGTGGTGCTCGCCGACACCCGCCGCCTGGAGGACAGCTTCGCCGCCATCGACTACTTCGAGCGCCGCGGCCTGCCCTTCGTCGTCGCCGTGAACTGCTTCGACGGCGCCGACCGCTACCCGGCCGAGTCCGTCCGGGACGCCCTGGACCTCGATCCCGGGGTGCCGGTGCTGCTCTGCGACGCCCGGGTCCAGGGCTCCGCGCGGGACGTGCTGGTCGCCGTCGTCGAGCACGCGATGCAGCGCAGCGCCCAGCAGCCGGAGCCCGCGCTGCCCTGACCCCTCGGCGGCACCGTACCCACGCTTCCCTGACAGGGCGCGGAAGTACGGCCCGTACCCCGCCGCCCGGGGCACGGGCCGTACACTTACGGGCCGGCGCATCGGCGCGCCGGATCGGGACCGACCAGGGCTCCGCGTCGGGACCCCGGATCAGGGTGCCAGTTCAGGGCGCCGGATCGGGTTCCGGAGCGCCGTCCGGGGTCAGCCAATCCAGGCTCCGCGCCACCGCCCGGCGCCAGTTGGCGTACTCCCGCTCCCGGGCCGCCGCCTCCAGCCGCGGCGTCCACTCGGCGTCCGGCTGCCAATGGGACCGCAGCTCGTCCAGGTCCTGCCACACCCCGGTCGCCAGTCCGGCCGCGTACGCGGCGCCCAGGCAGGTGGTCTCGGTGACCACCGGGCGGATCACCGGCACCCCCAGCACATCGGCCTGATGCTGCATCAGCAGTCCGTTGGCGGTCATCCCGCCGTCGGCCTTCAGCCGGGTGAT
Organism: Streptomyces sp. NPDC090442; assembly: GCF_044769405.1. NCBI lineage: Bacteria > Bacillati > Actinomycetota > Actinomycetes > Kitasatosporales > Streptomycetaceae > Streptomyces > Streptomyces sp. NPDC090442. The sequence continues at coordinate 35,455 of NZ_JBIVXW010000070.1, forward strand.
CGGCACCCCCGAGTCCTGGACCATCGCGTCCACCACCTCGCGGGTCTGCCAACTGGTCGCCTCCAACACCGCCCGCGCCAAGTGGGCCTTGGTGACGTAGCCGGTCAGCCCGGTGATCACCCCGCGGGCGTCGGCGCGCCAGTACGGCGCGAACAGGCCGGAGAACGCCGGGACGACATAGGCGCCGCCGTTGTCCGGGACGCTCGCCGCCAGCGGCTCGATGTCGGCCGCCGACGCGATCAGCCCGAGCTGGTCGCGGAACCACTGCACCAGCGCGCCCGTGACGGCGATCGAGCCCTCCAGGCAGTAGACGGGCCGCTCCCCGCCGAGCCGGTAACCCACCGTCGTCAGCAGCCCGTTCTTCGACTCCACCGGGCGGTCGCCGGTGTTCAGCAGCAGGAACGAGCCGGTGCCGTAGGTGTTCTTGGCCTCGCCGACGCCGTAGCACGCCTGCCCGAAGACCGCCGCCTGCTGGTCGCCCAGTGCCGACGCCACCGGCACGCCGGCCAGTTGACCCACCGCCGTCCCGTACACCTCGGCCGACGACCGGATCTCCGGCAGCACCGCCTCCGGTATCCGCATCGCCGACAGGAGCGCCGGGTCCCACTGGAGGGTGGTCAGGTCCATCAGCAGCGTGCGGCTGGCGTTGGTCACGTCCGTGACGTGCACCCCGCCGTCGGTGCCGCCGGTCAGGTTCCAGATCAGCCAGGAGTCGATGGTGCCGAACGCGATCTCGCCGCGCTCGGCGCGGGCCCGCAGCCCCGGCACCGCGTCCAGCAGCCAGGCCGCCTTCGGTCCGGAGAAGTAGCTCGCCAGAGGCAGCCCGGTGGTCCCCCGGAAGCGGTCCTGCCCGTCCGCGCCGCCCAGTTCGGCGCAGAGCCGGTCGGTGCGGGTGTCCTGCCAGACCACGGCGTGGTGGACCGGCTCGCCGGTGGCCCGGTCCCACAGCACCGTGGTCTCCCGCTGGTTGGTGATGCCCAGCGCGCTCAACTGGTCGGCCCGCAGGCCCGCCTGGGCCAGCGCGCCCGCCACCACGTCCCGCACCTTCGCCCAGATCTCGCCGGCGTCGTGCTCCACCCAGCCGGGCCGGGGGAAGATCTGCCGGTGCTCGCGCTGGTCGACGGCGACCACCGCGCCGGAGCGGTCGAAGACGATGCAGCGGCTGGACGTGGTGCCCTGGTCGATCGCGGCGACGTAGCTGCCGTCCGCCGCGCCCCGCCGGCTCCTCGACGGTGCGGTGCGCTGGCTGGTCATCGGTCATGCCTCCCGACGTGCCGGCTGGTCCCGGCCCGATCCCGCGGCCCGCCCCGGCCGCCGGCCCGGGCGTCCCGTCCACCGTCAGAACATCGCCGCGTACCCCTCGACCCGAACGGGATCAGGACCGCGGTACCGATCACCGCACCGACGCGGACATCCCCGTCGGCGTACACGGCGGCTCCCTCGCTCTTGCCCGGGGCGGGCCCCGGTCCCCGTGCTGGGTGCGTGCCATGCCCGGGCGCGGCGGTGCCCGCGGGCATCCGGCGACCGGCAACCGGAAGTGTTCTCCGCCGGTGGGGGAGCGTCAAGGTCGTGCGCCGCTCCCGGTTTCCGCACCGCTGCCCGCGCCCGCCCGGTCCGCCGCCTCCGCCGGTGCCGGCACCCGCGCGTCCGCCCCGCGCCGCACCTCGGTGCGCTCGGTGCCCGGGCGCCCCACCACCCAGCTCGCGCCCGGCAGTTCCTTGGCTGCCTTCTTCAACGGCGCCAGTGCGGCCGCCGCCGCCCCGTGGCCGGTGACGCTGCCCGGCGGACAGACCACCGTCGCCAGCGACAGCGTCACCGGCATCGCGCCCGCCGCCCAGGCCACGTCCAACAGCGCCGCGGCGAACGGCTCCAGCCCGTCCGGCTCGGCCAGCACCAGGAAGTCGTCCCCGCCGATGTGCCCCACCCGGCTGGCCGGCTCGGCGGCCGCCACCTCCGCCAGCGTCCGGCCCACCGCCCGGATCAGCTCGTCGCCCGCCGCGAACCCCGCCCCGTCGTTGACCTGCTTGAACCCGTCCACGTCCAGCCAGCTCAGCGCGAACTCCCGCCCCTCGGCGATCCGCCGGTCCACCTCCCCGTTGACCGCGTCCGAACCGGGCAGTCGGGTCAGCGGGTTGAGCCGGGCCGCCTCCTCCACCCGGCTCTCGGCCAGCGCCCGCAGGATGTCGGCGAGGTGCACCACCCCGATGCACCGGCCACGCTCGTCCACCACCGCCACGTCGTCCCCGGTGCGGGCCCGCTCCCCGTCCGCGATCACGTCCAGCACCTGCCAGGCGGTGGCGTCCACCCCGACCGTCCGCGGCCGGTCCGCCAGCCGCAGCGCCGGCCGGTCCGCGTACAGCGCGTGCCCGTAACGCCCGGAGAGCGACAGCAGGAAGCGGTCCCGGTGGATCGCCCGCACCGGCACCCCGTCCGCGTCCACCAGCAGCACCCCCGACACCTCGGGGGAGCCGGTCAGATGGTTGCGCACCGCGTCCGCCGACGCCGACATCGGCAGCAGCGCCGCCGGTTGCAGGAACTGCGCCACCGGCGGGCCGGACGGCGGGCGGTACGGCGCCGGCCGGCCACCCACCGGCGCCGGCTGCGGGACCGGCAGGTACACCTCCGCCGCCGCCCGCCGCGACGGCGGCGCGAACAGATGCCCCTGCGCCAACTGCACCCCGGCCTCCCGCACCGCCGCGTACTGCCGCTCGGTCTCCACCCCCTCGATCGCCAGCAGCCCGCCCACCCGCTCGCACAGTTGCCGCATCGCGGCCACCGCCGCCTGCCGCCCCGGATCGCGCTCCAGCCGCACACACAGCGAACGGTCCAACTTGACCAGGTCCGGCGCCAGTTCACCGAGCAGCCGGAGCGGCAGATCGCCGTCCCCGACGCCGTCCACGCAGATCCGGTACCCCTCGTCCCGCAGCCCCGCCACCGCCGCCCGCAGCTCCCGCTCGGGCACCTCGGTGAACGGGCCGACCAGATCCAGGGTGATCTCCCAGGGCCGACGCCCCACGTCCCGCACCGCCTTGCCCAGCGGCATCAGCTCCGGCCGCTGCGCGACCGTCCCGGCGCACACGTTGACGTGCAGCGGCAGCAGCGTCTCCTGCTCCGCCGCGGCCCGGACGGCGAGCGCGGCCACCTCGGCGTCCAGGTCGGGGGCGCGTCTGGCACAGGTCAACACGTCGACGTCGCCGTCCTCGTGGCGGGCGAGCGGCTCCAGCGCGGCGACCGAGCCGGTCGCGAGGTTCACCACGGGCTGGAAGGCGAAGCGGAGCTGGTCGGTCCAGGCAGGCACGAGGAGCAGGATGCCGCCCCACGAGCACCCGTGGCGCCTCGTTCACGCACTGTTCACGCACCCTTCCGGAGCGTGCGGCGGCGGGGCGTCAACAGGCCGCGCGGTAGCGATTATTGACGAAACGTCACCTCATCGGTGTCGCAGCGAACTCCGCGCGATCGGGAAGTCGAAATAGGTGTCCGGAAACGTCTCCGGCGTGAAGGTGTAGTGCCACCACTCGGGCGCGTAATTGACGAACCCGGCCCTCTCCAACCCCGCCTTCAGGAACAGCCGGTTCGCCCGCTGCTGTCCCCGGATCCGCGGATCGAGGGTGTGCGCGAGGGTGTCGAAGCAGTCGAAGCCGGTCCCCATGTCCAGCGAACTGTCCGGGAAACGGGCCGCCTTCGGGGCGAAGCACGAGGACAGCGGCTCCCCGGGCACGTACGGCCGGGTCGGCAGCGCCGGCAGCGGCACCAGCGTCAGATCGACCGTACTGCCCCTGCTGTGCCCGGACTTCTCCGCGATGTACCCGTCCCGGAACAGCACCGACTTGTCCACCCGCGGATAGAACTCGGCCTTCATCCGCTGGTCGGAGAGGTCCTTCGCCCACGCCACGAAGTGGCTCACCGCCCGCTGCGGGCGATAGCAGTCGTAGACCTTCAGGGAGTAGCCGCGGCGCAGGAAGGAGAGCTGCGCGCGGTGCAGCGCCCGCGCCGCGTCCCGGGTCAGGATGCACATCGGCTCGCGGTACCCCGTCGCCGGCACCCCCAGGAAGTCGTGCCGGGTGGCGTACCGGATCTCCTGGATGATCGTGGGGTCGACGTCGCGCAGCGCCACGAACTCCGGCGGCGCCTTGGGGTCGTGGGCCCGCACGCCGGCCCCGTCGCGCGGTGCCGACGGCGGTACGCCCCCGCTGCCCGCCTCGGCGCTCGACGGGACGGCGACCACGGTCAACAGGGCGGCGGCAGCGGCGACCAGGCCGCGCCACGTAGCAGCAAGTCTCGGCATGCCCCTCGTCTACCAGGCGCGGCGGGCACGAGGGAAGCCATCTGCCCCGCCTCCCTAACGGTCCCGCCCCGCCGCCCCGTTACCCGTCCCCCTCCCCGGCCAGCCCCCGCACCCGCACCGGATACCCCACCGGCCCCCCGTCCCGCCGCTCCACGACCACCCTGCCGCCCTCCAGCCGCGTGCTGAACCGCGCCACCTCCGGCCGCCGCCAGCCGTCCCCGCAGTCCGGCACCACCAGCCCCGTGCCCGGCCGCCCGGCCACCGGCGCCCACACCTCCAGCTCCGTCCCGCCGTCCGCGCCCACCACCGGCACCACCGAACCGGCCCGCGCCAGCACCGGAATACGGGACAGCGGCGCCGCCACCCGCACCCGGCCCGGCCCGTCGTACGCCCGCCCGGTGGCGGTGTCGTACCACCGGCCGCGCGGCAGCCGCACCGCCCGCCGCACCGCCCCCGCCTCCCACACCGGCGCCACCAACAGCGCGTCCCCCAACAGGAACGCGTCCTCGCACTCCCGCAACGCCCGGTCCCGCGGCGCGCTCCACCACACCGGACGCACATACGGCGCCCCCGACAGCCGCGCCAACTGCCCCAACGTCACGAAGTACGGCAGCAACCGCTCCCGCTCCCGCAGCGCCGCCGCCGCGTGCTCCGCCACCTCCGCCCCGAACTCCCACGGCTCCCGCCGTCCCGCCCACAACGCCGAATGCGTCCGGAACAGCGGCAGGTACGCGCCCAGTTGGAACCACCGCAGATACAGCTCCGGCGACGGCACCCCCGAGAACCCGCCCACGTCGGGCCCGCTGTACGGCACCCCGCACAACCCCAGCCCCAACACCAGCGCCAACGACGCCCGCAGCCCCGGCCACCCGGTCGCCACGTCCCCCGACCAGGTGCCCCCGTACCGCTGCAGCCCCGCCCACCCCGACCGGGAGAACAGGAACGGCCGCTCCCCGGGCCGCAGTTCACACAGCCCCTCGAAGGCGGCCCGGGCCATCGCCAACCCGTAGACGTTGTGCGCCTCCCGGTGGTCACCGCCCCGCCCCTCCAGGTCGTGCCGCGCCGACCGGGGCAGCGTCGCCTCCCCGAACGCCGCGAACGACACCGGCTCGTTCATGTCGTGCCAGAACCCCGCGAACCCCTGCGCCAACCGCTCCGCGTACAGCGCGCCCCACCACTTGCGCACCCGCCCGTCGGTGAAGTCCGGATACACCGACTCGCCCGGCCACACCACCCCCCGCACCACCCGCCCCCGCGCGTCCCGCACGAAGGCGTCCACCGCCGCCCCGCCGTCGTACACCGCGTTCCCCGGCTCCGCCTTCACCGCCGGGTCCACGATCGACACCAGGCGCACGCCCTGCTCCCGCAACTCCCCGGCCAGCCCCGGAAGATCGGGGAACCGCTCTTGGTCCACGGTGAACACCCGATGGCCGTCGTAGTGGTCGATGTCCAGATGGACCGCCGACAGCGGCAACCCCCGCTCCCGGTAGCCGGCCACCACCCGCCGCACCTCGTCCGCCCCGCCGAACCCCCACCGGGCGTGCTGATACCCCAGCGCCCAACGGGGCGGCAGCGCCGGCGCACCCGTCAGCGCCGTCCACCCCTGGAGCACCCGGGCCGGCGTCCCCGCCAACACCCAGTAGCGCAACGGCCCGCCGTCCACCCGCACTTCACAGGTGCCCGGCCGGTCATGCCCGGAACCGGCGCCCTCCGCGCCCTCGCGCAGCGTCACCCGGCCGTCCCAGGAGTTGTCGTGGAACACCAGGTGCGTCCCCGCGTCGGCCACCACCAACTGCACCGGCATCGCCAGATACAGCGGATCGTCCTGCGGCCCGAACGCGCCGCCCGGATCGGTGTTCCACAGCCGGTACACCCCGTCCCGCAGCCGCGGACCGCCGGCCCGGCCGCCCAGCCCGAAGAACCGCGCGTCCGCCGCCACCTCCGACCGCTGCACCCACCGCGACCCGGCCGCCCCCTCGCCCCCGGCCCCCTCCGCACCGTCCCCGGACGCCTCCGCCCGGTCCCACCAGCGCGGCGGCAACTCCCGCCGCAGCATGGCCCCGCCCGGCGTCCGCACCTCCACCGCACCGAACCGCGACACCACCACCAGCACCCGCTCCGAGACGACCCGCCAGCCGCCCTCCGTGTCCGGCTCCAGCACCGCCCGCGGGTCCACCTCCGGACACGCCCCGGCCAGCGCGTACGACGGCTCGGGACAGGCCCCGTCCCACCCGCAGAACACCGCGCCGCCCACCGCGACCCGCACCCGCAGCGACGACCGCGCGAAGCGGATCACGCCGCCACCGGGCAGCGGCTCCGCCCCGTGGGCCGTCCCCGGCACCCGCGCCCGCTCCGCACCCCGCCGTGGCAACGCCCGCGCATCCGCTCTGCTCCGACGCCACGCCGCACGCACGGCCCGCAGCCCCTGCGCCGGCCCGACCGCCCTGACCATCCGTACCGACCGCCCCAGATCACGCCCGTTCATGCCGGTCAGCCTGCCACCGACGGCTCCGCGCGGGGGAATCGTTCAACTGTCGTTCACCTGACCACGGCCAACCGGCCACATCCCGCCCGCACCGCATCCCCGAATGCCCGCCCCACCCCGGGGACGCCCCCGCCACCGGCGAATGTGACCAGACCACCCTGGTGCCCGACCCGATCACATGGCATCGTCCCAACAAGCCGATCACGCGCACCACCGGGCGACCCCCGCCACGGCGCGCGACCGTCGCCCACGACGCGTAACCGCCAGGAGCCGCATCATGACCACCGCACCGCACTCCGCCGCCCAGCCGACACCGGAACCCCTCTGGCAGCCCGGCCCGGACCGGATCGCCGGCGCACAGGTCACCCGCTTCCACGCCTGGGCCGCCACCCACCACGGCGCCCCCGCGCCCACCCCCGGCGACCCCGCGGCCAGCTACGCCGCCCTGCACCGCTGGTCCGTCGACCAACTCCCCACCTTCTGGGGCGCCGTGGCCGCCTGGTTCGACGTCCGCTTCGCCACCCCCTACGACACCGTCCTCGCCGACCGCACCATGCCCGGTGCCCGCTGGTTCCCCGGCGCCACCCTCAACTACGCCGAACACGCCCTGCGCGCCGCCGAGGACCCCGCCCGCGCCGACACCCCCGCCCTCCTCCACGTCGACGAGCGCCAGGAACCCGCCCCCCTCACCTGGGCCGAACTCCGCACCCAGGTCGGCTCGCTGGCCGCCGCCCTCCGCCGCCTCGGCGTCCGCCCCGGCGACCGCGTCAGCGGCTACCTCCCCAACATCCCCGAGGCCGTCGTCGCCCTCCTCGCCACCGCCGCGGTCGGCGCCGTGTGGACCTCCTGCGCCCCCGACTTCGGCGCCCGCAGCGTCCTGGACCGCTTCCAACAGGTCGAGCCCGTCGTCCTGTTCACCGTCGACGGCTACCGCTACGGCGGCAAGGAGCACGACCGCCGCGACACCGTCGCCGAACTCCGCGCCGCACTGCCCACCGTGCGCGCCACGGTCCACGTCCCGCTGCTCGGCACCCCCGCCCCCGAAGGCGCCCTGAACTGGTCCGACCTGACCTCGGACGACACCCGACCGGTCTTCGAGCAGGTCCCCTTCGACCACCCGCTGTGGGTCCTGTACTCCTCCGGCACCACCGGCCTCCCCAAGGCCATCGTCCAGTCCCAGGGCGGCATCCTCCTCGAACACCTCAAGCAGGCCGGCCTGCACTGCGACCTCGGCCCCGACGACCGCTTCTTCTGGTACACCTCCACCGGCTGGATGATGTGGAACTTCCTGGTCGGCGGCCTGCTGGTCGGATCCACGATCGTCCTCTACGACGGCAGCCCCGGCCACCCCGACGTCTCCGCCCAGTGGCAGGTCGCCGCCGCCACCCGCGCCACCGTCTTCGGCACCTCCGCCGCCTACGTCATGGCCTGCCGCAAGGCCGGCCTGCACCCGGCCCGCGACCTCGACCTGTCCACCGTCACCTGCGTCGCCACCACCGGCTCCCCGCTGCCGCCCGACGGCTTCCGCTGGCTCCACGACACCTTCGCCGAAACCGGCACCGACCTGTGGACCGCCTCCGTCAGCGGCGGCACCGACGTGTGCAGCTGCTTCGCCGGCGCCGTCCCCACCCTCCCCGTCCACATCGGCGAACTCCAGGCCGCCTGCCTGGGCACCGACCTCCAGGCATGGGACCCCCAGGGCAAGCCCGTCATCGACGAGGTCGGCGAACTCGTCGTCACCAACCCCATGCCGTCCATGCCCACCCGCTTCTGGAACGACCCCGACGGCACCCGCTACCACGACAGCTACTTCGACACGTACCCCGGCGTCTGGCGGCACGGCGACTGGATCACCCTCACCTCCCGCGGCAGCGTCGTCATCCACGGCCGCTCCGACTCCACCCTCAACCGCCAGGGCGTCCGGATGGGCTCCGCCGACATCTACGAGGTCGTCGAGCGCCTCCCCGAGATCCGCGAGTCCCTCGTCATCGGCCTCGAACTCCCCGACGGCGGCTACTGGATGCCGCTCTTCGTCCACCTCGCCCCCGGCGCCACCCTGGACGACGCCCTGCGCGACCGCATCAAGCGCACCATCCGCGAACAGCTCTCCCCGCGCCACGTCCCCGACGAGATCATCGAGGCCCCCGGCGTCCCGCACACCCTCACCGGCAAGCGCATCGAGGTCCCCGTGAAGCGCCTCCTCGCCGGCACCCCCCTCGAAAAGGCCGTCAACCCCGGCTCCGTCGACGACCTCGAACTCCTCCGCTTCTACGAGCGGATCGCCGCCGACCGCGCCACGTGACCGCGCCCCGGCGCCGGCGGTCCCAACGCCCCGGCGCCGGGCCGCCGTTGTCAGACCCCCCGATTACTCTCGGTGACGAGGTCGCTCGACGACCCACACCGACCGTGCACGCACACCCCGCCGTGCACCCACCGAGGGGGAAGCCATGACACCCACCACCCGACCCACGCCCCACCCCGCCGACCACCCGCTGCGCCGCGAACTCCCCAGCACCGCCGCCGTCCTGGCCGACGCCCGCGCCTTCGCCGCCATGCGCCGCTACCGCTCCTTCCCGTTCGACGACCACCGCGGCTACCTCCACCAGTTGGAGACCCTGCTGCGCACCCTCGCCGCCCAGGGCGTGCACACCACCCTCTGCCTCTTCGACCCGGCCGCCTACGCCCGCTACTGCGCCGACCACGGCCTCGCCCCCGACGACCCCGGCAGCCGCAGCCGTTACACCGCCGCCGTCGCCTGCACCGGCGCCACCATCCCCTACGACGGCGCCCCGCTCGACCACCTCCTGCCGTTACTCACCGAGGAGGCCGCCCGCCAGGCGTCCTGGGACCGCGCCACCGCCCTCCTGGCCCGCGCCGGCCGCTGCACCACCTGCGGCCAGGACCTCGCCCACGCCGCCTTCACCCGCGCCACCACCGCCCTCCAACACCTCCTGACGGCCCTGGGGGAGGGCACCCACCACCTCGTCTGCACCCTCCCCGACACCACCGGCCCGCTCCGCGCCTACCTCCAGGTGACCACCACCCCGCCCGGCCGCCCGCCCCAACTCCCCGAATCCGAAACGCTCGTCTTCTGCACCGTCCTCGCCGCCGCCCTGGCCCGCCCCGACACCGGCGCCCTCGTCTGCCGCACCACCCCCGTCCCCGACACCCCCACGGACGACCCCACCACCCCCGCCACCGTCCGCGGCTGGCGCCTGCGCGACGCCTGGCCCGCCCCCATCACCGCCGCCGAGATCTTCGACGCCTACTGCACCGACCCCGAAACCGACGAACCCATCCCGCCCGAGCCCGGCGTCGACCACGCCCCCGGCCTGCCCCTGCCACCCCCACCCGCCCCGCACTGCCACCCCTGACCCGGCCCCGCCCGCGCACACGAGACGGCCGCCCCGCCAACCAGGCGGGACGGCCGTCCCCAAACACCTCACACGGCGCCGCGCGCCGCCCGGATCACTCCCCGGAGAGCACCGCCTGCGCGGCCGCCCGGGCATCCGCCGCGGTGTCCGCGGCCCGCGCCGCGGCCGCCGCCCGCTCGCACTGCGCCAGCGTGTGCTTGGCCAGCGTCGCCCGCACATACGGAAGCGACGCCGCACCCATCGACAGGCTGGTGACCCCGAGCCCCGTCAACACACACGCCAACAGCGGATCGGAGGCCGCCTCACCGCACACCCCGCAGCTCTTGCCCTCGGCCTTCGCGGCCTCGGCCGAGGCCGCCACGAGGTCCAACAGCGCCGGCTGCCACGGGTCCTGAAGCCGCGACACCGCGCCCACCTGACGGTCCGCCGCAAAGGTGTACTGCGCCAGGTCGTTGGTGCCCAGCGACAGGAACTCCACCTCCTGGAGGATCGACCGGGCCCGCAGCGCCGCCGACGGAATCTCCACCATCGCGCCGAACTTCGCCTGGAGCCCGGCCTCCCGGCAGGCATCCGCGAACGCCTTCGCGTCGATCCGGTCCGCCACCATCGGCGCCATGACCTCAAGGTAGACCGGCAGCCCCTCGGCGGCCTTCGCCAGCGCCGAAAGCTGCGTCCGCAGCACCTCGGGGTGGTCCAGCAGCGTCCGCAGCCCCCGCACGCCCAGCGCCGGGTTCGGCTCGTCCGCCGGCGTCAGGAAGTCCAGCGGCTTGTCCGCCCCGGCATCCAGCACGCGAACCACCACGCGCCCCTCAGGGAACGCCGCCAGCACCTGCCGGTACGCCTCGACCTGCTTCTCCTCCGACGGCGCCCGCTCGCTGTCGTCCAGGAACAGGAACTCCGTGCGGAACAGCCCGACGCCCTCCGCGCCGGCCTCCACCGCCGCCGGCACGTCCGCCGGCCCGCCGACGTTCGCCAACAGCGGCACCTTGTGCCCGTCGGACGTCGCGCCCGGACCGGACGACGCCGCCAGCGCCGCCTTCCGCGCCTCGGCCGCCTGCGTCAGCTCGGCCCGCTTCTCCGCACTGGGGTCGACGAAGACCTCACCGGTGCTGCCGTCCACCGCGATCACGGTGCCCTCGGCGAGCTCACCCGCACCCGGCATCGCCACCACGGCCGGCACCCCCAGCGCCCGCGCGAGAATCGCGCTGTGGCTGGTCGGCCCGCCCTCCTCGGTCACGAAACCGAGCACCAGCGCCGGGTCCAACAGCGCGGTGTCCGCCGGCGCCAGGTCCCGAGCGATCAACACATACGGCTCGTCGCTGTCCGGCACGCCCGGCATCGGCACGCCCAACAGCCGCGCCACGATGCGGTTGCGCACGTCATCGAGGTCGGCCACCCGCCCCGCCAGGTACTCGCCCGCCCCGGCCAGCAGCGCCCGGTACGCGGCGAACGCGTCGTACACCGCCCGCTCGGCCGTGCTGCCCACGACGATCCGCCGCTCGACATCGGCCATCAGCTCGGGGTCCTGCGCCATCATGGCCTGGGCCTCCAGCACGTGCTGGGCCTCGCCACCGGCCAGGTTGCCCCGCGCGATCAGGTCGGCAGCCACAGCTTCCACGGCCTGACGGGCGCGCCCCTGCTCACGCTCCGCCTCCTCCGCCGGAATCTGCTTGGCCGGCGGCTCCAGCACCGCCGTGCCCATGTGCCGCACCTCGCCGATGGCCACGCCGTGGCTCACCCCGACGCCCCGCAGCGTTGTCTCCATGTCACCCGTCTCCGGTTTTGCGGCGGGCCCGGCCGCCGCGGTGGATGTCGTACCTGCCGCCTCGCAACGGCACCCGGCTGCTACTGCCAGGAGAAGAGGGCGTCGCCCGCCTTGATCTCGCCGTCCTCGCGCACCTCGCCGAGCGAGTCCGCGGTGGCCTCCAGCGCGACGACCGGGCACACCGGCGACTTGCCGGCCTCCTCGACCGCGGCCGGGTTCCAGCGCACGACCGCCTGCCCGCGGGTCACGGTGTCGCCCTTGTTCACCAGCAGCTCGAAGCCCTCGCCGTTGAGCTGCACGGTGTCGATACCAAGGTGCGTCAGCACGCCGTGCCCCTCGCCGTCCACGACGACGAACGCATGCGGGTGCAGCGAAACAATGACGCCGTCAACGGGCGAAACCGCCTCCGACGGCTCACGAACGGGGTCGATGGCGGTACCGGGACCCACCATCGCGCCGGAGAAGACCGGGTCCGGCACTGCCGCCAGCCCGATGGCGCGTCCTGCAAGAGGGGACGTCACGGTGGTCATGGGAAACCTCCCAGGGGTGAAGATTCATGAGGCCGCCGCCACTGCCTGTCCCGGGCGGCGCACCGTTGAGAAGCGTAAGTCATAAGAACTGACGGTTCCGCATGACAGAGCCCGGTTGATGCCCACGGCAACCCCACCAGTGCTCCCGCGGTCACGCGGAATCGATTTGCCTCGCCCACACCGCCCCTGTAATGTCTGGGCTCTGCCCCGGACAGTCAGGAAGCGCTTCGGCGTAACCGACTGAGTGGGCGGCACTCCTCAGAGTCATGATCCTGATTCTCGAATCATGCGCTTCTGCATGCCTGCAGAAAAGCGGTGGTCCGGAAGCCGGAAAAGCCCTGATAGAGTGTGAAACACCGAAGGGAAGCGCCCGGCGGAAACCCGAAAGGGAATCCGAAGGAAGCGTCCGTTCCTTGAGAACTCAACAGCGTGCCAAAAGTCAACGCCAGATATGTTGATACCCCGTCTCCCGCATTCGTGGGGGATGAGGTTCCTTTGAAAGTCCTTCCAAGTTTCTTGGGAGGCGCACACAGCGAGGACGCTGTGAACCGCGGGGATTATTCCTCCTTGTGGTTCCGCTCAACGCGAGTGTCTGACCGGATTACCGGTAAACATTCACGGAGAGTTTGATCCTGGCTCAGGA
>NZ_JBIVXW010000071.1:0-48002 GCF_044769405.1 Streptomyces sp. NPDC090442
GATCCGTTTCCGTCTCCAGCCCCCTGTTGGAGCGGGGTTCGGCCGCTTCGCTTTCGCTTTTCGACCTTTCCGACTTTATCAGATCTTCTTTCGTTTCCGGCCGCTGAGCGACCGGTTCGAATTCCGTTCTGCATTGCTCGTCGGAGGAGCTTGCCTTTCGGCGTGACCACTACGTTAGCGGCTTTTCCTGACGGCTCATAATCGAGTCATTCGAATCGAATTCCGGACGTGCCGAAATAGACCCATCAGGGAGTCGTGCGGAGTAGTGGTTGGTGCCACATCGGGGACGCAGAAAGCGCTGCCCGTATCCAGCGGCTCGGGCCACGTTAGGCGTTTGGCGGGACAGAGTCAAGTAGCTGTGGCGGTGCGGCGGCGGGGACTGTGGGGGCGGTAGGGGCTGACCGTCGGGTCGCCGTCGATCCAGTAGCGCCAGGGGTGGTCCGCGCCGTCGCCGCCGACGCCGGTGCGGGGGCCGTTGCGCACCACGTCACGAGGGGCCGGGGTGCCGTGGAGGATCGTGAGCGGGGTATCGGTGGGCGCGCAGACGTCGGTGCCGTCCAGGGAGCGGTCGATGTCGAGGGCGGTGGCCAGGCGGGCCGGCCCCTTGGCCAGTTCGTCGGCGTTGCGGGCCTTGGGGCGGCGGGCGGCGGCCAGGGGTTCGCCGGTCAGGATCTCGCCGGCGCGCAGCAGGACCGCACTGGCCCTGCCCTCGGGGCCGCAGACCAGGTTGATGCTGAACCACATGCCGTAGATGAAGTAGACGTACGCGTGGCCGGGCGGGCCGAACATGGTGGCGTTGCGGGCGGTGCGGCCGCGGTAGGCGTGGGAGCCCGGGTCGCGCTCGCCGTCGTACGCCTCGACCTCGGTGAGGCGGAGCTCGATGGGACCGTCGGGGCTGTGGCGTACCAGGGTGCGGCCCAGGAGGTCCGGGGCGACCTCCACGACGGGACGGTCGAAGAAGTCGCGCGGGAGGGGCGTGCGGGCCGGTACGTCGGTCATGGGTTCCGAGCGTAGTGGAGCCGGGCGGAGGTGCGGGGTGTGTGGATCCGGCCATGATCGGGGACGGTGGGAGAGTGCGGTGCGGGGTGCGGTAACGGCTGGTGTTCCGGGGGGAGTTGGTGGTGAGGGTGAGGGTGGCGGGCATGCGCCTGCGGCCGGGATGGGCGGGGGACGACTGGGTGGGGTGGTCCGGTCGTTGGCCGGGCGGGGGCGGTGGGTGGGGGGAAGTGGCTCTAACCTGGCCGGACAGAGTGTCAGCAAGCGACCAGGAGGTCCGAGGTGTCCGAGCTGAAGCGGCGGCCGCTCCCGCACGATTTCCATCCGCCGGTGGCGGAGTTCACGGTGGTGAGCGAGGAGGTGGAGCCGGGCGGGGCGCTGCGGCCGGAGCAGGTCTACGCCGAGGGGAACCGTTCGCCGCAGTTGCGGTGGGAGGGCGCGCCCGAGGGGACCAGGAGCTACGCCGTCACCTGCTACGACCCGGACGCGCCGACCGGCAGCGGGTTCTGGCACTGGGTGCTCTTCGACATCCCGGCGTCGGTGACGGAACTGCCGGCCGGGGCCGGTAGCGGCGATCTGAAGGGGCTTCCCGCGGGGGCCGTGCACGCCCGCAACGACTACGGGACACGGGACTTCGGCGGCGCCGCCCCGCCGCCCGGGGACGGGCCGCACCGCTATGTGTTCACCGTGTACGCCGTCGACCAGGAGAAGTTGGGGCCTGACGCGGATGCCTCGCCCGCGGTGGTCGGCTTCAACCTGCGGTTCCACACGCTCGGGCGGGCCCAGTTGATCGGCGAGTACGAGGTGCCGGCCGCCGGCTGACCCGCGGCCGGCTCTCCGGCACATGGGAAATGCGTTGCGCCCCGGCGCTTCCGCCACGCACAGTGGTACCCGTACCGCCGCCTCCGCGAGGCGGCGGGCGGCTGGTACCGCAGTGGCGGAGCGCCGGGGCGTCAGTGTGTGTGCGCCCCTCCCCGCGGCCCCCAGGGCCCGGGAGGCGCCTCGTCCGGACATCCTGCTCAGGGGCGTCCGTGCGGCTGCCGTTCGCTCCGGGTTCCTCTACGGGGGTCGGAACCCGGAGCGCACTCTTCTTCCCTCTCTCCCGCGCGCGCCGTCGCGCCGGCTCCGCCCCCGTCGCGGAACACCTCTTCTTCACGCTCCCGCAACCCCCCATTTCCCTTGCGGCACACGGAAATTGCGTTGTCCGGGGAATACCTGCCCTTGCAGAGTGGAGCCACTTCGCCAGGGCGGCGATCAGGATCCGGGAGGTGGACGGGATGCGCGAGACGCTGGTGCTGAATGCGAGCTTCGAGCCGCTGGCGACGGTGTCGCTGCGGCGTGCGGTGGTGCTGGTGATGCAGGACAAGGCGGTCGTCGAGCACGCGCACCCGGGGTTGCGGGTCCGGGCGGCCTCGGTGGACGTGCCGGTGCCGCAGGTGATCAGGCTCAGCAGATACGTACGGGTGCCGTTCCGAAGACGGGCGCCCTGGTCCCGGCGGGGCGTGCTGGCGCGTGACCAGCACCGTTGCGCGTACTGCGGGCGGCGGGCCACGACCGTGGACCACGTGGTGCCGCGGTCGCACGGCGGCGGGGACACCTGGCTGAATACCGTCGCCTCGTGCCGGGAGGACAACCATCGCAAGGCGGACCGGACGCCGGAGCAGGCGGGGATGCGGCTGCTGCGGAAGCCCTTCGAGCCGACGCCGGCGGATGCGCTGGTGGCGGCCCTGGGGGTGTCCGTACGGGACGAGTTGCCGGACTGGCTGCGGGCGCTGCCGGCGTAGCGGCGCGGGCGGGTGGTGGCCCTCGTTCGACTCCCCGCCACGGAACTCCCGCTATGGCGTGAGGAGTTGGATGAGGGCCACCAGCCCCACCGCGACGATCACGGCGCGCAGCACGGTGGGCGGCAGTCGGCGGCCGACCCTGGCGCCGAGCTGGCCGCCGAGCGCGGAGCCGACCGCGATGAGGAGCACCGCGGTCCAGTCGAAGCGGGCGACGAAGAGGAAGAAGACCGCGGCGACGGCGTTGACGAGGGCGGTGAGGACGTTCTTGAGGGCGTTGCTGCGCTGGAGGTCGTCGCTGAGCAGGACGCCCATCAGGGAGAGGTAGATGATCCCCTGGGCCGCGCCGAAGTAGCCACCGTAGACGCTGGCCAGCAGCAGGCCGGTGAACAGGGCGGGGCCGCCGTCGCGGTGGGCGGTGGTGCCGTTGCGGGCGCGGCGGGCGCGGACCGCGGCGGCCAGCCGGGGCTGGGCGACGACGAGCACCAGGGCGAGCGCGATCAGGGCGGGGACGACCGCGTCGAAGGCGCTGGAGGGCAGGGCCAGCAGCAAGGCCGCGCCGCCCAGGCCCCCGATGACGGCGCCGGTCCCGAGGCGCAGCACCCGGCCACGCTGGCCGCGCAGTTCGCGCCGGTACCCTATGGCACCGCTGACCGAACCGGGCACCAGGCCCAGGGAGTTGGAGACGTTGGCGGTCACCGGCGGGAGGCCGACGGCGAGCAGGACGGGGAAGGTGATCAGGGTGCCGGAGCCGACGACGGTGTTGATGGTGCCGGCGCCCAGCCCGGCGGCGAAGACTGCGACTGCTTCCCAGGGGGACACGCACGGCTCCTCACGCGATCAGGGTCGCCTCCCCGCCCAGAAGGTCGGGGGGCAACCCTGATCATGCACGAGGGATGCGGCCGCGTCAGTCGATCGGGGGCGCCTGCCGCTCGGGGCTGGCGGGCCGGGGGATCGAGGCGCCGCCGCCGGCGGGGTTGAAGTTGCCGATGGCGCCGCCGAGGCCCTTGAGCGCGTCGCCGATCTCGCTGGGGACGATCCAGAGCTTGTTGGCGTCGCCCTCGGCGATCTTCGGGAGCATCTGGAGGTACTGGTACGACAGCAGCTTCTGGTCCGGGTCACCGGCGTGGATGGACTCGAAGACCACCCGGATCGCCTGGGCCTCGCCCTCGGCGCGCAGGGCCGCGGCCTTGGCCTCACCCTCGGCGCGGAGGATCGCGGACTGCTTCTGGCCCTCGGCGGTGAGGATCTCGGACTGCCGGACGCCCTCGGCCTGGAGGATCGCGGCGCGCTTGTCACGGTCGGCGCGCATCTGCTTCTCCATCGAGTCCTGGATGGAGGTGGGCGGCTCGATCGCCTTGAGCTCGACGCGGTTGACGCGGATGCCCCACTTGCCGGTGGCCTCGTCGAGGACGCCGCGGAGCGCCGCGTTGATCTCCTCACGGGAGGTCAGGGTCCGTTCGAGGTCCATGCCACCGATGATGTTGCGGAGGGTGGTGACGGTGAGCTGCTCGATCGCCTGGATGTAGCTGGCGACTTCGTAGGTGGCGGCGCGGGCGTCGGTCACCTGGTAGTAGATGACGGTGTCGATGTTGACGACGAGGTTGTCCTGGGTGATCACCGGCTGCGGCGGGAACGGCACGACCTGCTCGCGGAGGTCGACGCGGTTGCGGACCGTGTCGATGAACGGGACGACGATGTTCAGGCCGGCGTTGAGCGTGCGGGTGTAGCGGCCGAAGCGTTCGACGATGGCCGCGCTGGCCTGGGGGATGACCTGGATCGTCTTGAGGAGTGCGATGAAGACGAGCACCACCAGGATGATCAGGACGATGATGATATCCAAAGCGGCTCCCGTTGCCCTTCGTTGCTGGCCCATCCGGCCGCGGCCGGCTTGTTGTTGATCAGTCTTCCAGAGGTGCGGGGCGTCGCGCACCGGGTTCGGTTCAGATGACGAGGGCGGTGGCGCCCTCGATGTCCACCACGTCCACCTGTTGTCCCGGTTCGTAGACCCGGTCGCCGTCGAGGGCGCGGGCCGACCAGATCTCGCCGGCGAGTTTGATGCGGCCGCCGGCCCCGCCGTCGACCCGCTCCAGGACCGTGGCGGTCCGACCCTTCAGGGCCTCGATGCCGGAGGCGAGGTGCGGGCCCTGGCCCCGGTGGCGGTTGGCGAGCGGCCGCACGACGGCGACCAGCGCGACGGACACCGCGATGAACACCAGGAATTGCACGACGGTGCCGCCACCGAGCGCTGCGGTGACGGCACCGGCGACGGCACCGACCGCGAACATCCCGAATTCGGGCAGCGCGGTCACGACGAGCGGTATGCCCAGTCCCACGGCGGCGAACAGCCACCACACCCATGGATCCACGGGGTCATGGTAGATCGGTCGGGCGGCTCCAGGACAGGGCGCGATCGGTCAGTGGCCGGTCACCGTGGACCGTGCAACGGTCAACGGCGGCCGGCCACTTGGGATCACGGGGTCACTTCAGGGGCAGGCCCTGGGCGGTCCAGCGGTCGGCGCCGTTGCGCTCGACGACGAGCGGGAGGCCGAAGCAGTGGGAGAGGTTGCCGGAGGTGAGCTCCAGGTCGAGCGGGCCGGCGGCCAGCACCTTGCCCTGATTGATCATCAGGACGTGGGTGAAACCCGGCGGGATCTCCTCGACGTGGTGGGTGACCATGATCATCGAGGGCGCGTAGGGGTCGCGGGCGAGCCGGCCGAGGCGGCGCACCAGGTCCTCGCGGCCGCCGAGGTCGAGGCCGGCGGCGGGCTCGTCCAGGAGGAGCAGCTCGGGGTCGGTCATCATCGCGCGGGCGATCAGGGTGCGCTTGCGCTCGCCCTCGGAGAGGGTGCCGAACTTCCGGTCGAGATGGGCGTTCATCCCCAGCCGGTCGAGGAAGGCGCGGGCGCGCTGCTCGTCGATCTCGTCGTAGTCCTCGCGCCAGGTGGCGGTCATGCCATAGGCGGCGGTGAGGACGGTCTGCAGGACCGTCTGACGGCGCGGCAGCTTGTCGGCGAGCGCGATGCCGGCGATGCCGATGCGCGGGCGCAGGTCGAAGACGTCGACGCGGCCCAGCTGCTCGCCGAGGATCCGGGCGGTGCCGGTGCTCGGGAAGAGGTAACTGGAGGCGACGTTCAGCAGGGTGGTCTTGCCGGCTCCGTTGGGGCCGAGGATCACCCAGCGCTCCCCCTCCTTCACCGACCAGGAGACCTGGTCCACCAGAGCCCGTCCTTCGCGGACCACGGATACGTCCACCAGCTCCAGCACATCGCTCATGAGCGCACTGTCTCCCATTGCCATCTCGCGTCGTCGTGTGCGCCGGTAGGCGCAGCCCCCCTGCAAACCTACGCCACTCGTTGTCAGTGCCGTTCCCTAGGCTGGGGACCATGCTCGATGAACCTCGCTCGGGACGGCTGGCGTCGTGGGGAAATGCCCTTTTGGCCGGACTTGTCTCACCTGATGACGCCGCGCACCAGATCGCGGACGACGATGCGGTCCACCGCGTCCTGGGCCTGCCCGGGGAGGACGCCCCGGTCGGTCTGACGCTCGCGCTGGGGCGGCTGCGGGCGCTGGGGGCGGTCGGCCTGCGGGTCGCGCTGCCGGTGCCGGGGCATCCGCTGGGGCTGAGCGGCCCGCCGGAGTTCAACGCGCGGGCGCTGGAGGCCGGCGAGGCGGTGCTGGCGCACGGCGTCGCGCTGGGGCTCGTCCCGGAGGTCTACGAGGCGGGCCCGGAGGGCGCGGCCGGCCCCGACGTGCACGTCGAGGTGGTCTGGCACTGCCTGCCGGCCCGCGAGGCGCCGCCGGCCGACGTGCCGTCGCTGGGCGAGGCCGAGCGGGAGTTGGCGGAGGCGCTGCGGGAGGCGACGGAGGTGCTCGCGCGGCTCGACGTGGCCGGCTCCGGCCCGGTGGCGGACGCCGCGCTGGCGGCCTACCGGGCGCGGGCGGAGGCCGGCCGGCAGGTGCTGGCACCGGGCTATCCGCCGCGCGCCGTGCGGGTGTTGGAGCTGGCGCAGCGGGTCGGCGCGCTGATCGACATCGCCCGGGGAGCGGGCGGGGACGGTCGGGAGCACGGCGCGGCGGTCAGCTCGTCCCAGATCGCGGCCCGCGCCGAGGCGTTGCGCCCAGTGGAGCGCACGGCCCGGCGGGCGCAGGTGGCGGCGTACAACTCCGCGGTGGAGGAGCGGGAGCGGGGCCGGGGGTGAGCGGGAAGGTCCCGCCGGCCATGGCGCGGCCGGCGGGACCTTCGAGGAGAGTTCGAGGACCAACGTCCTCCGTCGGCCCGGGCGTTGGGGGCCGGGCCGGTGGCGTCAGTCGTTGACGGCCGGGTTGCCGAAGACGGAGTTCAGCACGCCGACGACGTTCACGCTGTTGCCCGTGACGTTCACCGGCACGTGCACCGGGGCCTGGACGACGTTGCCGGAGGCGACGCCCGGGGAGTTCAGGGCCTTGCCGTCGGCCTGCGCGCCGTCCTGGGCGAACGCCGAACCGGCGGCGGCGCCGACGGCGAGACCGGTGGTGGCAAGGACAAGGGCGGCCTTTTTGACGGTGTTCATGGTGGCGTGTTCCTCACGTGGTGGCACAGGGCCGAAAACAACGGTGGATGTGGAGGGTGGACCGGCCGCACGGCCAGGGCTGGGCGGGGCCGGTCCGAAGTGACCTACGCGGGGCCGGAGTTCGGCCCGGCACGCGGGTCAGGTGGTCGGAGCGGGAGCTCCCACGGTCACTTGTTGAAGCAGGTGTTACCGAAGGCCGGGTTGAGCAGGCCGACCACGGAGACGGTGTTGCCGCAGATGTTCGCGGGGATGTGGATCGGGGCCTGGACGACGTTGCCGGAGGCGACGCCGGGCGACTGCACCGCGGCACCCTGCGGACCCTCGTGGGCCGAGGCGACACCCGCACCCGCCAGCGCGAGACCGGCCCCCGCGATCGTGACGGCCGCAACTCGCTTGATGTTCTTCACTTCTCTTGCTCCTCGTTGCCGATGCCGTGGCCAGCCGCCACGACTGCACTGGGAAACGGCCCGGCACGGAGCTGGGATACGCCAAACGGGCTACGTATACACGACAGTATGAATCTCCGACTCATGGGGCGACGTTCGGCTAATAACTTTGATAGAGCCTCAACCCGCCCCGCCCACCTGGTGTTTCAGGCCCCGATGCCGTGCCGCACGGCCCACAGCGCGGCCTGGGTGCGGTCGGCGAGGTCCAGCTTCATCAGGATGTTGGAGACATGGGTCTTGACGGTCTTCTCCGACAGCACCAGCGCCCGGGCGATCTCGCGGTTGGAACGGCCGTCCGCGATCAGCCCCAGCACCTCCCGCTCCCGCTCGGTGAGCGAACCGCCGCGCCCCTGACCGCCGTTGTTGTCCTCCTGCGACAGCAGCGCGCCGGCCACCTCGGGCTGGAGCAGCACATGGCCGGCGTGCACCGAGCGGATAGCGCCGGCCAGCGCGTCCGGGTCGATGTCCTTGTAGACGTAGCCGGACGCGCCCGCGCGGAGGGCCGGGACGACGGTGCGCTGCTCGGTGAAGCTGGTGACGACCAGCACCTTGGCCGGGTTGTCGAGCGCGCGGAGCTGGCGGAGCGCCTCGATGCCGTCCATGCCGGGCATCTTGATGTCCATGAGGACGACGTCCGGGCGCAGTTGCTCGGTGGCGGCGACGCCCTCGGTACCGTCGGACGCCTCCCCCACCACCTCGATGTCGTCCTGGACCTCCAGGAACGTGCGCAGGCCGCGGCGGACGACCTGGTGGTCGTCGACGAGCAGCACGCGGATCGCGTGGCCCTCGCCGGTGGCCCGTTCGGTACCGCCCTGCGGGTGTTCAGCCACCGGGCACCTCCATCTCGACAGTGGTGCCCTTGCCGGGCTCCGATTCCACGGTGAGCGTGCCGCCGACGCCGCCGGCGCGATCGCGCATCGACACCAGGCCCAGGTGCCGTCCGGCCCGGCGGACGATGCCGGTGTCGAAGCCCCGCCCGTCGTCGGCGACCCGCAGCAGGGCGCCCTGGCCGGACCGGGTGAGGCTCACCTCGACGTGCGCGGCGCCGGAGTGGCGCAGCGCGTTGTGCAGCGCCTCCTGGGCGACCCGGAGCATCGCCTCCTCCTGGGCGGAGGGCAGTGCCCGTACGCCCTGGGCGGCGAAGCTGACCCGGGCGGTGTGTGCCCGGTCCAGGACCTGGACCTGGGAGCGGAGGGTGGCGACCAGCCCGTCCTCGTCCAGGGCCGCCGGACGCAGTTCGACGACGGCGGCGCGGAGCTCGTCGGCGGCCTCCGCGGCCAGGGCGGCGACCTGGTGAAGCTCGTCCTTGGCGCGGGCCGGGTCGCGGTCGACCAGGGCGGTCGCGGCCTGGGCGGTGAGCCGGAGCGAGAACAGCTTCTGGGAGACCGCGTCGTGCAGCTCGTGGGCGAGCCGGGCGCGCTCGCCGGCGATGGTCAGCTCGCGGCTGCGCTCGTAGAGGCGGGCGTTGGTGAGGGCGATGGCGGCGTGCTGGGCGAGTATCCCGAGCAGCCGCTCGTCCTCCTCGGTGAAGCCGCACCCGCCGGCGGGCTTGGGGCAGCGCTTGTTGGCCAGGAAGAGCGCGCCGAGGATCTCGTCGCCGTCGGCGACCGGGAGGCCGAGGAAGTCGGACATGTCCGGGTGGGCGGCGGGCCAGCCGCCGAAGCGGGGGTCCTCGCGGACGTCGGCGAGCCGCTCGGGGGTGGCGTTGTGCAGCATCGCGGCGAGGATGCCGTGCTGGCGGGGCAGCGGGCCGATGGCCTTCCACTGCTCGGCGCTGACACCGTCCACGACGAACTGGGCGAAGCCCCCGTGATCGTCCGGCACGCCGAGCGCGGCGTACTCGGCGTCCAGGAGTTCACGGGCCGAGGCGACGATCGTCTTGAGGACGTCGCGCACCTCCAAATGCCTGCTCATGGCCAGGATCGCGGTGCTCACCGCGGGGATCCCGGCACCCGGTCCGGTGCTCATGGCTTCACCGTACCGGCGCGTCGATCACCCCGTATCGGTCCGCCGACGCTCCGTGCCTACGCCCGCTGACCTAGGCCGAACGCCCCGCTGGGGGCGCGGAGCCGGTCGAGCCCCGGCTGGGTACGACCAGAATGCTCCGGTTTCTATAGATAAGTGCGATGCGAGACCCCTTATATAGAGGGCCCTATAAGGAGGGGTCTGGTGGCAAGGTTCCGAGAAGGGTCGTGTTAGCCCGTAAATCAATCCTTGTCCCCTTATATAGGGACAGAGAGTGCGATCGGTGCGGGCCGAGAGCGCGGCGGCGCAGCGATCGAGCCGCGGACGCGGAGGGAATCGGCACGGATTCGGCGATCCGCGGCGCGGGCCGCCGGCCCGGACCCAGACTCATGGGCATGTCCTCTTCATCACAGGCGCACAGCGCGCCGACACCCCCGACGAAGCGTTGGACGCCCACCCACGGCGAGCCCTACCGGTCGGTGCCGTACCGGCCGGAGCGGATGCCCGCGGACGAGTCGCTGGCCCGCGCCGCCGAGCTGCGGGAACGGATGGACCGGCGGCGGACGGTCCGGCAGTTCGCCGCCGACCCGGTGCCGGAGCAGGTGGTCCGGGACGCGATCGCCTGCGCCGCCACCGCGCCGTCCGGGGCGCACCAGCAGCCGTGGACGTTCGTCCTGGTCAAGGACCCCGAGGTGCGTCGCCGGATCCGGGCGGCGGCGGAGGCCGAGGAACAGCGCTCCTACGCGGGGCGGCTGGGCGAGGAGTGGCTGGCGGCGCTGCGGCCGCTGGGCACGGACGAGGTCAAGCCGCATCTGACCGACGCCCCGCACCTGATCGTGGTCTTCCAACAGCGGCACTGGCTGGGCCCGGACGGCACCAAGCACAAGCACTACTACGTGGACGAGTCGGTGGGCATCGCGGTCGGGATGCTGCTGTCCGCGCTGCACCTGTCGGGGCTGGCGGCGCTGGTGCACACCCCGAGCCCGATGCGGTTCCTCCAGGAGGTGCTGGGCCGGCCGGCCAACGAGAAGGCGTTCGCGGTGATCCCCGTCGGCTACCCGGCTCCGGACTGCCAGGTGCCGGATTTGGTACGAAAGTCCCTTGACCAAGTCTTGGTCGAGGTCTGACGCGGGCCACCCCGCCCGCAACCCGCACACGAGCTGTGCGATTGCAACTACTAAACGCGAGATAAACCTCTGCCCGCTGTGACCCCGCGCATAGGGCGCAGGTCACTTACGAAGCTGGTTAGTGGACCGGGAAACCCGCTATGAGCTGGGAATATTCCGGCTCGGACGCATTCTGGGCGGGCCCGGTCCCACTAACCGGGATCGTACGTCACATCGTTGCTCGGCGAATTTTCGGCCGCTAAGAATGGCTCCCGTCGCTCGGCGCCGTAATCAGAACTCGGCGTTCTGCCGCCGCTCTTGGCCCGTGCGATGTCCCCCATCGGAAGAGGTCGCCCGCCATGCCGAAGCACGCCAGTCTGAACCTGACCCGGGTCCACAAGCTCACCGCAGCCGGCATCGCCGCGGCCGGTGCCGCCGCGCTGGTCTTCACCGTCGTCCCGGGGGCCGACGCCAGCCAGGGCAAGGCCGAGGCGCCCTCCGCCAGCCTGAACATCAAGCCGGTGGCCTTCAGCACCGTCGACACCGCCGCCCGCGCCCAGCAGGCCACCATCGCCCAGCAGGCCGACGCCTCCGCCGCCCAGGGCAAGGCCGAGGCCGCGCTCGCCAAGCAGAAGGCCGAGCAGGCCGCCAAGGCCAAGGCCGAGCAGGAGCGCCAGGGCAAGGAGACGGCGAGCCGCTCCGCCGTCCGCGAAGCCGTCCCGGCCGCCGCCCCGAAGCCGGCGAAGATATACCCGAACACCCTGGACGGCTGGATCCGCGAGTCGCTGGACATCATGGCGCAGCACAACATCCCGGGCAGCTACGACGGGATCTACCGCAACCTGATGCGCGAGTCCTCCGGCAACCCCAACGCGATCAACCTCTGGGACTCCAACGCCCAGATGGGCATCCCGTCCAAGGGTCTGCTCCAGGTCATCGACCCGACGTTCCGCGCGTTCCACGTCCCCGGCACGTCCTGGAACATCTACGACCCGGTCGCCAACATCACCGCCGCCTGCAAGTACGCGGCCAACCGCTACGGCTCGATGGACAACGTCAACTCGGCCTACTGAGCCGGACGTTCGCCACGCTCCGCGCCGGCGCACAACGACACGTGAAGGGGCGGCACCCGAACTCGGGTGCCGCCCCTTGGCGTTGGCGCGTGCCGGCGCTACTTGCGCATGACCTCCGGCTCGTGGCGGCGCAGCAGCCGCGCGACGACGAAGGCGAGCCCGACGCCCAGGGCGAGCAGGATGACCACGTCCATCACGTAGACGCCGGTCTGGTGCTTCCACAGCGGGTCGGGGTGGCCGACCTCCCAGGGCAGCAGCGTGTTCATGTCGGCGGTCGCGCCCATCGCGGAGACGCCCCAGCGCGAGGGCATCAGCCAGGAGAGCTGGGAGACGCCGACCGTGTCGAAGAGCTGGAAGAGCACGCCGGTGAAGACGACCTGGACGATGGCGAACATGACCAACAGCGGCATGGTCTTCTCGGCGGTCTTGACCAGTGCGGAGATGATCAGGCCGACCATCATCGAGGTGAAGCCGAGCGCGATGATCGCCACGGTCATCTCGATCGCCGGCATCTTCGGCACGATCAGGCCCTGGGACGGCATGGTCCGCACGGAGAAGCCGATGGCCGCCAGGATCACGCCCTGGATGGCGGTGACCACGCCGAGCACGATGACCTTGGACATCAGGTACGCCGACCGCGACAGGCCGGTGGCCCGTTCGCGCTCGTAGATGACCCGCTCCTTGATCAGTTCGCGGACCGAGTTGGCGGCGCCGGAGAAGCACATGCCGACCGCGAGGATCAGCATGATGGTGCTGGCGTCGCGGTTGGGCCGCATGCCGAGCTGCTTCTCGGGGCCGTAGCCGAGGCCGTAGTCGCTGGGGATCAGCAGCGAGACCACGCCGAGGACGGCCGGCAGCAGCACCATCAGGGCGAGGAAGCCCCGGTCGGAGGCGAGCACGGAGACGTAGCGCCGCATCAGGGTCCACAGTTGGGAGCCCCAGCTCTGGGACTTCTGTATGCGGGCCGGCGGGGCCTGGACGCTGACCGACTGCGGCGGGGCGGCGTCGAGGTCGGCGGCGTACATCTGGTAGTGCGGGGAGCCGCGCCAGCGGCCGGCCCAGTCGTAGTCGCGGTAGTTCTCGAACGCCGAGAAGACGTCGGCCCAGGACTCGTACTGGAAGAAGTTCAGCGCCTCCTGGGGCGGGCCGAAGTAGGCCACCGAACCGCCCGGCGCCATCACCAACAGCCGGTCGCACAGGGCGAGTTCGGCCACCGAGTGGGTGACGACCAGCACGGTGCGGCCGTCGTCAGCCAGGCCGCGCAGCAACTGCATGACGTCGCGGTCCATGCCCGGGTCGAGGCCGGAGGTCGGCTCGTCGAGGAAGATCAGCGACGGCTTGGTCAGCAGCTCCAGGGCGACCGAGACGCGCTTGCGCTGGCCGCCGGAGAGCGAGGTGACCTTCTTGTCCTTGTGGATGTCCAGCTTGAGCTCGCGCAGCACCTCGTCGATCCGGGCCTCGCGCTCGGACTCCGCGGTGTCGCCGGGGAAGCGCAGCTTGGCGGCGTAGCGCAGGGCCTTCTGGACGGTCAGCTCCTTGTGGAGGATGTCGTCCTGCGGGACCAGGCCGATGCGCTGGCGCAGCTCGGCGAAGTGCGTGTAGAGGTTCCGGTGGTCGTAGAGGACCTCGCCCTCGTTGGCGGGGCGGTAGCCGGTCAGCGCCTTGAGCAGCGTCGACTTGCCGGAGCCGGACGGGCCGATGACGGCGACCAGGGACTTCTCGGGGACGCCGAAGGAGACGTCCTTGAGGATCTGCTTGCCGCCGTCGACAGTGACGGTGAGGTGGCGGGCCGAGAAGGAGACCTCACCGGTGTCGACGAACTCCTCCAGCCGGTCCCCGACCAGCCGGAAGGTGGAGTGGCCGACGCCGACGGTGTCGTTCGGGCCGATCAGCGCGGTGCCGGACTTGGGGACCGGCTGGCCGTTGACGTAGGTGCCGTTGTGGCTGCCGAGGTCGCGGATCTCGAACCGGCCCTCGGGCGTGGCCCGGAACTCCGCGTGGTGACGGGAGACCTGGAGGTCGGAGACGACCAGCTCGTTGTCGAGCGCACGACCTATCCGCATCACCCGGCCGGTGTCCAGGCGGTGGAAGGTGGTCGGGCTGCGGTCGCCGCCCTGGGCCTGCGGGGCCTGCTGCTGCGGCGCGGACGCCCCGGCGGGCGCGGCCTGTTGGGGCGCGCCCTGCTGCGGGTGCGGGGCCTGCTGCGGCGGGACGTACGGCTGCTGGTGGCCCTGCGGCGGCGCCTGCCAGTCCTGTTGGACGGGCGGCTGCTGCGCGGGCGCGACCGGCCAGCCCTGGTGCGGCGTGGTCGTCATGGCCTGCGTCTGGAGGGCGTCGTTCGACAGCCCGGCGGCGGACAGGGTCAACCGGGGGCCGTCGGTGGCGTTGCCCAGGTGGACGGCGGCGCCCGGGCCGATCTCCAGTTGCTGGATGCGCTGGCCCCGGACGTAGGTGCCGTTGGTGCTGCCGTGGTCCTCGATCAGCCAGCTTCGGCCGGACCATCGGAGGCTGGCGTGCCGCCAGGAGACCCTGGCGTCGTCGAGCACCATGTCGCCCTGCGGATCACGGCCCACGCTGTAGGTCCTGGACGGGTCGAGCGTCCAGGTCCTTCCGTTCAATTCCAGTACGAGTTCAGGCACTCCATGCCCCATTACATAGTCCCCCGAGTGACGCCCTGTGCGGGAAGTCTAGGGATGGCGAAACATCGTGAGGAACTATTTCAGGCTCGGCCGGTGGACGGGAAACCGGGACGGGACCGGGGGCGGAGCACTTCTGCCGGCATCCGGCGAACCCTCCCGGAGAGCCGGAATAGCCCGCTGGAGCCCACAATGCCGGGAATTCGGGGCATTCGACGCACCGCGACGGCCCCGGACGGCTCCCCCGGCCGCGAAAACGCCATACCAAAAGGGGAGTTGGAGTGCCAGCGCGGTCCCTCGGACCGGTGCAACCGGGCAGGCGCGGACACGAGTCCATAACGATCGCCCCGACCCCCGCGGACCAGGCGCCCGACCGCTTCGGTGGCGGGGCGGTGACCCTGCGACGCCGCGGGTCCGAACCCCGGACACCCGTACGGCCCCGGCCGGCCGCCGGATACCGTAAGGGCACCATGAGCGCATCGCAGACCCCGCCTGCCGCCGCCGGATCAGGCGAAGACGTACCGACACTCCTCGTCAAGATCTTCGGGAAGGACCGGCCCGGCATCACCGCGGGCCTCTTCGACACCCTGGCCGCCTACTCCGTCGACGTCGTGGACATCGAGCAGGTGGTGACCCGAGGGCGCATCACCCTGTGCGTGCTGGTCAACGCCCCCTCCCCCGACCGGGCCGGCAGCGGCGCCTCCGAGGGCGACCTCCGGGCCACCGTGCACAGCTGGGCCGACTCCCTGAACCTCCAGGCCGAGATCATCTCCGGCCGCGGCGACAACCGCCCGCGCGGTCTGGGCCGGTCCCACGTCACCGTGCTGGGCCACCCGCTCACCGCGGAGTCGACGGCCGCCATCGCCTCCGCCATAACGGCCACCGGGGGCAACATCGACCGTATCTTCCGACTCGCCAAGTACCCGGTGACGGCCGTCGAGTTCGCGGTCTCGGGCGCGGAGACCGAGGCGCTGCGCAGCGTGCTGGCGCCGGAGGCGGCGCAGTTGGGGGTGGACGTCGCGGTGGTCGCGGCCGGGCTCCAGCGGCGGGCACAGCGGCTGGTGGTCATGGACGTCGACTCCACCCTCATCCAGGACGAGGTGATCGAGCTCTTCGCGGCGCACGCCGGGTGCGAGGCCGAGGTCGCCGAGGTGACCGCCGCCGCGATGCGCGGGGAGCTGGACTTCGAGCAGTCCCTGCACGCCCGGGTCGAGCTGCTGGGCGGGCTGGACGCCTCCGTGGTGGACCTCGTCCGCAAGGAGGTGCGGCTGACGCCGGGGGCGCGCACCCTGGTCCGCACGCTGAAGCGGCTCGGCTACCAAGTCGGCGTGGTCTCGGGCGGTTTCACCCAGGTCACCGACGCGCTCCAGGAGGAGCTGGGGCTGGACTTCGCCGCCGCCAACACCCTGGAGATCGTCGACGGCAAGCTGACCGGGCGGGTCATCGGCGACATCGTGGACCGGGCCGGCAAGGCGCGGCTGCTGCGGCGGTTCGCGCACGAGGCCGGGGTGCCGCTGGTGCAGACCGTCGCGATCGGCGACGGCGCCAACGACCTGGACATGCTCAACACGGCGGGGCTGGGCGTCGCCTTCAACGCCAAGCCGGTGGTCCGCGAGGCCGCGCACACCGCGGTGAACGTGCCGTTCCTGGACACCGTGCTCTACCTGCTGGGGATCACCCGCGAAGAGGTGGAGGCGGCGAACACCCACGCGGAGTGAGGGACCGGGCACGGAAGAGGCCCGGACACGGAAGAGGCCCCGAAGCGCGTCGTGCGCTTCGGGGCCGCTACGTCTCGACGCTCAACTGGGCCGCCGTGGGCCGCTCGTCGTGCGGGAGCGGCCGTCGCACCGGGCGGTGGGGGGCCGGGTGGGGAGCCGTCCCGTGGGCGCGGGGTGGACTCAGGCGTGCGGCGACCAGAACGCGACCAGCCGGCCGATGCCGTGCTCGACCGCCTTCCAACTGCCGTTGAAGCTCAGCACCGCCATCGCCGACGTCGGGAAGCCGCTGCGGTTCATCCGGGCCAGCAGGTCCCCCTCGGCCTCGCCGGCCAGGGCGTCGGCGAGGGCGTGCACCCCGGGGTTGTGCCCGACGACCATCAGGTCGTCCACCTCGTCGGAGGTCTCGTTCAGGATCGCGATGAGCTCGCCGAGGGACGCCTCGTACAGCCGCTCGTCGTAGACGGTCTTGGGGCGGTGCGGGAGCTCGGAGACGACCAGCTTCCAGGTCTCTCGGGTGCGGGCGGCCGTCGAGCAGAGAGTCAGTGCGGGGGCGACTCCGGCGCCGGCCAGCCAGCGGCCGGCGACCGGGGCGTCCTTGCGGCCGCGATCGGCGAGCGGACGCTCGTGGTCACTGTCGTTCGACCATTCGGCCTTGGCGTGTCGGAGCAGGACAATCCGGCGGGGTGTATCGACGCTCATGCGTCCCAGCTTCGCATGAAACCCGCCGCCCGGCGCGGGGTGTTGGGGCGCTCCGCTCGGGCGGGTGATGGGCCCCGGGCACCGCCGCCGGCACCCCGGTGGGAGCCCCGATCAGCCCCCGAGCCGCAGCACCCTGGCGACGAATTCCAGCAGCGGTCCGAGGGTCTGCGAGGCCCGCTCCGCGCCGGCCGCGCTCGCCGCACCGGGGTTGGCGACGAGCAGCAGCAGGGCTATGAACGAGAGCACCGGCAGCGCCACTCCCCACCACGGCAGCGCCTTCCGCAGGCGGGGTGCCTGCGCTGCGGACGGACGGCTGAACGCGGTGGACATGGCGGGCTCCGGAGGGTCACCGAGGGCTCGTGCGCCCGCGGGGCCGCGGGGCACCCACCGCCGTTCCGCGGTGTGACTGTGACGCTACGGACCCCCGGCGGCCGTTCCTATCCGGGAAGCCACCCATTCAACCCTGACGCCGGCCCCCTAGGGGATGGGGGGGACAACCCCACCCCGGGGACCGGTTCGCCCCTCATCGCGCGGCGATGCTGGCGATGATGGCGACGACGACGGTCACCCCGAGCATCAGACCCAGGACTTGCAGCAGCTTCTTCTGGCTGCCCTGCGGATTCGGTTCGAGGACTGGCATGCGCCCAGTGTCGCACCCGCCCCGGGCACCGTTCCGCCCAGGGCGCGCGTCGGGGTGCGCGGAGCGCGGAACGACGCCGCGGGCGGCGGCCGATGGCCACCGCCCGCCCCCGTCGGCGGTCCTCAGCGCTCGTCCTCGATGCGGCGGTTGCGGCCCGCCAGCACGCCCACCGCGATCTGCGGCACCATCAGCCCGACCATCAGCGCGATCGGCAACCCCCAACCACCGCTGTGCTGGTAGAGCGTGCCGACCAGCAGCGGCCCTGGGAGGGAGATCAGGTACCCCACGCTCTGCGCGAAGGCGGACAGCTTGACCACCCCGGCCGGGCTGGCGGAGCGCATCCCGATCATCGTCAGGGCCAGCGGGAAGGCGCAGTTGGAGATGCCCATCAGCAGGGCCCAGCCCCAGGCACCGGCGGCCGGCGCCAGCCACAGGCCCGTGTACCCGGCCAGTCCGCAGACGCCGAGGACGACCACCAGCGGCCCCTGGTGCCGCATCCGGGACGCCAGCCGCGGCAGGACGAAGGAGAGCGGGACGCCGACCGCCATGGTGACGGCCAGCAGCACCCCTGCGGTGCCCGCCGAGACCCCGGCGTCGCGGAAGATCTGCGGCATCCACCCCATGGTGATGTAGGCGGCCGTCGCCTGGAGGCCGAAGAAGACGGCCAGCGCCCAGGCGGTCGGCGACGAGGTGATCCGTATGGGGGTTTCCGCAGCCGCCGGCGCACCGCTTCCCGGTGCGGGCGCCGCGGCGGCCGGACGCCGCCGGAGCACCACCAGCCACGGCAGCACCGCGAGCATGGCGAGCAGCGCCCACACCGTCAGGCCGGAGCGCCAACTACCGCCCAGCGCGGCCGTCATGGGGACGGTGAGCGCCGCGGCGAGCGAGGTCCCCAGGGACAGCGCCATGGAGTACACACCGGTCATCGGGCCGACCCGGTCGGGGAACCAGGTCTTGATGACCACCGGCAGCAGGACGTTGCTGACCGCGATGCCGGCCAGGGCCAGCGCGCTGCCGGCCAGGAACCCGGGCGTACCGCCGGCGTACGGGCGCACCACGACGCCCACCGTGATCGCGACCATGCCGGCGCAGACCACCGCGCCCGGACCCCACCGCCGGGCCAACCGGGGCGCGGCGAAGCCGAAGACGGCGAAGCACAGCGCCGGTACGGACGTCAGGAGGCCGGCGACCGTGCCGCTCATGCCGAGCCCCTCGCGGACCTCCTTCAGCAGCGCGCCGAGGCTGGTGATGGCCGGGCGGAGGTTGAGCGCCGCGAGCACCAGTCCGGCGACCACGATCCGCGGCAGCCAACGGGCGGCCGGCCCCGGCTCCGGCACGGGCTCGGGGGCGGCGCCCGTGGTGGGCCCCGCGGCGGGCGGGGCGGGGGAGGTCGTGGGTCCGGCGGCCGGGCCGAGGATCGCGAGGTCGTCGTCTGACATAGCGGCCATCATAGAATCATGGGATGAATAGTTGTCCAGTCATTATCGGTAGCCTCGGCTCACCTCCACGGCACCACGGACCCCGCCGGCCGGCCCGCGTCCGCGCCGCCGTCCGCCCGGCCGACCGGCCTCAGCCCCCCGGAGCCCAGCCATGCCCCTGACCTCGCCCCGTCGGTCCGCGCTGGCGGACCAGGTGATCGCGCAACTGCGCGCCCAGATCACGTCCGGCGACTGGCCCGTGGGGTCCCGCATCCCGACCGAGCCGGAACTGGTCGAGCAGCTCGGGGTGGCCCGCAACACCGTCCGCGAGGCCGTCCGCGCGCTGGCGCACAACGGCCTGCTCGACATCCGGCAGGGCTCGGGCACCTACGTGGTCGCGACCAGCGAGCTGGCCGGGGTGATACACCGCAGGTTCGCCGACGCCGACCCCCGGCACGTCGCCGAACTGCGCTCCGCCCTGGAGACCGAGGCCGCCCGGCTCGCCGCGCACCGCCGCACCGAGCAGGACCTGCGCCAGCTCGACGCGCTGCTGGAACGCCGCGAGCGGGCCTGGGAGTCGGGCGCCGCCGCGGCGTTCGTGGAGGCCGACGCGACCCTGCACATGGCGGTGGTGGCGGCTTCCCACAACGACGTGCTGGCCGAGATCTACGCCGATCTCGGCGGTGTGCTGCGGGAGTTCCTGCGCGCCGACGTCGGCGAGGAGCTGCGGCCCGAGGCGCGGATGGACCACGCGCGGCTGGTGGCGGCGATTCGGGCGGGCGACGGCGAGACGGCCGCGGCCGAGGCGGGCGCGCACTCCTTCGGGTGCCGCCCCGGGGCGGGGCCCGTAGGGGCGGTCGAACGGGTCCCGTAGGGGACACGAACGCCCCCTGCGGGGCCACAACGGGCCGCGGGCGGGCGGATGTTCCCGAGGCGGCGGAGCGGCGTACGTTCTCGGCCAACGACGCACACGGGCGCTCCCGGCCGGGCGAAGCAGGCGGACGCACCCGTCCGGACAACGCGGGCCGGCGCCCACCCGGAACCACGTCACCGCAACGCAGAGCCGCGACACCGAGCCGTCATGCGCACCCGCGACAGGTGACCGGAACGCCCACCCGCAGCAGATGGCCGGAACGCACCGCCGCTGCCCGCAACGCGCAACTGCCCGCCCCGGGCGTACCGGGACGGGCAGTTGGGGAAGTGCGACGGGTGTCGCGGTGGGCGTCAGGCGCCCATCATGTGCACGCCACCGTCGACGTGGACGATCTCGCCGGTGGTCTTCGGGAAGAAGTCCGACAGCAGGGCGACGATGCCGCGGCCCGCGGGCTCCGGGTCGGCCATGTCCCACTCCAGCGGGGAGCGGGTGTTCCACACGTCGGCCAGGTCCGAGAAGCCCGGGATGGACTTGGCGGCCATCGAGCCGATCGGGCCGGCCGAGATGAGGTTGCAGCGGATGTTCCGCTTGCCGAGGTCCCGCGCCATGTAGCGGTTGGTGGCCTCCAGGGCGGCCTTGGCCGGGCCCATCCAGTCGTACTGCGGCCAGGCGAACTGCGCGTCGAAGGTCAGGCCGACCACCGAGCCGCCCTCGTCGGGCATCAGCGGCAGGCAGGCCATGGTCAGCGACTTCAGGGAGAACGCCGAGACGTGCATGGCCGTGGCGACCGACTCGAAGGGCGTGTTGAGGAAGTTGCCGCCGAGCGCGTCCTGCGGGGCGAAGCCGATGGAGTGGACGATGCCGTCCAGGCCACCGAGCTCCTCGCGGACCACGCCCTCCAGGCGGTCCAGGTGCTCCTGGTTGGTCACGTCGAGCTCGACGACCTTGGCCGGCTTCGGCAGCTTCTTGGCGATGCGCTCGGTGAGCGTCGGCCGCGGGAAGGCGGTCAGGATGACCTCGGCGCCCTGCTCCTGCGCGACCTTGGCCGCGTGGAAGGCGATCGAGGACTCCATCAGCACACCCGTGATCAGGATGCGCTTGCCGGCAAGGATTCCACTGGTGTTCGTCATCGTGCTCAGTGCCCCATACCCAATCCGCCGTCGACGGGAATGACGGCTCCGGTGATGTACGCGGCCTCGTCGGAGGCCAGGAAGCGGACGGAGGCGGCGACCTCCTCGGGCTGCGCGTAACGCGCCAGCGGCACCTGCTTCACGATGCTCTCCCGCTGCTCGTCGCTGAGCACCCGGGTCATGTCGGTGTCGACGAAACCGGGCGCGACGACGTTGACCGTGATGTTGCGGCTGCCCAGCTCACGCGCGAGCGAGCGGGAGAAGCCGACCAGCGCGGCCTTGGAGGCGGCGTAGTTGGCCTGCCCCGCCGCGCCCATCAGGCCGACCACCGACGAGATCAGGACGATCCGCCCCTTGCGGGCCCGCAGCATCGCGCGGTTGGCGCGCTTCACCACCCGGAACGTGCCGGTCAGGTTGGTGTCGAGGACGGCGCTGAAGTCCTCCTCGGACATCCGCATCAGCAACTGGTCGCGGGTGATGCCGGCGTTGGCCACCAGCACCTCGACCGGACCCTGCTTCTCCTCGATCTCCTTGTACGCCTGCTCGACCTGCTCGGCGTCCGTGATGTCGCACTTCACGGCCAAAAAACCCGCCGGGGGCTCGCCCGAGCGGTAGGTGATGGCGACCTTGTCGCCTGCCTCGGCGAAGGCGCGGGCGATGGCCAGGCCGATGCCGCGGTTGCCTCCGGTGACCAGAACCGAGCGGCTCAAGAGATCACCCTTTCCGTGTCCCGTTCGTCTTGCGTTCGGTACGAAACTATCGGTCGGGGGCCCCTTCCGGAGAATCGAGCCCGGACAGGGGCGCGCCCCGGTCACTGTCGGGTCTCCACAGAAGCAGGGGATGATGCTCCCGCCGAACTACGGGAGGACGCCGTGCCCGCCGCACCCCATGAACTCGACGAGACCTTCCGCGCGCTGCCGTTGCACGCGCTGGCCGACGCCGCCCTGGCGCGGGCCCGCGCGCTCGGCGCGGAGCACGCCGACTTCCGCCTGGAACGGGTCCGCAGCGCGCTCTGGCAGTTGCGCGACGCCCGCACGTCGGCCACCGCCGACACCACCGACCTCGGCTACGCGGTGCGGGTGGTGCACAACGGCGCCTGGGGCTTCGCCTCCGGCGTGGACCTGACCATGGACGCCGCGGCCCGGGTCGCCGGCCAGGCGGTGGCGATGGCGCGGCTGTCCGCGAAGGTGGCGCAGGCCGCGGGCGCCGGGGAGCGGGTGGAGCTGGCCGACGAGCCCGCCCACCGGGACCGCACCTGGGTGTCCTCCTACGAGGTCAACCCCTTCGACGTGCCGGACGCCGAGAAGACCGGCCTGCTGGCCGAGTGGAGCGCCCGGTTGCTGGCCGCCCCCGGAGTGGCGCACGTCGACGCGCACCTCCTGGCCGCCCAGGAGAACAAGTTCTACGCCGACACCGCCGGCACCAGCACCACCCAGCAGCGGATCCGGCTCCACCCGGAGCTGACCGCGGTCGCGGTGGACCCGGCCACCGGCGACTTCGAGTCGATGCGGACGCTCGCGCCGCCGGTCGGCCGGGGCTGGGAGTACCTGACCGGCGGCCACGACTGGGACGGCGAACTCGCCGCGCTCCCGGAGCACTTGGCCGGCAAGCTGCGCGCCCCGAGCGTCGAGCCCGGCGCCTACGACCTGGTCATCGACCCGTCCAACCTCTGGCTGACGATCCACGAGTCGGTCGGGCACGCCACCGAGTTGGACCGCGCGCTGGGCTACGAGGCGGCCTACGCCGGCACCTCGTTCGCCACCTTCGACCGGCTCGGCGCGCTGGTCTACGGCTCGCCGCTGATGAACGTGACCGGCGACCGGACCACGGAGCACGGCCTAGCCACCGTCGGCTACGACGACGAGGGGGTGGCCGCCCAGTCCTGGGACCTGGTCACGGACGGGATCCTGACCGGCTACCAACTCGACCGCAGGACAGCGAGGTTGGCCGGTCTCGCGCGCTCCAACGGCTGTGCGTTCGCGGACTCCCCCAGCCATGTGCCGGTCCAGCGGATGGCCAACGTCTCGCTCCGGCCGGCGCCGGACGGCCCGTCGACGGAGGGGCTGATCTCCGGGGTGGAGCGCGGCATCTACCTCGTCGGCGACCGCTCGTGGTCCATCGACATGCAGCGCTACAACTTCCAGTTCACCCAGCAGCGGGCGTTCCTGATCCGCAACGGGCGGCTGGCCGGTCAACTGCGCGACGTCGCCTATCAGGCCACCACCACCGACTTCTGGGGGTCGTTGACCGCGCTCGGCGGCCCGGAGACCTACGTCCTGGGCGGCGCCTTCAACTGCGGCAAGGCCCAGCCGGGCCAGATCGCGGCGGTCTCGCACGGCTGCCCGGCGGCGGTCTTCGAAGGCGTGCAGGTCCTCAACACCACGCAGGAGGCAGGGCGATGAGTCAGCGGGCCAGGCGCGGCAACCGGCCGCACGAGATCGTCGAACGGGCCCTGGCGCTGTCCCGCGCCGACGGCCTCGTGGTCCTCGTCGAGGAGCGCTCCGACGCCCATCTGCGCTGGGCGGGCAGTGCGCTCACCACCAACGGCACCACCCGCGGCCGGACGGTCACGGTGGTGGCGACGGTGGACGGCGCCCGGGGGACCGCGTCCGGGGTGGTCTCGCGGTCGGCGGTGACCGCGGGGGAACTGGAGCCGCTGGTGCGGGCGGCGGAGGCGGCGGCCGCGGACGCCGGTCCGGCCGAGGACGCGGGGCCACTGGTCACCGAGGGCCCGGCGGGC
Source organism: Streptomyces sp. NPDC090442 (assembly GCF_044769405.1). Classification (NCBI taxonomy): domain Bacteria; kingdom Bacillati; phylum Actinomycetota; class Actinomycetes; order Kitasatosporales; family Streptomycetaceae; genus Streptomyces; species Streptomyces sp. NPDC090442. The sequence goes on from NZ_JBIVXW010000071.1 coordinate 23,776, forward strand.
GCCGACGCGGGCTTCACCGACGCCCCCGCCGAGACCTCCCCGGACATCTTCGGCGCGTTCGCCCCGGCCCTCGGGGAGTCCTTCCGACAGGCCCGGGCGGGCGGCCGCGCCCTGTACGGCTTCGCCCAACACGCCGTCGTCTCCACGTACTTGGGCACCTCCACCGGGCTGCGGCTGCGGCACGACCAGCCCACCGGGACGCTGGAGCTCAACGCCCGGTCCGCGGACGGCACCCGCTCGGCCTGGGCCGGCCGGTCCACCCGGGACTTCAGCGACACCGACCCGCGCCACCTGGACGCCGAGCTGGCCCGCCGGCTGGGCTGGGCGGAGCGCCGGATCGACCTGCCGGCCGGCCGCTACGACACCCTGCTGCCGCCCGCCGCCGTCGCGGACCTGCTGATCTACCAGCAGTGGTCGGCCACCGCCCGGGACGCCGCCGAGGGCCGCACGGTCTTCTCCAGGGCGGGCGGGCCGGCGGGCGCGGCGCGGACCCGGGTCGGCGAGCGGCTCAGCGACCTGCCGCTGACACTGCGCAGCGACCCCGCGGCCCCCGGGCTGGAGTGCGCGCCGTTCGTGCTGGCCCACGCCTCCGGCACGGACGCCTCGGTCTTCGACAACGGGCTGCCGCTGACCGCCACCGACTGGGTGCGCGAAGGCGTGCTGGAGCGCCTGGTGGCCACCCGGCACGGCGCCGCGCTCACCGGCCTGCCGGTGGCGCCGGCGGTCGACAACCTCCTTCTGGAGGGCGGGAGTTCGGACTCCCTCGACGCGATGGTGGCCGCCGCCGGCCATGACGGGCCGACGCTGCTGCTGACCTGCCTGTGGTACATCCGCGAGGTCGATCCGGCGACGCTGCTGCTGACCGGGCTGACCCGGGACGGGGTCTATCTGGTCGAGGGCGGCGAGGTGGTCGGCGCGGTCAACAACTTCCGGTTCAACGAGTCGCCGGTGGACCTGCTGGGCCGGGCGGTGGCGGCGGGCCGGACCGAGCGGACGCTGTCGCGGGAGTGGGGGGACTCCTTCCCGCGGACCGCGATGCCGCCGCTGCGGGTGCCGGACTTCAACATGAGCTCGGTCAGCCGGGGCGTGTGAGCGGGCCGCCGCACCGGCCCTGGCGGCAGGGGGCGGGGCGGCGGCCCGGGCGGCCGGGCCGGCGGATATCCCGACGACCTCCCGGGACCGGCCTAATAGACTGTCGCCCTGTCCTCCCGTTTGGGAACCACGATTGATCAGGGACGCCATGACACGCCTCGGCGAATCCGTCGCCCGCGCCAGCACACTGCTCTCCACCGACCTCTCCTCGGACGACACCGTCCGGGAGCTGCTCCAGGAGACCGGTGAGCGGCGCTATCTGGACCTGACGGACCTGTCGCCGAAGGAGCAGGCCGAGCTGATCGCCTCCCGCACGGTCGAGGTGCTGCCGGGCGTCGCGAAGCTGGCCGAGCGGATCGAGGAGCGCCGGGCGGCCGGCAAGGGGCTGCACGTCAAGCTGGGCATCGACCCGACGGCCACCGATGTGCACCTCGGGCACGCGGTGCCGTTGATCATCCTCAGCCGTTTCCAGCGGCTGGGCCACGACGTCACCCTGATCATCGGCGACTTCACGGCCAAGATCGGCGACCCGTCGGGCCGGACGGCCGAGCGGCCGCCGCTGACCGACGAGGACATCGCGCACAACCTCGCCACCTACCGCCAGCAGGTCCGCCCGTTCTTCGACTTCGAGAAGGTCAGCTTCCGGCAGAACAGCGAGTGGCTGGCGCCGTACACCTTCCCGGAGCTGCTGGGGCTGCTCGCGCAGGTGCCGGCCGCGCAGTTGCTCCAGCGCGAGGACTTCCGCAACCGGCTCGCGGCCGGCTCCGGGCTGACCATGACCGAGCTGCTCTACCCGGTCGCGCAGGGCCTGGACTCGGTGGCGCTCGCCTGCGACGTGGAGCTGGGCGGCTCCGACCAGCTCCTCAACCTCCAGATGGGCCGCAAGCTGATGGAGCTGCGCGGGCAGCGGCCGCAGCTGGTGGTGACCATGCCGCTGATCGAGGGCACGGACGGCACCGGCGCCAAGATGTCCAAGTCCAAGGGGAATTACGTCGGGCTGAGCGCGCCCGCCGACGACGTCTTCGGCAAGATCATGTCGGTGCCGGACCGGCTGATGGAGCCGTACCTCAAGGCGTGGACCGAGTGGACCGACGACGAGATCGCGCTCGTGCTGGGCCGGGTCGCCGAGCGGTCGGTGCACCCGATGGACCTCAAGAAGATCCTGGCGGGCGAGGTCGTGACGGCGCTGTATGGGCTGGACGCGGCGATGACCGCCCGGGCCGGCTTCGTGGCGCAGTTCTCCAGGAAGTCGTTCGCGGACGTGGAGTCGCTGCCGTCGGTGGACGCCGGTGAGCACGGGGCGCAGACCGTCGCGGCGGTGTTGACGACGGTGCTGGAGTTCACGCCGAGCGCCTCGGCGGCGCGGCGGCTGGCGAAGCAGAACGCGCTGCGGCTGGTGGTCGAGGGCGCGGACGGCCAGTCGACGGTGGTGCTGGCGGAGGCCGACGCGGTGCGGCCGCTGGCCGAGGTGCTGGCGGAGAAGGTGGCCGACCCGGCGGGCGTCGCGTACCTCAAGGCCGGCCGCAAACTGGCCCAGATCACCGGCCGTTAGTCACCGGCCGCGCACGGCCGCCGGCGCGGGGTGTCCGACCTACCGCATCTGTCGGACACCCCGTACGCCATCGGCACGACCCGGCCTCGTAGGGCGCAAAGGGCCGGCGTACCGTGGGAACTGACCGGGATGCGGGGAGAATCCGGCAGGACCGAGCAGGTGGTGGAACGTGATGCGGAAGCAGAGCGGCGGCGTCGAAACCTTCCGGATCACGGGGGCCCGGCAGGGGCTCACCGAGGACGTGCGGGGCCGTCAGCGGCGGTATGTGATCTCGATGGCGGTGCGGACCGTGGCGGTGGTGCTCACCGCCGTGCTGTGGAACGTCGAGCGTCCGATTGCCATCGCAACGTTGGTGATCGGCCTGGGGCTGCCGTACGTCGCCGTCGTCATCGCCAACGCCGGCCGGGAGAACGTCCCTTCGCTGCCCTCCACGTTCGTCAAACCCGTGCGGAAGATGCTGGATTCGGGCGACGCGGAATCCGTTGCGGAACGGCCGGCGGAAGAGTCGACGCGCTCGCGCGGCGAGCGCGACTGAGCTTTGCAGCGGGCGGTCGCTCCGCAAAGCTCAAGAAAAGCTCAGATCAATCACGCGGTTCCGGTGCACCGGGCGCCATCCCCCGTGACATACTGCGTACGCGCTCCGCATCCCCCGTCGGAGCGACCGATCGACGCCGGGCGGCTCCCCCCGTGGCTGCCCGGCGTCGTCATGTCTGCACCAGCCGCCGGCGCGTGAGGACGGCGTGGGTCGGGACGTAGGGTTGAGGCGTGAACTCCCCGAACGCTTCCGAGAATGTCACCATCTGTTCGGCCAAGGGCTGCCGCGCCGACGCGGTGTGGGTGGTGGCCTGGAACAACCCCAAGCTGCACACGCCGGACCGGCGCAAGACGTGGTTGGCGTGCGACGCGCACCGGGAGCATCTGTCGCAGTTCCTCGCCGTGCGCGGATTCCTCAAGGACGTGGTGGCGCTGGCGGATTGGGAGCGGGGGCGGTCAGCCTCCGATGGCTGACATGGGGCGTTCGGGCTGAAGGAAGGTGGGGTCGTCGAGGCCGGAGCCGGCCTTCTTGCCCCACATGGCCAGCTTCCAGATCCGGGCTATCTCGGCGTCGGGAACACCGGAGCGCAGCGCGGCCCGCAGGTCCGTCTCCTCGGTGGCGAACAGGCAGGTGCGGATCTGGCCGTCGGCGGTGAGCCGGGTGCGGTCGCAGGCGCGGCAGAACGGGCGGGTCACCGAGGCGATGACGCCGACGCGGTGCGGGCCGCCGTCGACGACCCAGCGCTCGGCGGGGGCGGAGCCGCGCTCGTCCTGGCCCTCGGCGGTGAGGGTGAAGCGGGTGCGCAGCGAGGCGAGGATGTCGCCGGCGGTGATCATGCCGTCGCGCTTCCAGCCGTGCTGGGCGTCGAGCGGCATCTGCTCGATGAAGCGCAGCTCGTAGCCCTCCTCGATGGCCCAGGCCAGGAGGTCGGGGGCCTCGTCGTCGTTGAGGCCGGGCATCAGGACGGTGTTGACCTTGACGGGGGTGAGGCCGGCGGCGCGGGCGGCTTCCAGGCCCGTGAGGACGTCGGCGTGCCGCTTGCGGCGGGTGAGGGCCGTGAAGACGTCGGGCCGGAGGGTGTCGAGGGAGACGTTGACGCGGTCCAGGCCGGCGGCGCGCAGGGCGGGGGCGGTGCGGGCCAGGCCGATGCCGTTGGTGGTCAGCGAGAGCTGGGGGCGGGGGGTGAGCGCGGCGGCGCGCTCGACGATGCCGACCAGGCCGGGGCGGAGCAGCGGCTCGCCGCCGGTGAAGCGGACCTCGGTGATGCCGAGGTCGCGGACGGCGATCTCGATCAGGCGGACGATCTCGTCGTCGGTCAGCAGATCGGGCTTGGCCAGCCAGGCAAGGCCCTCTTCGGGCATGCAGTAGGTGCAGCGCAGATTGCACCGGTCCGTGAGCGAAACCCGCAGGTCGGTGGCCACGCGGCCGTACGTGTCGATGAGCACTGGGCCCCCTCCCCGAGAGTGTGGATCGGTGCGTCGATCGCTTGCGTCTTCGAGCCTACGCGATGGGTCCGACAGTGAGGAGGCGTGAGAAGCACGAGGTGGGCGGGGTGCGGTCGTAGAGAACTACGACGGCACCCCGCCCGGGGACTGTAGAGACGACTCAGGCGGCCTGGGGGTGGCTCAATGGGCGCCGCTGCCGGTCAGGGAACGGACCTCCAGTTCGGCGTACTTGGCGGCGTCCGGTGCCTCCTTGGAGAGCAGGGAGCCGAGCCAGCCCAGGAGGAAGCCGAGCGGGATGGAGATCAGGCCCGGGTTCTCCAGGGGGAAGAACGCGAAGTCGGTGCCGGGGAACATCGAGGTCTCCTTGCCGGAGACGACCGGCGAGAACAGTACGAGGAGGACGGAGGAGAGCAGGCCGCCGTAGACGGACCACAGGGCGCCCTGGGTGGTGAAGCGCTTCCAGAAGAGGCTGTAGAGGAGGGTGGGGAGGTTGGCGGAGGCGGCGACGGCGAAGGCGAGCGCCACCAGGCCGGCGACGTTCAGGCTGCGGGCGAAGACGCCGAGGACGATGGCGACCCCGCCGATGCCGACGGTGGCCCAACGGGCCGCGCGGACCTCCTCCTTCTCGGTGGCGGCCCCCTTGCGCAGGACGTTGACGTAGAGGTCGTGGGCGAAGGAGGAGGACGAGGCGAGGGTGAGGCCGGCGACCACCGCGAGGATGGTGGCGAAGGCGACCGCGGAGATCACGGCGAGCAGCACGGCGCCGCCGGTGGAGCCCGCGCCGCCGCCGATCTCCTGGGCGAGCAGCGGGGCCGCGGTGTTGCCCGCCTTGTTGGAGGCGGTGAGGGTACCGGGCTTGATCAGGGCCGCGGCGCCGAAGCCGAGCGCCAGCGTCATCAGGTAGAAGACGCCGATGATGGCGATCGCCCAATTCACCGACGTCCGGGCGGCCTTGGCGGTGGGCACGGTGTAGAAGCGGATGAGGATGTGTGGCAGGCCCGCGGTGCCCAGGACGAGGGCGAGACCGAGGGAGATGAAGTCGATCTTCGAGGTGGCGGTGGCCCCGTACTTCAGGCCGGGCTCCAGGAAGGCGGCGCCCTTGCCGCTGTTCTCGGCGGCGGCGCCGAGCAGCGCGGAGGGGTTGAAGTGGAACTTCCAGGCCACCAGGAAGGTGATCAGCAGGGTGCCCGCGATCAGCAGGACGGCCTTGACCATCTGGACCCAGGTGGTGCCCTTCATGCCGCCGATGGTGACGTAGAGGATCATCACGATGCCGACCAGGACGACGACGAGGATCTTGCCGGCCTCGCTGGTGATGCCCAGGAGCAGGGTCACCAGGGCGCCGGCGCCGGCCATTTGGGCCAGCAGGTAGAAGATCGAGACGACGATGGTGGAGGTGCCGGCGGCGGTCCGCACCGGGCGCTGGCGCATCCGGTAGGCGAGCACGTCGCCCATGGTGAAGCGGCCGGAGTTGCGCAGCGGTTCGGCGACCAGGAGGAGCGCCACGAGCCAGGCGACGAGGAAGCCGATGGAGTACAGGAAGCCGTCGTAGCCGAAGAGGGCGATGGCGCCGGCGATGCCCAGGAAGGACGCCGCGGACATGTAGTCGCCCGAGATGGCCAGGCCGTTCTGGAAGCCGCTGAACTGCCGCCCGCCGGCGTAGAAGTCCTCGGCCCCCTTGGTCTGTCGGCCGGCCCAGACGGTGATGCCGAGGGTGGCGGCGACGAAGACCGCGAAGAGGGTGACGATCAGGGTGCGGTGCTCGCCGGCGCCGCCGGCGGCCAGGTGGGAGGTGAGGGTCATGCGCCGGCCTCCTGTACGCCGGTCGGACCGGGGCCGTCCTCCGGGGCGGCGCCCGGAGCGGCGTCCTGCGGGGCGGCGGCGGGCGTGGTGGGGCCTTCCAGTCGGGCCTTGAGGGCCGCGGCCCGGGGGTCCAGGTGGGCGGCGGCGTGCCGGGAGTACCACCAGGCGATCAGGAAGGTGGTGGCGAACTGGGCGAGGCCGAGCACCAGGGCGACGTTGAGGTGGCCCGCGACCTTGGTGGCCATGAAGCCGCCGGCGTAGCTCGACAGCAGCACGTAGGCGAGGTACCAGAGGACGAAGGCGGCGGTGACCGGAAAGGCGAACGAGCGGTGTGCGCGGCGGAGTTCGGCGAACTCCGGGCTCGACTGCACCTGTGGGTAGTCGGGCGGGTCGTGCGGCCCCCGGTCGGCGTGGGGTGCGGTGATCACTCAAGTCTCCTGACGCTCGATGAGCTGGTACGGGGCCGACAATAAGGCCCGAATAAGTGATGTAGATCACGCATCGTAGAGCCGGCGGGCGTGGCGCGACAGACGGTGGATGGTTGAATTCCCGAAGAAATCGGGGGAATGGGCGCACCGGCCGCCACCGCGCCGGCGGCGCTTCGTTGGGCCGGTCATGACGCCCCCGCCGCCGCAGGACCCGCCGCCGTACGCCCCCCACCGGCGCCCGTACGGCAGCGTCCGGCTGGTCGCGCCGATCGCCGCCAGCCCCTCGCGGCCGCGCCCGGGGGCGGACGCCCGGCGCTGGTACGGCCCGCGGATCCCGTTGCCGCCGCTGAGCATGGGCACGCTGCGCGCCCGCAACGGCGCGGCCGACGGCCCCCGCCCCCGCTCCCTGCCTCGGCCGCCGGCAACTGACTAGACGTCAATTCGCCGCTTCTGCGGGTTTCTTCCGCGTCCCATTGCCGCGCGTCGGCGCGCGCCGCTAGCTTCGCCTGTCATGTATCCGCCCGTACGCACCCCGCGTGCGGGCGGTCCGACGGATGAGGTGGAGTACCCATGGCACGTCCCCTTTCACGTCCCCGGAACAGACGCCTGCGGGCCCTGGCCGTACCACTCGGGCTGGCGCTGGCCGCCGCCCTCGGCTTCCTGCCGAGCGCGGCCGGCGCGACGCCCCGGGCCGGCGGCCCGCTGCTGTCGTACGTGGTCAACACCGTCCCCGGCCACGCCACCGTCGCCAAGGTCGAGCGGGCGATAGGCCGGGCCGGTGGCACGGTGGTCACCGCCCACGAGCGGATCGGGGTGATCGTCGCGCATGCGGCCGACCCGCGGTTCGCCGCCGGCATCCGCACGGTGCCGGGGGTGCAGTCGGCCGGCGCGACCCGCACCGCGCCGCTCAGGCAGTCCGGCACCGACGACGTCGGAAAGCCGCAGCGGATCACCGAGGCCCAGCGCGCGGCGGCCGAGCGCACCGCGCGGGCCACCGGCGAGGAGCCGCTGGAGCCGCTCCAGTGGGACATCCGCGCGATCCGGGCCGACCTGGCGGCGAAGGTGAACCCCGGCAGCCGCAAGGTGACCGTCGCGGTCATCGACACCGGCGTGGACGACACCCACCCCGATCTGAAGCCGAACTTCTCGGCCCGGCAGTCCGCCAACTGCGTCGGCGGGGTGCCGGACACCTCCCCGGGCGCCTGGCGGCCCTACGACCCGGTCACCGACGCCCACGGCACGCACGTGGCGGGCACCATCGCCGCGGCCCGGAACGGCGTGGGGGTGACCGGCGTCGCGCCCGGCGTGCGGGTCTCCGCCCTCAAGGTCAGCGAGCCGGGGACCGGCCTGTTCTACGCGGAGAGCGTGGTGTGCGCCTTCGTCTTCGCCGCCGACCACCACGTCCAGGTCACCAACAACAGCTATTACGTGGACCCGTGGATGTTCAACTGCAAGGACGACGCCGATCAGGCCGCCATCGTTGACGCGGTCGGCCGGGCCGCGAAGTACGCGCAGGACCGGGGCGTGGTCAACGTCGCGGCGGCGGGCAACGCCAACGCCGACCTCGCGGCCGACAAGCTCACCGACACCGCCAGCCCCAACGACTCCACGCCGGTCAACCGCACCGTCGACCCCACGCGGTGCTGGGACGTGCCGACCCAGCTCCCGGGGACGGTGACCGTCGCGGCGACCGGTTCGCACCGGCTCAAGTCCGGCTACTCCAACTACGGCCTCGGGCAGATCGACGTGGCGGCACCGGGCGGCGACACCCGGCAGGTGCCCGAACCGCCCGCCAAGAACGGCAATGTGCTGTCCACCATCCCCGGCGGCGACTGGGCCTTCTACGCCGGCACCTCGATGGCCTCGCCGCACGTCGCGGGCGTCGCGGCGCTCCTGAAGAGCACCCACCCGAAGGCGAGCCCGCAGGAGATCCGGTGGCTGCTCAAGCAGCAGGCCGACAATCCCGGGTGCCCGACGGGCGACGCCACCTGCACCGGCACCCGGTACGTCAACAGCCACTTCGGCTACGGGATCGTCGATGCGCTGAACGCGGTGACGGAGTGAGCCCGTTGAACGCGGCGCAGGGGGTGAACGCGACGCGGTAGGGCGCGTCCAGGGTGGTGGCGGGCCGGGCCCGCCACCACCCGTCACCCCGCGCGCCCCAGGGCGGCGGCGAGCCGGTCCACCGGGGCGCGCGGCTCCGCGGGCGCGGGGTCGGCCGGTCCGGTCGCCGCCGCCAACACCCCGACGGCCAGGCCGCATTGGGCGGCCGTATAGGTGAGCATGACCCAGAACTGCGGGACGGGCAGCTGGGGCCAGTGGGCGAGGCCGCCGGCGAGCAGGGAGTCGGAGAGCAGGAAGAGCAGCCCGCCCACGGCGGCCCGGCGGCCCGCCCGGAGCGCGCCGAACGCCATCGCGGTCAGCAGCAGGCTGTAGCCGGCCACCGGCACCCGCAGCTCGGCCGGCAGGTCCGGCCACAGCAGCACCGTGGTGGCGACCAGCGCGGCCGCGTACAGCCCGGCGGTCGTGGCGCTGCGCGAGCGGCGGGTGCTGACCGGCCCGCCGTGCCGGGCGAACAGCACCAGGTAGCAGACGTGGCCGAGCGCGAACGAGCCCATGCCGACCAGGAACGCGGTGCCGCCGTCGAGTTGGAGCAGGGTGTCGCCGCCGCAGCCGAACAGCAGCGCCCCGGCCAGCAGCGGCGGTCCGCCGCGGGTCAGCGCGTACGCGGCCAGCAGCGGCATCAGGGCCGGCTTGGTGAGGTGGACGAGGGTGTCCGCAAGTCCCGCGGTGCCACCGCCACTTGGGGCGGCGGCGCGCGCCACCAGGGCGACGAGGTGGCCGACGGCCAGGACGGCGAAGACGGCCAGCAGGACCCGAGCGGCGCGCGGCCGGGGCGCGAGCGGTCTCATGCGGCGGGCTCCCCCACCGCCGGCTCCGCGGCGCGTCCCGCCGCGTTCTCGGCCTCGGCCGCCGCCACCGCGGCGCGGACCCGGGCCGGCTGCCAGCCCGGCCCGCGGAACACCCGCCCGGCGCGCTCGCCCCAACCGTCCGCGGCCCGGATGTCGCGGGCGATGGCGGCGTACTCGTGGGTGGCGACCCGCAGCGGGTTGAAGGTGTCGATGTCCTTGGTGAGCCCGTAGACGGGCCGCTCGGCCTCGGGGACGAACGAGCCGAACATCCGGTCCCAGACGATCAGGATCCCGCCGAAGTTGCGGTCCAGATAGCCGCCTTGGGAGGCGTGGTGGACGCGGTGGTGCGAGGGCGTGTTGAAGACGAACTCGATCGGCCGGGGCAGGGTCCCGATCCGCTCGGTGTGCACCCAGAACTGGTAGACGAGGTTGGCGCCGGAGGTGAAGGCGATCACGGCGGGGTGCACGCCGAACGCGACCATCGGCACGTAGAACGGCCAGACCGTCCAGGTCGTCCACGGCTGCCGCAGCGCGGTGGTGAAGTTGAACCGCCGGCTGGAGTGGTGGACCACGTGACAGGCCCACAGCACGCGGATGACGTGGTGGCCGCGGTGCGACCAGTAGTAGAAGAAGTCCTGCACCAGCAGCATCAGGAGCAGCGTCCACCACGTGACGGGGATGCGCAGCGGGGTCAACTCGTAGACGGCGGAGTAGATCGCCACGATCGGTATCTTCCACAGCGCGTCGAAGACCAGGCTGCCCAGCCCCATGGTGACGCTGGTCGCCGCGTCCTTCGCCTCGTACCCCTCGGCGTCCTCGTCGGGGTGCAGGCGGTAGCTCACCATCTCCACGACGGTGAGCACGACGAAGGCCGGTACGGACCACAGGACGACATCGGGCAGGTGCGGCATGCCCCGCACCATAAGTGCGCCACCGGGCGTACCGCTAGGGGTAGTTACTCAGAAGTATGTAAGACCTGGCGTCAGCTTCCCGCCTGGGCGTACCGTCGGTAGCCCCAGCGGGTCGCCGGTCGCCCGCGATCCCTCACTCCGCCTCGGTGCGCGCGCCCGGCGGCACCATCCAGAAACGGCCGCCCCGGATGCCGTCCACGACCCGCCCGGCGACCTCCGCGACCGCGGCGGGCGGCACCGGCGGCCCGGCACCGTCGAGCCCGTACGGGCCGGGGACGAGCACCGAGGCTCCTACGGGGGCGCCCGCGGCCGCCAGTTGGGCGCGCAGGGTCTCGGTCAGGGCCACCACCGCCGCCCCGGTGGCGGCGGGCACGGAGGCGGCACCCGGGGGCGCGCACCCGCCGTCCGCGACAGCCGAGTTGACGACATGGCCGGGCTCCCCGGAGGCCACCATCCGGGGCAGGAAGCACCGGACGCCGTGCAGCACGCCCAGGACGTTCGCCCTGAACGACCGCCGCCAGTCGGCGGGATCGTGCTCCCACAGCGGCCCCGCGGCCCCGCGCCCCGTCCCGGCGTTGTTGCACAGCACATGGACGGCGCCGAAGGTGTCGTAGGCGGCGCCGGCCAGCGCCTCGACCTCCGCCCGCTCGCCGACGTCGACGGTGCGCGCCAGCAGTTCGGCGCCGCCCGCGATGAGTTCGTCGGCGAGGGCGCGCAGCGGCTCCTCCTCGGTGTCGGCGAGGACGACCCGCAGGCCCTCCAGGGCGAGGCGCCGGGCCAGGGCCCGGCCGAGGTCGCCCGCCGCGCCGGTGACCACCGCGACCTGCCCGGCTTGCAGCTCCATCACGCGCCCCCGTCCCGCCGCCGGTCGCGGGCCGGGGGCGGGGCGCCGCCGCGCCGCCACCCGGCGGGACGCGGGCCCAACGGGGCTCCGGGGCAGGCCCGTTGGGTGCCCGTGCCGGCCCGGGCCGGGGCCGCCGGCGCGTCCGCGGCGGCCCCGGCCGCGGTGCGGGCTCCACAGTGTGTGCCTGCCATGGCGTACCGCCCTTCGTCGTCCGTGTCATCGGTGTGGTCGAAAGTGATCGGAGTGGTCCGTGCGGCGCGGGTCGTGCGAGGCGTCCGTCACACCGTCGCACCGCGGCCGACAGGGGGTAAAGACCGTGCTCCCGGCCGGAGCTGGGCGGGCGGGGCGACGACCGCGGCCCCGCGCCGCCCCGTTGACCCGCGCGCCGGCCCCGGCGGGCACCGCATCTGGCCCGTTCCGTCCCCCGGCGATGCGGTGGCTGTCGGTGGCGGCCCGTATCCTCAGTGACCATGCTCGAAGACCACAGCGCAGCCGCCCCCTCGATCGCGCCGAAGATCGGCCGGCAGCCGGGCCCGCAGACGCCGCCGGCCGACTGGCCGGCCGGGTATCCGCAGGGATACGCGGTGGTCGACGTGGAGACCACCGGCCTGGCCCGCGACGACCGGATCATCTCCGCCGCCGTGTACCAACTCGACGCCCAGGGCGAGTTCCAGGACTCCTGGTACACCCTCGTCAACCCGCAGCGCGACCCCGGACCGGTCTGGATCCACGGCCTGACGAGCGCGGTGCTGGAGGGCGCTCCGCTCTTCCCGGAGATCGTGCCGGAGCTGTCGGCCCGGCTGGCGGACCGGGTGCTGGTCGCGCACAACGCCATGTTCGACTGGTCGATGCTGGCCCGGGAGTACGCCCGGGCCGCGGTCGTCGCCCCGGTGCGCCAGCGGCTGTGCACCATCGCGCTCTCCAAGGAACTGGGCCTGCCGCTGCCCAACCACAAGCTGGAATCCCTCGCCGCGCACTACGGCGTCATACAGGAGCAGGCCCACCACGCCCTGGACGACGCCCGGGTGCTGGCCGAGACGTTCCGCCCCAGCCTGCGCCGGGCCGCGCAGGCGAACGTCCGGCTGCCGCTGCTGAGCTGCCAGCCGCTGACGGAGTGGTCCGACGCCCCCGCGCCCCGCGCGCACCCCACCGGCTCGTCCTACCGCCCCACCTCCTGGCGGCCGGCCCGCAAGCGCCCGGCCTGCCCGTATCAGAACCCGGGGCGCTACGAGCCCGGCGGCCGGCTGGTCCAGGGGATGCGGGTCGCCTTCTCCGGGGACACCTCCGTGGACCGCGAGCTGCTGGAGGACCGGGCGGTCGAGGCCGGGCTGCACGTGGCCACCAGCGTCTCCCGGCTGACCAGTCTGCTGGTGACCAACGACCCCGACGCCCGCACCTCCAAGGCGGTCAAGGCCGCGTCGTTCGGCACGCCCGTCCTCGACGAGGCGGCGTTCATGCAGCTGCTGCGGGACGTGCAGCCGGCGGCGCCCGCGTCCGGGTGAAGCCCGGTCAACACACCCGCCGGCGCCGCGCCCGCTCGTACCCCCGCCCCCAGTCTGTGGCGCATGACACGTTGTGAGGTCTGCGGAAACGACTACGGAATGACGTTCGAGGTGCACGCCCAGGGTGCGGTGCACGTCTTCGACTGCTTCGCCTGCGCCATCCACCGCATGGCGCCGATCTGCGAGCACTGCCGGGTGCAGATCATCGGGCAGGGCGTGGAGGCGAGCGGGCAGTGGTACTGCGGTGCGCACTGCGCCCGCTCGGCCGGGCAGGTGGGCATCGTCGACCGGGTCTGACGTCCCGGCGCGAGCGCGGCGCGCGGCGGCGCCCCGTCGGCCCGCCGGGGGACCCCGCGGGCCGGGCGCCCAGGGTCGGGGGGTACCGTCGCAGCCGTGTACCGCTTCCTGTTGACCCGGCAGTGGGTGATCCTCACCCTCCTAGGGCTCGTCCTGATCCCCCTCATGATCAAGCTGGGGTTCTGGCAGTTCCACCGCCATCAGCACAAGGTGGCGCAGAACGCGCAGATCGCGCACAACCTGGCCGCCACCCCGGTCCCGGTGACCGAGCTGGCCGCCGTCGGCCGCGACCTGCCGCACGGCGAGATGTGGCGCCGGGTCACCGCCACCGGAACGTACGACACCGCGCACGAGGTCGTGGTCCGCCAGCGCACCGCCGCCGACGAACAGTCCATTGGCTACTACGTGCTGACCCCGCTCGTCCTGCCCGACGGCGACGCCGTGGTCGTCAACCGCGGCTGGATCGCGCCCGGCAACGACCTCACCAAGTTCCCCGACGTGCCGGCCGCCCCCAAGGGCACGGTCACCGTCACCGGCCGGATGATGGTCGACGAGACCACCGCGGTCAGCGGGATCAAGGACACCAAGGGCCTGCCGCCCCGCCAGGTCATGCTGATCAACAGCAAGCAGCAGGCGAAGCGGGTGGGCCGCCCGATGCTCGGCGGCTACATCGAGCAGACCGCGCCCAAGACCAAGAACAACTCCCCCGAGTTGGTGCCCGAGCCGGACCACGACTCCATCGGCCCGCACATGGCGTACGCGATCCAGTGGTGGCTGTTCGCGGCGGCGGTGCCGGTCGGCTGGGTCGTCCTGGTACGCCGGGAGCGCCGCGACCGGGCGGCGGCCGCCGCCAAGGAGGCCGAGGGGACCGCGGAGTCCGGGGAGGCCGTCGCGGCGCCGGAGAAGGCCGACGACGCCGAACAGGCCGCCGCCGGCGAGCCGGTAGCCCGGACGGCCGCCACCCCCGAGTAACGCCCGCGCCCCGCGGGAAGGGCCGCGGGGTGCACCCACGCATCGAGGACTACGCACTCATCGGCGATCTCCAGACCGCCGCGCTCGTCGGCCGGGACGGCTCCATCGACTGGCTCTGCCTGCCCCGCTTCGACTCCGCCGCCTGCTTCGCCGCCCTGATCGGCGGCCGGGACAACGGTCACTGGACGCTGGCCCCGCGGTCGCCGGAGGCCCTCTCCACCCGTAGCTACCGCGGGGACTCGCTGATCCTGGACACCGTCTGGGAGACCCCCGAGGGCAGCGTCAAGGTCACCGACTTCATGCCGCAGCGCGAGCGGATGCCCGACGTCGTCCGGGTCGTCACGGGGCTGCGCGGCCGGGTCGAGATGCACGGGGTGCTGCGGCTGCGGTTCGACTACGGGCGGGTGGTGCCCTGGGTGCGCGCCTCCGAGGGCAGCCGGGTCGCGATCGCCGGCCCGGACTCGGTGTGGCTGCGCACCCCCACCGACGGCGTCACCTATGGCAGGGACTTCAGCACCCGCTCGGAGTTCACCGTCGCCGCCGGCGAGCGCACCGCGTTCGTCCTGAGCTGGCACCCCTCGCACGAGCCCCGGCCCGACCAGATCGACCCGTTCACGGCCCTCGCGGACAGCACCGAGGACTGGCACGCCTGGTCCGCGCGGTGCCGCTACCACGGCCGGTACCGCGCCGCGGTGATCCGCTCCCTGATCACCCTCAAGGCGCTGACCTACGCGCCCACCGGCGGGATCGTCGCGGCCCCCACCACCTCGCTGCCCGAGGAGCCGGGCGGGGTGCGCAACTGGGACTACCGCTACTGCTGGTTGCGCGACGCCACCCTGACCCTGAACTCCCTGCTCACCGCCGGCTATCTGGAGGAGGCCGACGCCTGGCGGGACTGGCTGCTGCGCGCGGTGGCCGGCTCCCCCGACGACCTCCAGATCATGTACGGGCTGGCCGGCGAGCGGCGGCTGCCGGAGACCGAACTGCCCTGGCTGTCCGGGTACGAGAGCTCGCTGCCGGTGCGGATCGGCAACGCCGCCGTCGGGCAGCGCCAACTCGACGTCTACGGCGAGGTGATCGACTCGTTCCACGCCGCGCTCGCCGCGGGGCTGCCGGTCAAGCCGCACGCCTGGAGCATCCAACGGGCGCTGGTGGAGTACCTGGAGTCCACCTGGCGCGACCCGGACGAGGGCATCTGGGAAATCCGCGGCCCCCGCCAGCACTTCGTGCACTCCAAGGTCATGGCCTGGGTCGCGGCCGACCGTGCGGTCAAGGTGCTGCAGGCGCACCCGCGGCCGGGCGGGGACGTGAACCGCTGGCGGGCGATGCGCGACGAGGTGCACCGGGAGGTCTGCGCGCGCGGCTACGACACCGAGCGCGGCACCTTCACCCAGTCCTACGGCTCGACGGCACTGGACGCCGCGACGCTGCTGATCCCACGGGTCGGCTTCCTCCCCGGCAACGACCCCCGGGTGCTCTCGACCGTCGACACCCTGCGCCGCGAGCTGACGCACGACGGCCTGATGCGCCGCTACAGCACCGAGGGCACCCCCGTGGACGGGCTCCCCGGCGACGAGGGCACGTTCCTGGTCTGCTCGTTCTGGCTGGCGGACGCGCTGCTGCTGACCGGGCGCCGGCGGGAGGCCCGGGCGCTGTTCGAGCGGCTGCTGACGCTGCGCAACGACGTGGGGCTGCTGGCCGAGGAGTACGACCCGGCCAGCGGGCGCCAACTGGGCAACTTCCCCCAGGCGTTCAGCCACATCGGCCTGGTGGGGACCGCCTTCGCGCTGCACGACGGCGCGGGGGCAGACTAGGGCCATGGATCTTGGACTCACCGACCGGACGTATCTCCTCACCGGCGCCACCCGGGGCCTGGGCTTCGCCACCGCCCGCGAACTGGTCGCCGACGGCGCCAACGTCGTGCTCACCGGACGCACCGAGGAGGCCGCCACCGAGGCCGCCGCCTCCCTGGGCGAGCGGGCCCTGGGGGTCGCCGCCGACAACGCCGACCCCGACGCGCCGGCCCGCCTGGTGGCGGCCGCCCGGGAGCGCTTCGGGCGACTGGACGGCGTCCTCGTCAGCGTGGGCGGCCCGCCGCCCGGCACCACCGCCGACACCACCGACGCGCAGTGGCAGACGGCCTTCGAGACGGTCTTCCTCGGCGCGGTCCGGCTCGCCCGCACCGTCGCCGCGGAGCTGGGCGAGGGCGGCGTCATCGGCTTCGTGCTCTCCAGCTCGGTGCACGAGCCGATCGCCGGCCTCACCATCTCCAACGGCCTGCGCCCGGGCCTCGCCGGCTTCGCCAAGTCCCTCGCCGACGAGTTGGGCCCGCGCGGCATCCGCGTCGTCGGCGTCCTGCCCGGCCGGATCGCCACCGACCGGATGGCCCAGATCGACGCGGCCTCCGGCGACCCCGAGGGCTCCCGCACCCGCAACTGCGCCGCCATCCCGCTGCGCCGCTACGGCGACCCTGCGGAGTTCGGCCGCACCGCCGCCTTCCTGCTCTCCCCCGCCGCGTCCTACGTGACGGGCGTGATGGTCCCGGTGAACGGCGGGGCCCGCCGCGGCTTCTGAGTCCCACCCGGTGGCGTTCGCGCCGCCCACGGCACCGCCCCGGCCGACGCGACGGACGCCCGGCCGGGGCGGGTTCGCGCGATTCTCGTCGGAGTCCCCTTCGCCCGGCTCCCGCGAAGACCGCTGGGACGCGGCTGTACGGCCACCGCCGCCACTCAACTCCCGTGCGACTGCCGACTGTCGGCGCCTTCCGGCCGTCAGCGGAAGGCTTCACAGGCGGGCAGGTCAACCGCGCACCCCCTAGCCCCACCCGCCCTAGCTGACCCGTTCCGCCCGGTGGCGGACCGCCCGCAGCCGGACCTCCGTCGGCAGCCGTTCCAGGCCAGCCGACTCGCGGGCGTGCGCCACCGCCCCTTCGGACAGTCGGAGCACCACGATCCCGGGGTCGGCGTGCGGGGCGAGGACCACCAGGGCGCGCGCCTGCGGCGCCATGCGGCGGCCGGTCAGCACGACGGCCGCCCGGTCGACGCCGTCCAGCGCCGCCGCCTCGGCCGCCAGTACCGCCTCCAGGGCCCGCCCGCGCACCACCGCGCCCTCCCCGTCCCCGGTGTCGACCAGCAGCGATCCGAGCCGGCGCCGCCGGAGTTGGGCCAGCAGCCACCACAGCAGCAACAGCACCAGAACGGCCAGCCCGGCGATGACCGACGGCCACCACCAGCCGCGGTCGGTGAACCGGGTGCGGTCACCCGCCGGGAGCGGGACCGCGTCCGGGCGGGCCCAGGGCCAGCCGGCGGGCAGCGCGAGGTGCCAACGGGCGGGCAGGTCCAGGCCGCCCAGCAGCGCCAGGGCGCCGCCGCCGAGCAGCAGCAGCCCGACCAGTCCGAGCAACACCCGGTTGACCGCGGCGTGCACGGTGCGCGTCACGCCCTCACCTCCTCTTGGGGCGCCGGACGTCGACGGACAGCCGCAGCCGGTGCGGCAGGCCGAGTTGCCGCAGTCCGTCGCCGAGCGCCGTGGTGAGGTCGCCGCGGACCTCGTCCAACTCCCGGAAGTGCACCACCGCCTGGGCCCGCGCCCGGTGGCGGCTGACGGTCATCCGCACGGACTGCACTCCGGAGACCTCCATGGCCCGGTCGCGCAGCACCAGCGCGGCGGCCGGCCGGTCGAGCCCGGCCCGGACGCCGGGGGTGGCCCGCCGCATCGGCAGCACCGCCCGCAGACCCGGCGTGCCGGCCAGCGTGAGCAGCCAGATCCCGAGGACCACCGCGGCCGCCGCGACCCCCAACACCCAGGGGTCATCCAGGTGCCGGGTGGCCAGTTCGTGCGCCAGCCGCCGGCGCCAGGCCATCGCGGCGCGGCCGGCCCGCACCGCCGCCACGTCGTAGAGCAGCAGCCCGGCGGCGCCCAACAGGACCAGCGCGACCAGCGCCGCCGGCACCCGCCGGGCCGACCAGAAGCGCCCCGCGCGCCGGTCGGCGTGGACCGGTTCGGGATCCACGGCGTCCGGCCCGACCGCCAACCCGCCCTCGGAACGGTCCGGTTGACGGGCCCCGACCGCACCCCGTCCCGCGCTCATCGCACCCGCTCCCGCCCCCGGTCCGTCAACAGGGGCGAGTTCAACCGCTCCACCTGCACCGCCACCTCGGCGACGACCATCCCCGCCAACTCGCTCACACGCGCGGTCACTTGACGCCGCACCTGGCCGCACCGCGCGCCGATCGGGGCGGGATAGGCCAGCTCCACGGCGATCCGCAGCCGGGCCTCGCCGAACGGCGGATGGACCTCGCGGCGGTCCACCGTCACCGTGGCGTGCGCGTCGGTGGGCACCCCGGGGGACGCCGCACGCAGCGCCTCCCGGGCCGCCCGCGCCGCGATCTTGGCGACCACCCGGTCCGCGACCCTGGTCTCCCCGCGCTCGCCGGCCGGCACGTCGGCGGCAGCGGCGGGCCCGGTCACCGTCGCCATCCGCCGCTCACCGCCGCCGGTCGTCGCGGTCACCGGTCCGGGTGCGGAAGAACTCCCCGGCCTCCAGGTCCCCGTCGAGGAACCTGCCGGCCACGAACCCCACCACGCCCAGCGCCGCGACCAGGATGAACGCCCCGAACCCGCCGAAGTACCCGGCGAAGCCCAGCGCCATCCCGGCCACGAGGCCGATCACGGCCATGCTCATCGTGCGCTCCTTCGCTTGCCGCTCCGGCCGTCCCGGTCACTGGAGCCGCGGCTCCGCTTCCTCGTCCTCGTCGTCCTCGTCGGGCAACTTCACGTCGCTCACCGCGATGTTGACCTCGACGACCTCCAGGCCGGTCATCCGCTCCACGGCGGAGATCACGTTCTCCCGGACGGCCCGGGCCACCTCCGCGATGGCGACCCCGTAGTCGACCACGATCTCCAGGTCCAGCGCGGTCTGCACCTCGCCGACCTCGGCCTTCACCCCGCGCGTCGCGGTGGCCGCCCGCCCGCCGCCGGGCACCCGGTCGCGCACCGCGCCGAGCGTCCGGGCGAACCCGCTGCCCATCGCGTGGACGCCCACCACGTCCCGGGCCGCGAGCCCGGCGATCTTCTCCACGACGCCGTCGGCGATGGTGGTCCGCCCACGGGTCGCGGGGTCGCCCCCGCCCCGCTTCACCGGCGGCCGCACCGCCTCCGCGCCCGACCCGTCCTCAGCCATCGCCCCCACCCCCTCTCCCACTCACGCCAACCACCCCACCCATCCCACTCACCCGATCCACACCACTCACCCCATTCACCCCATTCGTCCCGCTCATGGCGCTCCCCACAGTAGGGGCGGCGGACGGGGCGCGCCCCGGGGACGGGGCAGCGGAGTGCCCGGCCTGCCGGGGCGGACCGACTGCGGCAGGCTGGGGAGGTGGCCCGGAACGGGCCCGGAAAAAGGGGTGACGCGGTGGTCGCGAACGACGTGGCGCGCACGGTGCGGGCACAGCTCGGCCTCGGCCGGGTGCTGCCGCTCGGCGGCCCGGCGGACGGGGCCTGGATCTCCGAACGCGCCGCCCGCACCGCCCTGTT
This sequence comes from Streptomyces sp. NPDC090442, assembly GCF_044769405.1. NCBI lineage: Bacteria > Bacillati > Actinomycetota > Actinomycetes > Kitasatosporales > Streptomycetaceae > Streptomyces > Streptomyces sp. NPDC090442. The sequence goes on from NZ_JBIVXW010000071.1 coordinate 43,607, forward strand.
GCGCTCCCCCGGCATCCCGCCCGGCATCCGCCTGAGCGCGCTACGGCTCGCCCTGGACGCCCCGGCCGACGCCCCCGCGCCGACCGTCCCGCCCCCACCCAGCGCCCTGCCCCCGGGCCCCCTGCGCCTCACGGCGGACGTCACCGCACCGCCGGATTGCCCCCTGCCCCCGCTCGCCGCCCGCCTGCGGACGGCGCTGCTGACCGCGGCGGAGCGCGACCTGGGGCTCCGCCTGACCGCCGTGGACCTCCGGATCACCGGCCTCCTGGACGAGCCGGCCGCGGACGCACCACGCGGCGAAGCCTCACCGGGCGCCGCGGAAGCGGAAGTTCCACGGACCGGAGCGGAAACCGGGGCCCCGGACCGGGGCACCTCCCCCGGCCCGCAAGCCCCGGCAGCTCCGGACGACCTCGCCGCCCGGATCCTCGCCGTACCCGGGGTGGCCCGACTCGCCCCCGCCCTGGCCGGCCGCTCCCGCCCGGTGGCACGCACCGACGACGGGACGCACATACTGATCCAACTGGCGACCGCCGCCGGTCACCGCCCCCTGGACGTCGCCCGCGCCGTGGGCCGGGCGGTGACCGGCCCACCACCGGCACCGGAGACCGCGGCCGTGCTGATCACCGCGGTCCAGTACCGCTGACGCCGCCGGTCAGTCCCCCGCGCCGGCCAGGTCCCGCAGCCGCCGCGCCTGGGCGGCCCGCTCGGCGCGGCGCTGCTCCTCGTAGCTGCGGCCCGCGGCGCCGGCCAACAGGGCCTTGGTCTCGATGACCGCGTCCCGGGGCGCGGCGAGCAGCGCGGCGGCCAAGTCGGCCACCGCGCCGTCGAGTTCATCGCCGGGCACCACGACGTTGGCCAGGCCGATCCGTCCGGCCTCGTCGGCGTGCACGAAGCGCCCGGTGGCGCAGATCTCCAGCGCCCGGGCGTAGCCGACCAGCCCCACCAGGGGGTGGGTGCCGGTCAGGTCCGGAACCAGGCCCAGGCTGGTCTCACGCATGGCGAACTGCGCGTCCTGGGCGGCGACCCGCAGGTCGCAGGCGAGGGCGAGTTGGAAGCCCGCGCCGATGGCGTGCCCCTGGACGGCGGCGATGGACACCAGGTCGGTCCGCCGCCACCAGGTGAACGCTTCCTGGTACTCGGCGATCGTGGCGTCCAACGCCTCATCCGTATCGCGTGCCAGGTCGAGGAACGACGGCTCGCCGTCGAACCCTTCGGGCGTGAACGCCTGCCGGTCCAGCCCCGCGGAGAAGGACCTGCCCTCTCCGCGTAGGACCACGATCCGGACGTTCCCCGGCAGCAGCGAGCCCGCCTCGGCCAGCGCCCGCCACATGGCGGGGCTCTGTGCGTTGCGCTTTGCCGCGTTGGCGAGGGTCACCGTGGCGATCGCGTCGTCCACGGTGAGCCGCACACCGTGCTTGTCGAGCAGAGTCATGAGGGCGCCTCCGAGTCAGCCACCGCACCTGCGTGCGTAAGTGACTGAACGGTAACCTCCCGGCCGACTGCTGGGACGGCCGGGGGCACCGCATGCACCCGGAGCCGCGGCCCTCAGACCGAGGCGGCCTTCTTACCCCTCGTGGCTCCGCCGCGACCGCGCAGGACCACACCGGATTCGCTGAGCATCCGGTGCACGAATCCGTAGGAGCGGCCGGTTTCCTCGGCCAGCGCCCGGATGCTCGCTCCGGCGTCGTATTTCTTCTTCAGGTCTGCCGCGAGCTTTTCGCGCGCAGCGCCGGTTACCCGGCTGCCCTTCTTCAGAGTCTCGGCCACCCGTGCCTCCTCGTGGGAAGTGCGCTCTGGACTCTCATGATCACCCCTCCCCGGCTTCCTGGCCACCCATTCCGCAAGGTATGTGAGACATCCTTTGCCGTGCCGCGGGCGGCCGGCGCGGTCCGCCTCGCCGCCGCCGCACGCCCCGGAACTCGCGCACACCACCGGGTGCCCGAAAAGTGCCAGGTCAGGTGGTGTGCCGTAGAAAAGATGCCGGCCGGGCCCGTGGGGCCCGGCCGGATGTCGCAGGCTCGCCGGTGTACGAGCCGTTCTCACTCAGATGATGGATCACCCGTGGGCCGAATGATCCAGCGGGCGTGATCCAACCGGCGGCACCGGCACCTCGGAGATCAGGCCAGGGCGACCAGGTCCGCGTAGTCCTGGCCCCACAGGTCCTCGACGCCGTCCGGGAGCAGGATGATCCGCTCCGGGGTCAGCGCGTCCACCGCGCCCTCGTCGTGGGTCACCAGCACCACGGCGCCGGTGAAGGTGCGCAGCGCGCCGAGGATCTCCTCGCGGCTGGCCGGGTCGAGGTTGTTGGTGGGCTCGTCGAGGAGGAGGACGTTGGCGGAGGAGACGACCAGGGTGGCCAGGGCGAGGCGGGTCTTCTCGCCACCGGAGAGCACGCCGGCCGGCTTGTCGACGTCGTCACCGGAGAACAGGAAGGAGCCCAGCACCTTGCGGACCTCGACGAGGTCCATGTCGGGGGCGGCGGAGCGCATGTTCTCCAGGACCGTGCGGTCCGGGTCCAGGGTCTCGTGCTCCTGGGCGTAGTAGCCCAGCTTGAGGCCGTGGCCGGGGCGGACCTCGCCGGTGTCGGGCGTCTCGACACCCGCCAGCAGCCGCAGCAGGGTGGTCTTGCCGGCGCCGTTGAGGCCCAGGATGACGACCCGGGAGCCCTTGTCGATGGCGAGGTCGACGTCGGTGAAGATCTCCAGGGAGCCGTAGGACTTGGAGAGGCCCTCGGCGGTCAGCGGGGTCTTGCCGCACGGCGCCGGGTCCGGGAAGCGCAGCTTGGCGACCTTGTCGGAGACCCGCACCGCCTCCAGGCCGGCCAGCAGCTTGTCGGCGCGCCGGGCCATGTTCTGCGCGGCGACGGTCTTGGTGGCCTTGGCCCGCATCTTGTCGGCCTGGGAGTTGAGCGCCGCGGCCTTCTTCTCGGCGTTGGCCCGCTCGCGCTTGCGGCGCTTCTCGTCGGCCTCGCGCTGCTGCTGGTAGAGCTTCCAGCCCATGTTGTAGACGTCGATCTGCGAGCGGTTGGCGTCCAGGTAGAAGACCTTGTTGACGACCGTCTCGACCAGGTCGACGTCGTGGGAGATGACGATGAAGCCGCCGCGGTAGCTCTTGAGGTAGTCGCGCAGCCACGCGATGGAGTCGGCGTCGAGGTGGTTGGTGGGCTCGTCGAGCAGCAGGATGTCGGAGTCCGAGAAGAGGATCCGGGCCAGCTCGACGCGGCGCCGCTGGCCGCCGGAGAGGGTGTGCAGGGGCTGGGCGAGGATCCGGTCCGGCAGGCCCAGGCTGGCGGCGATGGTGGCCGCCTCGGACTCGGCCGCGTAACCGCCCTTGGTGAGGAACTCGGTCTCCAGCCGCTCGTACTTCTTCATGGCCTTCTCGCGGGTGGCGCCCTTGCCGTTCGCCATCCGGTCCTCGTTCTCCCGCATCCGGCGCAGCACGGTGTCCAGGCCGCGGGCGGAGAGGATGCGGTCGCGGGCGAGGACGTCGAGGTCGCCGGTGCGCGGGTCCTGCGGGAGGTAGCCGACCTCGCCGGAGCGGGCGACCGAGCCGCTGGTCGGCATGCCCTCACCGGCCAGGACCTTGGTGAGGGTGGTCTTGCCGGCTCCGTTGCGGCCGACCAGGCCGATGCGGTCGCCCTTGGCGATGCGGAAGGAGGCGGACTCGATGAGGATTCGGGCGCCGGCGCGCAGCTCAAGGCCGGAAGCGGTGATCACGGGAAAACTCCAGGGCAGGAAGACGGCGGGTTGGACGGACGGTCCGAGAGCGGTCTACGCCGTCTAATGAACCCAGAGGAGAACTGCCATGCAGGCAGTCTAACGGGCCGGTGCAAGTCGATTTCCTGCGTTGTCAGACCCCGCCGTCAGACTGTGAGGCAGGACACAGGAGTGGGGGCGGCACGGGGCCGTCCGACGACGCGAGAGGTGCGGTGATCGACATGGCGGGCACTTCGGGGGTGTTCCCCACGCTGCTCTACCGGGACGCCCCGGGCGCCATCCGGCAGTTGACGGAGGCGTTCGGCTTCACCGTCGCCGCGCGGTACGACGGCGCGGACGGCACCGTGCTGCACGCCGAACTCGCCCACGGCGACGGGGTGGTGATGCTCGGTTCGAAGGGGCACGGCGGCCCCTTCGACGAGGCGCTGGGCGACGCCGGGTCGAGCGGCGTGTACGTCATCGTCGACGATCCCGACGCGCACTGCGAGCGGGCCCGGCGGGCCGGGGTGGAGATCCTGGTGCCGCCGACGGACCAGGAGTACGGCTCCCGGGACTATCTGGCGCGCGACGCCGAGGGCACCGTCTGGAGCTTCGGCACCTACCGGCCGGGGGGGGGGGGGGGGGGGGCCCCCCCCCCCCCCCCCCCCCCCCCCCCCCCCCCCCCCCCCCCCCCCCCCCCC
>NZ_JBIVXW010000072.1:0-47956 GCF_044769405.1 Streptomyces sp. NPDC090442
GTGGGTGTGCAGGACGTAAAGCGAAGCAGTCCTGCACACCCACCCCGCAGGCCCGTCACCGCACCCCAACAGCCCCGCGCAGCGGACCCATCGGCTCGCCCCGCGCAGCGGACCGGCAGCGGCCCCGCGCCGCAGGCGCAAACAACAGCAACCCGCGCGGCGGGAGACCCAACAACGTGGGATGTCAAACAACACGCAGGCCAAAAGCCATCCGCGGGTTGGCGGCCAACATCTGTCGCACCAACACCTCGCCCACCGCGGCCGCGAGTCGTCGGCCGAACCCGCGTAGCAGATTCGGCATGCCGGGGCCGCCGTTCACCGAGCGTGCGGCGGCCGTCGTGGTGTCGCCGCCGAGGAGGATGCGGTCGGCGAACCCCGCGTCGCACAGTGCCGCCACCGCGTCCGGCAGGCGCCAGTCCGTGGCGTGGTGGGCGCGCGACGGCCCGTCGAAGGCGAGGTAGGCGCCGGACTCGGCGGCCATCCGGTGGACCGTGAGATCGGGCGAGCGGTTGAGGTGGCCGAGGATCACCCGGTCCGGCGGGACCGCCAACTCGCCGCAGAGCAGGTCGAGGACGTCCAGCGCCCCGGTGCCGAGCTCCAGGTGGACGCCGATGGCCGCGCCGGTCTCCCGATGGGCCTCGGCGGCAGCCGTCATGGTGCGCCGGGCGTGCCGGTCCAGCCCGTGGAAGCCGCCGGCCACCTTGATCAGGCCGGCCCGGGGGCGGGGCTCGGGGCGGTCCGCGTCGGCCCCGGCGTCGTCGTGGGCCCCGCCGCGGCCCGCGCTCCGGATCCCCTCGGTGAGTTCCGCGACGAAGAGCGCGGCCAGGTCCGCCGGGAGGTTCGCCAGGACCTCCGGGGCGTAGTGCGCCTCCTGGTGGAGGCCGGTCGCGGCCACGATCGTCACGCCCGACGCGCGGGCCAGCCGCGGCAGTTCGGCGGCGTGCCGGCCCATGCCGTGCGGCGTCCACTGGACCACCGCCGCCCCGCCGGCGTCCCGGAACGCCCGCAGTTCGGCGGCGGCCGCGTCGACGTCGGCCAGTTCCTGGCCGGGCAGTTGGGGGCTGGCGAGGAACAGGTGGTCGTGCGCGTCGCACACGCCGAGCCGCTCGGGGGCGAGGTCGCCGAGGACGGTGCGGATGACGAGGGCGGCGGGTGCCCCGTGGCGGTCGGCCCCCGGCGCGGCGGCGGACGGGCTCACCCTTGCCGCCCGGTGCCCAAGAGCTCCGTGCCCGGGGCCGACAGGTGCAGCACCCGGTAGCGTTCCCCGTCCGCGGACCCGGGGACGGGGGAGGCCCACAGGGTGAAGTGGACCAGTTCCCAGTGCCGGGGATCGAGGCCGAGGGCCGTGGAGTGGACGCCGTCCGTGGTCGCCAACTCCTCGTGCGCCGCCAGGGCGTTCTCGACGGCCGTGGTCGGGTCGGCGTCCTGCGGGAGGAGTTCGGCGCGCCGGGTGTAGGCGCCGGGGGCGTGTGCGGCGGCGGGGCCCGAACGGTGGTACAGGCCCCGCCAGTTGTGGACCGCCGGGCGCCCGAAGTCGTCGGACAGGCCGCGGAACCCCGCGCCGGTCAGGAAGCGGGTCATCGCCTCCTGGTCGACCCAGAGGTAGAAGGGCGCGTACTGGTTGACCGGCGAGCCGTCGGTGCCGCGTTCGCGGACGCCGTACGCCTTGAGGCCGAGGCCCGGGAGGGTGTCCAGCAACGGGCCCTTGGTGGTGACCCGTTGGCGGATGATCCCCATGTCGTAGTCGGTGGGCAGGGTGATGCGGTACTGCATGGCGTGCATGGTGACTCCGGGAGGGCGTGCGGTCAGGGGGCGTCGGGCGCGGCGGGGCGGTCCGGCGTGCGCTGCGCGGCCAGCAGCGCCAGCAGGCCGTGCACGGCCGCGTCGAACGGCGCGGTGTCCTCGGCCGCCCGGGCCAGGACGTAGCCCCCCTGGACGACGGCGGCCACGCTCGCCGCGGTGGCGGCCGGATCGAGGCCGGCGGACAGTTCGCCGCGCCGCCGGCCCTCGGTGAGGACCTCGGCGATCCGGTGCTGGAGCCAGCCGAACATCTCGTCCAACGGGGCCCGCAGTTCGGGGTCCTGGACCACGTCGCGGTCCTGCGTCATCCGCCCGATCGGGCAGCCGCGCAGCACCCGTCGCTCCCGCAGCAGATACGCCTCGACCCGGTCGTACGCGGTGCCGGGGCCGGCGAAGATCTCCTCGGCGGCCGCCGTCATGTCCTCCGCGGTGCGTCGGATCGCCGCCAGCGCGAGGTCGGACTTGCCGGCGAAGTGGTGGTACATGCTGCCCTGGCCCACCCCGGCACGCTGGAGGATCGCCTTGGGGCTGGTGCCCACGTAGCCGCGCTCCCACAGGAGTTCCTGGGTACTGGTGACGAGCCGTTCCCTGGTGCCGGCCGGGGGCGCCTGCGACTCGGCGGCCGCCCCGTTCTGCGCGCTGTTGCTCATGCCTCGACTGTACATACCAGTAGTTACAGAGATCAAGAAGCCCCCCGTCCCCGGCCCCTACGCCCCCCGTCGTACTCCCGCTGTCGCCGCGCGTACGACGACGCGCGGACCTCCGGGAGCGAGGCTCGAAGGCGTCCCCAGAGGGGCCGGCCGATCCGCGGGCGGTGCGCATCCGGGGCGTGTCGTCGAGGAGTTGACTTCCGTGAACGCAGCCATGAGTACGTCCGCGAACGCGCTGGCGGGGCACTGGTCCGGCGGTGGACCGGGGCCCTGGATCCTGTTCGTCCCGCTGGTCTGGGCGGCCGTCGCCTTCGGGGTGGTGACGCTGCTGCGCCACACCGGGTGGCGGCGCGGCGGTCCCGGGCGGGCCTTCCGCGGCCCGTGGTCGGGAGCCCGGCCCACGGGCGGAGGGGACGCGCCCACGCCGATCGCCGTCCTCGGGCGCCGGTTCGCCGCCGGCGAGATCGACGAGGAGGAGTACTGGCGCCGGTTGTCCGTTCTGGAGGAGCACTTCGGCGCCGGCCCCAGGGGGAAGGCGGCCTGACGGGCGGGGGTTTCAGCCGACCTGAGCGCTCCGGGTGCGCGGCCGGGGGTCGGTGGCCGACTCCGGCAACGGCGCGGTGTCCCACCCGGCGTGCCGCGCGCGGGCCTCCGTGAGGGCGGTGGAGAGGGCGGGGAGGGTGAACCAGACGATCTTTCCCGGGTCGTGCGGGCGCACCCCCCAGCTCTCGCTGAGCGCCGCGATCAGTGCCAGCCCGCGGCCGGAGGTCTCCCAACTGCCGGCCGTCCGCAGCCGCGGCAGCCGGGGGTCGAGGTCGTGCACCGAAACCGTCAACTGGTCGAGCAGCACGCACAGTTCGACCGTGCACTGCTTGCTCGGACGGGCGTGCCGGTGGACGTTGGCGAGGAGTTCGGTCACCCCGAGTGCGGCCGGGTCGATCAGGGCGTCGAGCTGCCAGTAGCGCAGCTGCGCGGTGACGATCCTGCGCACGTGCCCGATGCGGGCCGGAAGGGCCTGGAGCTCCACCGTGCAGTGTCTGCTGGGCTGCCTGATCACGACCGCGACTCCCTGATGAGGTCGGGCGCCCCTCGTACCGGGGAGGGGCGAAGATCGGAACCAGCGATGCCGGCTGCACCACAGCGTCACCGCTGTTGAACCCTCGGTGATACTCGTCCAGGGTCATGCAGGCGGTGCACCGCCGCAACCGCACCGCCTCAGCCGCGGGCGGCGTTCACGCGCGTGGCTGACGTGCTGCTTCCACGGCCTTCAGGAAGCGGTCGCGGGTGCCCAGCGTCAGCGAGTAGCGGTTGCCGTTGAGCGTGGCGAGCGCCCGGTCGCGGGCCGCGAAGAGCGGCTTGTGCGCTTCCACGGAGCCGAGTGGTGCGCTGTCGATTTCCGTTCCGTAGCTGGTCAGAAGGGCCAGCCGGCCCCCGCTGATGCGGATCTGTCCGGCCCTGGTCAAGGACCGCAACGAGCGCTCGATCCGGACGCCGGTCGCGTTGTACTCCTGGTCCGCCATCTTCACCACTCCCCGATGCCGTGGGCGGTACCGTCCGCCGCCCCCCTCAGGGAATTTTGCCGATATCGCTCGCGGTACACCAGTGCCGTACGGGGCGCAGAGGCGCACAACACCCTTCCCCCAGGCCCTTCTTGGGGCTGCTCAAAGCGATGTTTATGCAGGTGAGAAGCGTGCGCCGGGTGGTTATAGTCGTTACTCGGCCGGCCTTCCCGGCGGGCCCGTAGACCCTTGAGGAGCGCGCCGGTGAGCACCGCACAACAACCGCAGGGCCGGCCCGGGGACCAGGGGGCGACCCAGATCCCGGTCCTGCCGACCGTCGACGTGGACCGCTCGGATCCGGACTACCGGGGCTGGCTGAAAGAAGCCGTCCGCAAGGTCCAGGCGGATGCCAACCGCACCGCCGACACCCATCTGCTGCGCTTTCCGCTGCCCGAGCGGTGGGGCATCGACCTCTACCTCAAGGACGAGTCGACGCACCCCACCGGCAGCCTCAAGCACCGGCTGGCCCGCTCGCTGTTCCTCTACGGGCTGTGCAACGGCTGGATCCGCCCGGGGAAGCCGGTGATCGAGGCGTCCAGCGGTTCCACGGCCGTCTCCGAGGCGTACTTCGCCTCGCTGATCGGCGTCCCGTTCATCGCCGTGATGCCGGCCACCACCAGCCGGGAGAAGACCCGGCTGATCGAGTTCCACGGCGGCACCTGTCATCTGGTGCAGGACCCGCGGACCGTCTACGAGGTCTCGGCGCGGCTGGCCGCCGAGTCCGGCGGGCACTACATGGACCAGTTCACCTATGCCGAGCGGGCCACCGACTGGCGCGGCAACAACAACATCGCCGAGTCGATCTACCAGCAACTGCGACTGGAGCGCTATCCCGAGCCCGCCTGGATCGTCGCCACCGCGGGCACCGGCGGCACCTCCGCGACCATCGCCCGCTACGTCCACTACATGCAGTTCGACACCCGGATCTGCGTCCCCGACCCGGAGAACTCCTGCTTCTTCGACGGCTGGCGCACCGGCGACGCGAAGACCGACTGCGCCACCGCCTCCCGGATCGAGGGCATCGGCCGGCCGCGGATGGAGCCCAGCTTCGTGCCCGGGGCGATCGACCGGATGATGAAGGTGCCGGACGCGGCGAGCATCGCCGCGGTCCGCGCGCTGGAGCGGGCGATCGGCCGCAAGGCGGGCGGCTCGACCGGCACCGGGCTGTGGAGCGCGCTGCGGATCGTCGCGGAGATGGTCGCCGAGGGGCGCACCGGGTCCGTGGTGACGCTGCTGTGCGACCCGGGCGAGCGCTACCTCGACAAGTACTACTCCGACGACTGGTTGGCCGCCCAGGGGCTCGACATCGCGCCCTACACCCGGACCGTCGAGCACTTCCTCGCCAGCGGGTCCTGGGACGGCTGACGGCCCCGCCGCCCCGGGTCCCGGCGCCGGCCGGCGTCAGCCGCCGGTCCTCCAACAGGGCCCGCAGCACGGGGGCGTTGGTGGTGTCGACGCGGTAGGCGTAGCGCGCGCCGGGCTCGGTGGCGAGCAGCGTCTCGGCGAAGCGGACGTCGCCGGTGAGGCGAAGTCGAGCGCGACGGGGCGGAGTCGTCGGGACGCGGACGAGCACTCCTGGGGTCGGTGGGACGGGTAAGGGTCACCCTCGTTGACGGGGTGTCAACCTCAACCGTCCGCGTCGGGCGGCGTCTCGCCCGCCACCACCAGCTCCGTCGGCCGGTCGCCGAACTCCGCCCGGGCCTCGGCGGGCAGCCCGGCGTCCGTCACCAGCACGTCCACCTCGTCCAGGGCGGCGAACGAACTCAGGCCGACCGTGCCCCACTTGGTGTGGTCCGCGACCACCACCACCCGCCGCGCGGAGCGCACGAAGTGCCGATTGGTCTCCGCCTCCGCGAGGTTGGGCGTGGAGAGCCCGGCCTCCACCGATATGCCGTGCACGCCGAGGAAGAGCAGGTCGAAGTGGAGCGAGCGGATCGCGGCGTCCGCCACCGGGCCGACCAGGGTGTCGGACGGGGTGCGGATGCCGCCCGTCAGCACCACCGTCGCCGCCTTGGCCGGTGCGGGTCCCTCGCGGCCGCTGGCCGCGGCCCGCTGGGCGTCGTAGAACACGTCGGCCACCCGCACCGAATTCGTCACCACCGTCAGCTCCGGCACCTCCACCAGCCGCTGTGCCAGCGCGTACGCCGTCGTGCCGCCGGCCAGCGCGATCGCGCTGCCCGGCACCGCCAACTCGGCCGCCGCCCTGGCGATCTCGGCCTTGGCGCTCAGCTCCAGCCCCGACTTGGCCTCGAAGCCCGGCTCGTGCGCACTGGGCTCGCTCACCGGGAGGGCCCCGCCGTGCACCTTCTCGATCACGCCCTGGCGGGCCAGCGCGTCCAGATCACGACGGACCGTCATGTCCGAGACGCTCAGGCGCCGGGTGAGTTCATTGACCCGCACGCCGCCGCGCCGTCTGACCTCGTCGAGGATCAGGGCCCGTCGCTGCTCCGCGAGCAGATTCTGGTTGTCGCCCACCGCGGCCCGTCCCTTCCGCCCGGCTCTCCACCCCGGGTCCGTCAGCCGGCTCTTCGCCCGTCCTGGCACTTTCGTTCCTCATCCTCGCACGTGGGTCTGACAGCGGCCCCGGTCCGGGTGAACGACGGCCGGGAGAACCGCAACCGGCGCCCCGGGAACCACAACCGGGGTGCCGGCGCTCCCAGAAGACAGGGAGAATCCGGTGCGGCACACCCGCCCGCCCGCTCACACCGCACGCACTGACATCGGGGGAAGCCAGTGGAGACCGTCGCCACACCACCCGCCCGCGCGAGGGAACCGCGTCCGGCGGCCACCACCGCACCAGCCACCGCACCCGTCACCGCCCCGCAACGGCCCCAGCTCGCTCTGGAGCTGCTGGTCCACGGCGTCGGCGGCACCACGCCCGAGAAGATGCTCGGCGACCCGCGCGTCCAGCGGATCACCGGCGACGACACCGCCGCCTGCTACCGCCGCACCGACGACGCGGACGCCGAGCACCGCCCCGACGACTACCGCGCCCGCCCCGTCCGCGAGGCGTACTGCTGGTCCAACCTCACCTCCGGCAACGGCGCCCGCGCGCTCTGGCTGGTCCTGCTGCCGTTCATGGTCGCCAACCTCGCCCACTGGATGCGCCCGGCCGCCCCGCCCGACCACCGCGGGCAGCGGATCTACGACCTCCTGGTGCGGCTGCTCGCCCTCAGCCTCACCGTCCTGCTGGCCGCCGCGGCCTGCGAGGTCGCCCTCGACCTCACCGCCTGGCAGTGCGCCGGCACCCCGGCCTGCACCGCCGGGAAGTCCTGGCTGGGCTTCCTCGACCCCGCCGACGGGGGCTGGTGGAGCGCCCCGGGGCGCCGCCTGGTCCTCGGCGCCACGCTGCCGTTGGCCGTCGTCGGCTTCCTGTGGTGGCTCTCGCACCGCACCTGGAGCGCCTACGAGTCCGCCTCCCCGCCGCCGCGGCGCCCCGGCGCCTCCCGCGACACCCCCGCCCACGAGCGCACCGCGCTGGGCCTGGACGGCTTCTGGTACGGCCGCCGGGTCGTCGCCCGGCTGCGCGCCGCGCACACCGCGGCCGGCGTGCTGATCATCGCCGCCGCGCTGGTGCTCGCGTCCCTGCGGACCGACCGGCGGGCCGGCGCCGTCGACCTCGCCGCCGTCGGCCAGGCCCTCGCCGGCCTGCTGGTGCTGTTGGCCGCCGCCACCCTGGCCGTCGTCTGGCGCACCGCCCGGAGCGAGGCGGACCGGGACGAGGAGCCCGACCGCCGCACCGTGCGGGCGCTGCCGATCGCCGCGCTGGCGGCGCTCGGGCTCGCTGCCGGCTATGCCGCCTGGGCGCGGCCGGCGGCGCGCAGCCACGGCGCGCTGCCCGGCGTCGCGACGTTCGGCGCAATCGCCGTCATCCAGGGCGCGTTGGTGCTGGCCCTGGCGGTCACCGCGTGGTTCCTCCAACGCGCAGCCCGAGGCGAGGCCCGCACCGCGCTGCGCGGCATGGGCGGCCCGGCCGTCGCCCTGCTGTCCTGTGCGCTCGGCGGGGTGCTGTCCGGGGGAGTGGCCCAGCGGTTCGCGGACTGGATCGACGGGTCCGCCACCCCCGGCCAGGCCGGCGCCGCGGTCCCCGGGCCGCCGGTGTTGCTGTCCTGGCAGGCGTCGGTGCTGCCCGCGCTGCTGGTCGTGGTCGCCGCGATCGCCGCCCTGGCCGGGGTCCGGGTGCTGGTCGTCCGAAGGCGGGTCGCCAAGGACGTCCCCGGCCTGTACGACCCGCGCGAGCGGCCCGACGTGCTGCGCACCGAGCGCATCGCGGGCACCATCGCCCGCGCCGGCCTCACCGACGCCGCGCCCGTCCTGGTCGCCGCGATCGCCACCGTCACGCTGCTGTTGGGCGCCGGCGCGGTGGTCGGCGCCTGGCTCACCGACCTGGCCCCGGGGCGCGCCACCGCGGGCGCCCCGCCGTTCGTGCACGCCGCGGCCGACACCGCCGAGTCGCTCGGCTCCTGGCTGATGGGCGCCGGCGTGGTCCTGCTGCTCACCATGGGGCGGCGCGCCTACCGCGACCAGTCCGCCCGCCGCACCGTCGGCATCCTCTGGGACGTCGGCACCTTCTGGCCGCGCGCCGCGCACCCCTTCGCCCCGCCCTGCTACGCCGAGCGCGCCGTGCCCGACCTGACCTGGCGGATGGCCACGTGGACCGAGCAGTTCGACGGCCGGCTGGTGCTCTCCGGCCACTCCCAGGGCAGCGTGCTGGCCGCGGCCGCGGTATGGCAGTTGGACCTGGTCACCCGCAGCCGGGTCGCGCTGCTCACCTACGGCAGCCCGCTGGAGCGCCTCTACGGCCGCTGGTTCCCCGCCTTCTTCGGCCCGCCGTTCCTCACCGGCCTGCACCGCGAGATGGACGACTGGCGCAACCTCTGGCGCTTCACCGACCCCATCGGTGGGCCGATCCGGCTCACCTGCGAGGACGGCCGGTCGGTCGACGAGGGCCCGCTGCGCGACCCGCTCGCCTTCGGCCGCACCCTGCAGAACCCGCTGCCCGCGCAGATCCTGGGCCACGGCGACTACCAGGCCGACCCCGTCTTCGACCGGGTGCGCGCCGAACTGCTCGCCCGGCTGGACCCGGGAGTACCGGGCCAACGCGCCGACGAGCCGCCGCATCAGGGGAGTTCGGGCAGGTCCTCGGCGTAGAGGAGGGTCAGGTCGTCGGTGCTCGGGTCGGTGAGCTCGGCGACCCGGCCCGCGTGCCGCTCGACCATCGCCTCGAACGTCTGCCGGGCGGTGCGCCCGTTGCCGAACGACGGCCCCTTGGGCAGCGCCGTGAAGTGCTTCAGCAGCGCCTCGCCGGTCCCGTCGGCGAGGCGGTACTCGTGCTCCTCGCCCTGCTGCTCCACGATCCGCAGCAGCTCCTCCGGGGCGTAGTCGCCGAACCTGATGGTGCGTGAGAAACGGGACGAGATGCCGGGGTTGGTGGCCAGGAAGCGCTCCATCTCCGCGGTGTAGCCGGCCACGATCACCACCACCGCGTCCCGGTGGTCCTCCATCAGCTTCACCAGCGTGTCGATGGCCTCCTTGCCGAAGTCCCGCCCGGAGTCCTCGGGGGCCAGGGCGTACGCCTCGTCGATGAACAGCACCCCGCCGCGCGCCCGGTCGAACGCCTCCTGGGTGCGGATCGCCGTCGAGCCGATGTGCTCGCCCACCAGGTCCACCCGGGACACCTCGACCAGGTGGCCGCGCTCCAACACCCCCAGGGCGTGCAGGATCTCGCCGTACAGCCGGGCCACCGTGGTCTTGCCGGTGCCGGGGGAGCCGGTGAACACCAGGTGGCGGCGGACCGATGCGGCCTTCAGGCCGGCCTCCTGCCGCCGGCGCCCCACCTCGATCATGTTGATCAGGGTGCGCACCTCCCGTTTGACGCTGTCCAGCCCCACCAGGGTGTCCAGTTCGCCCAGCACCTCCTCGGAGGGGCGGCCGGGCGTCGGCGCCGCCTCCGGGGCCGTGGTGGCGGCCGGCGCCGGCCGCGCGCTCGGGACGTTGCCCAGCAACCCGGCGGTCTGCGTGGCCTGTTGGACGGGCGGCACGGTCACCGTGGGCGCCTGGGTGGTCCGGCTCTCGTCGCTGGTGCAGTCCTCGACCGTGGGCCCGCCGCCGCTGCCGAGCGCGTCGGCGAACTCGTAGCCGCCACGGGCGCACCGCTCGGTGCGGCACCGGGTCAGCGTCGTCCGGCAGCCGTCGATCACGTGGAAGCCGAAGCCGGAGCTGCCGGTGACCCGGCAGCCGTGGAAGGTGCCGCGGCCCTCCGCGGAGACGTAGAACCCGGCCTCGGTCGGCGAACTGACCGTGCAGCCCTCGATGGTGGGGTCCGCGCCCTTGGTGACGATCACGCCGGTCTGCGCGCCGTCGATGGTGCAGTTGGCGAGCGTGCCGCCGCTGCCGTGGTCGCGGAACCAGGCGCCGGTGGAGGACTCCCGGATCCGGCAGTCGTCCAACTGGACGGTGGCGCCGTCGCTCACCGACACCGCGGTGTTGCGGACCTGTGTCAGGTCGCAGTCGACCACGTCGGCCCGGGAGCCCCGGTCCAGCACGAACAGCGCGTCGGGGACGTCGTGCACCCGCGTGGAGTCCAGCACCGCGGTCGCCCCGTCGCTGACCCACACCGCCGGGTAGTCGCCCGTACTGTCGTGGATCTCGCACTGGTTGGCGTCCACCCGGGTGCCCGGGTCCCACACCGACAGGCCGTTGCGCCCGAAGTGCCGCACCGTGCTGCGGGTCAGCGTCAGCACTGAACGGGAGCGCAGGTCCACCGCGTTCTCCGGGATGTCGTGGATGTCGCAGTCGGCGAGCGTGAGCACCGCGTCGGTGTCCAGGGTGACGCCGTCCGCGGTGGTGCGGTGCACCGTGCAGTCGGTGAGGTGGCCGGCGGCCCGCGCGGCCACCTGGACGCCCGTGCCCTTGATCTCGTACAGCTCGCAGCCCACCGCCTCGACCGTGCTGCCCTCGCCGGACAGCGACAGCCCGGCACCCGAGGCGTGGTGGATCCGGCAGCGCTCCAGCCGCGGGTGGGCGCCGCCGCGCACCGCCACCCCGGCCTGCCCCGCGGCCATCACCTCGCACTCCTCGAAGACCCCGCCGGCGCCGTCCAGGACGCTGATGCCGACCCCGCCGGCGTTGTCGACCGTGCACCGCCGCACCGTCGGACGGGCCCCACCGCGCACCTCGATCCCCGCCGCGGACCGGGTCACCACGCGGATGTCGGCCAACTCCGGGGCGCCGTCCTCCACCAGCAGCGCCGGCGCCGCCGAGTCGGTGGCCTCCAGGTGCAGGTCGTGGACGGTGGCCGAGGCGCGTATCGTCAGCGCGACCCCGTCGGCCGGCACGATCCGCACCGAGCCGCGGGACCCCTCCGGGCCGCGCAGTGTCACCGCCCGTTGCAGCACCAGGTTCTCGCGGTAGGTGCCGGCCGGCACGGTCAGGACGTCACCGTCCCCGGCGGCCTCCAGGGCGGCGGCGAGCGAACTGTACTCGCCGGTGCGGCGCCGCCAACGCGACGTTCCGGAGTGCGTCACCTGGACCGAGCCCTGTGCCATGGCGGTGTCGTGTCCCCACTTCGTACGGCGGATGTCGGCCCGGCAGCCATCCGTCAGCGGATGTCCGCTGTGAGGTCTGCGGGGCCCCAGCCGTCAGGCTGGAGGCACCACCGTAGCGCGCCTGAGGGGTGCCGGTTGCCATGGTCCGCCGCCTGGTCAGCCGGTCTCAACTCCCGGCGTCGGCACGGCCCCAGTCCTGTCCGGCGCGCTCCCACGCCGCGTCCCAGCGCCGGAAACGACGCACCATCAACTGCCGCACCGCGAGCCGCCGGGCGCCCTCGACGAGCCCCCCGAACGCCACCGCGGCGCCCGCCCCGGCCAGCCCCGCGTGGGTGCCCGCGGTGCCCTCGTCCATCGGCGGTGGCGCCGGCCGCCCGTGGGCGTCGGTCCACAGCCGGAACCGCTCGCCGCCCCGCACCGGCCGCGGCGGGGCCACCTCCCCGCTCCGCGGACCGCCGTCCGGCCCCGCCCAACGGGCGAGGACCCGCGGGTGCCCGGGGTGTGGCACGGAGGTGTCCGGGTCGGGGGCGACCCGGGTGCCGGAGGCCGGCCGCGTCGCGGTCGCCCACACCGGTCGGCGGTCGTGGCGCTGGAGCCGCACGGTCGTCAACAGGGCGCCGTGCGCGGTCCGTCCGGCGAACCAGCCGGCGGCCGGCGCCCCGACGGCGATGAGCAGCGCGGCGCCCAGCGCCAGCCAGGCTTCCCACCGGTCGGTGCGGCGCCGGAGCGGATTGCCCCGCCAGTGCCAGATGCCCCTGATCGCCCGCATCGTGCCCCCTTTCCGTGTCGTGGATACCGCACGGAGCGGCGCCCGTGCGCGCGGCCCGGTACGGGGGCGGCGACATCGGGCCGCGCGGCCGGCCGGCGGTCGGGCACCTCCCGTCCCGGCAGGCTCAACCGTCCACGAACTCCCCTCGATCCTGGGGGAGTTGGCGGCATTTCGGCGCACTTGTGCCGCCCCGCGGAGTCGGCCGGATCGCGCCCCCGTAGGGCGGCCCGGTCAGTGCAGCTTGACCGCCACCGTCACCACCGCGCCCTGCCGGCCGGCGGTGCCGGTGCCCGGGGCGACCGCGAACCGGTCCGTCACCAGTCGCGCCAGCCACAGCCCCCGCCCCTTGGGCGCGCCGTCCAGGCCCGGCAGCAGCTCCGGGATCACCGTCTCGCTGAAACCGGGGCCGGCGTCGCTGATCCGGCACTCCAGCTCGTCGCCCACCCGCCGCAGCACCAGCCGCCCCGCGCCGCCGGCGTGCTCCACGGCGTTCCCGGCGATCTCGTCGACGGCCAGCACGAACTCCCCGCGCCGCGGCTCGTTCAGCCCCTCGCGGGCCGCGCACTCCTCGACCAGCAGCCGCAACTGCGGCAGCAGCCGCGCGGTGAAGCGCCGCTGCAACAACCGACGGCCCGGCTCCTCCACCGGGCCCTCCGCCCCACCGTGACCCGCGGGTTCCGGGTTCAGCACGGCCGCGCTCCTCCCTCGGTCTGAATCGGCGCCAACCGGGGCACCGCCTCCGCGCCCAGCCGCCGCAACATCCGGTGCTGTCCGCGGTCGCAGCGCACCTCCACCAGCTCGTGGCCCGCCGCGCCCCGGACCAGTACGAGCAGGCCCACCGCGCAGCCCACCGACAGAAAGTGCAGCCCCGTCAGGTCGACGGTCAACCGCCGGGCCGCCGCGGTCCGGGCCAGCGCGAGCTCCAACGGCCGCACGAACGCGGCCCGGTTGGCCGCGTCCGCCTCGCCGACGAAGCACAGCACCCCGCCCGCCCCGAGCGCCACCCGCAGGCCGCCCAACCGCTCCAGAACGGCCCGCGGATGCGCCCACTCCATCGCCCCCACCCACTCCCGGCCGAACCGCCGCCGGTCGTAGGCGCAGACCTCGGTGTACGGCCGGCCGGCGAACAGCGACCGGGCGCCGGTCTCGCGCCGCGCCACCGTCGAGGCGTCGGCACCGAGGTCGGCCACCCAGCCCATGTCGATGAACGCCCGCAGCCCGGTGTACCCCTCGGCCGTCGCCCGGTCGGTGGCCGCGCGCAGCCGCGCCAGTTGCCGGGCGGCGGTGAACTCGGCGTCCGGGCGGATCAGTTCGCGCATGGTGGTGATCACCAGTTGGCCGCGTTCGCGGGCCCGGACCGGGCTGCGGTTGGGGAAGTCGATCCGGGCCAGCACCTCGTCCGTCGGCACCTCCGGGCACGGCAGCACCAGGATCTTCTCGCCGCGGGCCAGCCCGAGCCGGACGAACGCCGTGACCGCCTCCCAGCGCACCTCGTCGTCGCCGTAGCCGACGAAGGCGTGGTCCCCGGGCCGCAGGCGCTGAACGGGGATGAGGCGACCGCTCGCGGCATGGCTGGCAGGCATCGGCACAACAGCTCTCTGTCTCCCCCCGAGGCCCGTCCCGTCGGCGGCGCGGTGCGCTCACTGTAGGCAGCCGCCGGGCGGCCCGCAATGAGGGTGACGGCCGCCGCATGCGCCCCGTCAGTCGAGTATCTCGAACGGGTCGCCGACGCGGAGCGCGCCCGTTGTGCGGGGGATCAGATTCTGGCCGAACAGCAGCCGGTCGTCGAAGCGTCGGTGCCGGGCGAGGGTGCGCAGCGGCTCCTTGCCGCGGGCGGCGGTGCGCTGGTCGACGGTGGTCACCACGCAGCGTCCGCTGGGCTTGGCGACCTGGAAGACCACCTCGCCGATCCGCACCCGGCGCCAGTCGTCCTCCGCCCAGGGGGCGGTGCCGTCGAGCACCACATTGGGCCGGAAACGTTCCATGGGCAGGGGGCCCTCGCCGGGCCGATCGCCCTGCGCGATGAGGGAGTTGAGGGCGTCCAACGAGGCGCTGGTGGTCACCAGCAGGGGAAAGCCGTCGGCGAAGCTGACCGTGTCGCCGGGCTCGCTGAAGCGCGGGTCCACGGGCCGGCGCTTGTCGGGGGCGTCCATGTGCACCAGTTGGCACTCGACGCCCAGGTAGGCGGTCCACCACCCGGCCGCCTCCGGGCCCGCGGGCACGGCCTGGACGACGTCGGCGAAGACCTCGACCGGGATCGTGGTCACCGGCTCGGGCACCGGGACCACCAGCGGCTCCACCCCGGGCGCGGTCAGCCGCAGGCCGCCGCCCGGCAACTCCTCGGCTCGAACCAACGCCAGCCTCGGGTGCTGGCGTTGGGTGAACTGTCGCCCCGCGGTGTCGGCCACCAGCCAGCGCCGGTCCCCGGCCAGCCCCCAAGGCTCGACCACCGCTTCGGCCCGGTCGGAGGCCGTCGTGGCCTTGACCGGATAGACGTGCAGCGACTGGACCCGTGGCATTGGCATGGACCCATCCTGCCAGTCGCTTCGGACGTGCGGACGACGCGTCAGTAGCCGCGCGGGTACTGGCGGCCGTACCCCTGGTCGTCGAACGGCGAGGCGGGCCGCGGCGCGACCGGGGCGGCCGGGCGCATCGCCTCGTATCCCGTGCCGGGACCCGGCGCCGGTCGCTGGTACTGCTGCGGTGGCGGGTAGCCGCGGGTCCCGGCCTGCTGCGGGATGTACGGCGCCGGGGTGTGCTGCAACGGGGCGACCGGCTGCGCCGCGGCACCCGGATACCCACCGGGCGCGGGCGGCGGCGAGGACGCCGAGGGGAGCGCGGGCAGGGCCGAGGGCAGCGCAGGCAACGAGGAACCGGTGTCCCAGGGGGAGGGGTTCACGCGGATCGGGGCGATCTGCGGGGTGCCCCGCTCTGCGACGAGGCTGTCGTAGATGGGGGTGTCCGGGAAGGAGGGCGATGCGTAGTAGCCGCCGCTGTAAGTGGAGCGGGGGGAGGTCATGCCTCATAAGTTAAGCCCACGATGTGCCGAATGGGGAGCCTGGAAAGGGGGTTGTTTCAGGTGTTCGGAACGGCTCCGGGTCGCCAATGTGAGCGAAGTTGTGAAAATCGGTCGCGATCGCCCGTAGGGATCGTGTAAAGACCTCGCTTCTCGTAGGTGAACCGGGGGGCGTTCGGGACGTTCCCGGCCAAGTAGGTTGGTGGGGGCCACGGCTGACGGTGCACGCGGCCACAGGACGACAGGAGGGTGCGGCGATGTCGATGCTCAAGGGCGGCAACGTCCCGGTCCCGGCGCCGGCGGTGCGGGTGGAACTGAGCTGGCGACCGGCCCCCGGGACGCCGGACGTGGACGCCTCCGCGCTGCTCCTGAGGTCGGGACGGGTGCGCGGCGACGCCGACTTCGTCTTCTACAACCAACCCGTGCACGCCTCGGGCGCGGTCCGCCACGAAGGCAAGCGGCCGGCCGACGGGACGTTGGTCGACGCCCTCCGCATCGACCTCGCCGCCGTCGAGGCGGCCGTCGACACCGTCGTCCTGGCCGCCTCCGCCGACGGCGGCAGCTTCGGCGCCGTCCCCGGCCTCTCCATACGGGTGCTGGACGCGGGCAGCGGCGCCGAACTCGCCCGCTTCGACAGCGCGGGCGCCACCACCGAGACCGCGTTCGTGCTCGGCGAGCTCTACCGCCGCCAGGGCGGCTGGAAGTTCCGCGCGGTGGGGCAGGGGTACGCCACCGGACTCGCGGGGCTGGCCGCCGACTTCGGCATCAGCGTCACGGACGAGCCGGCGGCCGGGCCGGCCCCCGCGCCCGCACCGCCGACTCCCGCGCCCGTACCGCCGGCCCCGATCGCGCCGCCCGCCCCTGTGGCGCCGCCCGCGCCCCCGCCGCCCACCGGTCAACCGGTGGCGTCAATTCCGTGCCCGCCCGGCCACGGAGCGCCCGCCCCCGCACCCACTCCCGTCCGGCTGACGAAGGTCACCCTGACGAAGGAGGCGCCGGCCGTCTCGTTGACGAAGCAGGGTGGAACCTCCGGTGTCATGCGGGTCAACCTCAACTGGCGCGCGGGCGGCGCCGGCAAGCGTCTCGGCAAGAAGCTGGGCCGCACGGCGATGGCGGCGCTGGGCGCCCGCGGCGCGCTGCTCCCGTCCACCGGCGACCTCGACCTGGACCTGTGCGCGCTCTACGAGTTCACCGACGGCTCCGCCGGAGTGGTGCACCCGCTCGCCGGCGCCTTCGGCGACCTGCACGCCCCGCCCTACATCCAACTCGACGGCGACGACCGCACCGGCGCCGTCGCCACCGGCGAGAACCTCACCATCAACCTCGACCACCAGGCCCGCTTCCGCCGCATCCTGATCTTCGTGACGGTCTACGCCGGCGCCCGCAGCTTCGAGGGCCTGGACGCCACCGTCACCCTCCAGCCGCAGCACGGCGCCCCGGTGGAGTTCGCGCTGGACGCCTGCACGGTGCCGGCCACCGTCTGCGCGCTGGCCCTGATCACCAACACCGGCGGCGAACTCGTCGTCCAGCGCGAGGCCCGCTACCTCGTCCCCGCGCCCGGCGTCAGCCCCCAGCGCACCGTCGACCACGCCTACGGCTGGGGCCTGACGTGGTCCCCGGCCACCAAGTGAGCGCTCAGGGCGCCCCGTAGGTGCGGCCCTTCCAGGCCGCGCCGCGCCCCCGGTAGTGCTGCACGGCCGAGTCCACGGTCATCAGGAGGTAGAGCAGCGCGGTGAACGGGAGCAGCGGCGCGAGCCACGGCGGCTGCCGGTAGTAGCGCAGCATCGGCAGGAACGTCCCGCACATCACCACCCAGGCCGCGCCGCCCGGCACCGCCGCCAACGGGGCGCCGGTCGCAACTCCGGCCAACAGGGCGGCCGGTGGCGCCAGGTACACCAGCGCCAGCCCGAGGACCGTGCCCAACAGGACCACGGGCCGGTGCCGTAGTTGCGCGTAGGCGGTGCGGGACACCATCCGCCACAGCTCCGCCAGCCGCGGATACGGGCGCACGCTGGACACCCGGTCGGCCAGCCCCAACCACACGGCGCCGCCGGCCCGCTGCACCGCCCGTGCCAGCGCCACGTCGTCGATCACCGCGTGCCGGATCGCCTCCGGGACGCCGGCCCGCTCCGCCGCCTCCCGTCGCAGCAGCACGCACCCGCCGGCCGCCGCCGCGGTCCGGGCGCCGCGCCGGTTGACCCAACGGAACGGATAGAGCTGCCCGAAGAAGTACACGAAGGCCGGCACGATCAGCCGCTCCCAGCCCGTCGCCACCCTCAGCCGGGCCATCTGCGACACCAGGTCCAGCTCCCCGGAGCGGGCCGCGGCCACCAACTCCCGCAGGCTGTCCGGCTCGTGGGCGATGTCCGCGTCCGTCAGCAGCAGGTACTCGGGCGCGCAGCGCTCCCGCGCCAGCGCGATGCCGTGCCGGACCGCCCAGAGCTTCCCCGTCCACCCCGGCTCGGGCTCGCCGGGCGAGGCGACGGTCAGCGGCAGCCCGCCCCCGCCGGCCGCCAGCCCGCGGGCGAGCGCGCCGGTGCCGTCCGTGCTCCCGTCGTCGACCAGGAAGACCTCGGCCCGGCCCGGGTACTTCTGCGCCAGCAGCGTCGGCAGGCTCGACGGCAGCACCGCCGCCTCGTCGCGCGCCGGCACCACCACCGCCACCGACGGCCAGCGCTCCGGATCCCGGCGGGCCGGCAGCCGGACGTCGGTCCGCCAGAAGAAGCCCTGCCCCAACAGCAGCCACAGCCAGGCCAGCAGCGACCCGGCGCCGATCCACGCAATCGCTTCCACGGGCGCAGTGTGCCCACCGGGACCGCCGCGGACCGGCGCCCGACACGCACCGCAGGGCATCCACCCGGTCCGGCCCTTCCGGCCCGGTATGACAAGCGGGCCGGCTGGTTGAGTAAAGTGTCCGGGTGAAGATCGCGCTGATGGACTCCGGAACCGGCCTGCTCCCGGCGGCCGCCGCCGTGCGACGCCTGCGGCCGGACGCGGACCTGATCGTCTCCACCGACCCCGACGGCATGCCGTGGGGCCCGCGCACCCCCGACGACGTCACCGCGCACGCCCTGGCGGTGGCCCGCGCCGCCGCCGCCCACCGCCCGGACGCGCTGATCGTCGCCTGCAACACCGCCTCCGTGCACGCGCTGCCCGCGCTCCGCGCCGAGTTGGAGCCGTCCATCCCGGTCGTCGGCACCGTCCCGGCGATCAAGCCCGCCGCGGCCGGCGGCGGCCCGGTCGCCATCTGGGCCACCCCGGCCACCACCGGCAGCCCGTACCAGCAGGACCTGATCGCCCGCTTCGCGCAGGGCGTGGCGGTCACCGGCGTGCCCTGCCCGGGCCTCGCCGACGCCGTCGAGCAGGCCGACGAGGACGCGATCGACGCCGCGGTGGCCGCGGCCGCCGCGCTCACCCCGCCCGGCGTCCGGGCCGTCGTCCTGGGCTGCACCCACTACGAGCTGGTCGCCGAGCGCATCCGCGCCGCCGTCCAGCAGCCCGGCAGCGCACCCCTGGTACTGCACGGCTCCGCCGAGGCGGTCGCCGCCCAGGCGCTCCGCCGGGCCGGCGCCGAACCGGCCCCCGCGGCCGCCCCCACCGGCACCCTCCAGGTGCTGCTCAGCGGCCGCCCGGGCCCGCTGCCCGAGGTGGTCCTGGCCTACGCCGAGGGTCGGCTGCTCGCCGGCGCCGTCCCGGCCGCCCCGCACACCGCCTGACGCACCGGGCGCCACCCGCACCCGCCCGTTCCGTGCACTGCCCCAGGGTGCGAAGGCGCGTACGCTGCGTCCCATGAGGGACCACCCCCACGAGGGGGCCGCAGCCCCCGACGAGCACCCCGGCGCGGACGCCGTCCCGGGTGGTGTCCGCCCCACGGGCGGCTCCCACCCCGAGATCCCCGAGGTCTGGCAGGGCAGCGCCACCAACCGCTTCCAGTGGCTGCTGGCCGGCATCGGCGCGGCCTGCCTGGCGCTGGGCGTCGAGCTCGCCGTCAACAGCAGCTGGACCTCCGGCCTGGTCCCCCTGGTGATGGCCGTGGTCGGCTGCGTCGCCGCCGGGCTGCTGGTGCTCTACGGCACCCTCGCCTTCGTCCGCGTCGCGGTCCGGGTCGACGCGGACTGCCTGGAGGTGCGCTGCGGCCACATGGGAGTGCCGCGCCGCCGGATCCCCCTGGACACGGTCGTCGACGCCGACTTCGCGCCCCGCGTCACCCCGCGCCACTGGGGTGGTTGGGGTTACCGCTGGCGCCCCGAGCAGGGCACCGCCGTGGTCGTCCGCCGCGGCGAGGCGCTGGTGCTCCGGCTCGGCGACGGGCGGACCTTCACCGTCACCGTCGACGACGCCCAGGGCGCGGTGGCCTGCGTCCGCGAGCGGCTCCGGCTGCGCCGGCCGGCGTCGGCGGCCTGAGCGCCGGTCCCCGACAGCGCCGGGCGGCACCGGTCGCCGGGTCCCGTAGGGTCGGTGCATGGCAACCCCCGATTTCATCCGCGACCTCCGGGCCGACATCGGCACCAAGCTGCTGTGGCTGCCCGGGGTGAGCGCGGTGGTCTTCGACGACGAGGGGCGGGTGCTGCTCGCCCGGCGCGCGGACACCGGCGACTGGTCGGTGATCGGCGGCATCCCCGAGCCCGGTGAACAGCCCGCCGAGACCGCCGTCCGCGAGGTCCACGAGGAGACCGCGGTGCACGTCGTCCCCGAGGGCGTGGTCCTGGTCGAGGCCATGTCGCCGGTCCGGTAT
This sequence comes from Streptomyces sp. NPDC090442, assembly GCF_044769405.1. Lineage (NCBI taxonomy): Bacteria > Bacillati > Actinomycetota > Actinomycetes > Kitasatosporales > Streptomycetaceae > Streptomyces > Streptomyces sp. NPDC090442. The sequence continues at coordinate 20,077 of NZ_JBIVXW010000072.1, forward strand.
CCGAACGGCGACGCGTGCCAGTTCATGGACGTCACGATGCGCTGCCGGGCGGTCGGCGGCGAGGCGCGGGTCAACGACGACGAGTCGCTGGAGGTCGGCTGGTTCCCCCTCGACGCGCTCCCGGAGCTGGACGACTACGCGCGCAGCCGCATCGAGAGGGCGCTGCAGGCCGGCCCGACCTGGTTCCGGGGGATGCGGCAGGTGGAGCCGACCCAGGGGTAGCGGCCCGCTACAGCTCGGTGGTCGAGGGCTGGCCGTTCGGGAGCGAGGACCCGTCGGGCACGCCGGGGAGCTCCGAGCCGTCCGGCGGGCCGCTGGGACCGCCGCCCTGGTCGGCCTCCTCGGTGTGCATCTCCCGTTCGCCGCGCCGGCATTCGGTGACCCAGGTGCCGGTCGGCCCGCCGTCGTAGTGGCAGGACCAGCCGCGCACGGCCAGCGACCCGGAGAGCTTGCGGGACTGCGGCGGCGCCCGCAGGAAGAACTCCTTCGTCACCGCGCGGACCTCCCCGCAGCCCACCGTGCCGCCCGCGCCGGGGTCCGCGAACAGCGCGACGCCGTGCGCCCGGCCCAGCGCGTCGGCGATCTCGCCGCAGCTCACCGGCTGGCCCGGGACGGCGGGGGAGGCCGGCGCTTCCGGGGTGCCGTACGGGTCGGACGCGGACGAGGTGGCCGGCGCCTCCCCCAGGCCCTCCCCGGCCCCGCAGCCGGTGGCCGCCAAGGCGAGCAACGCGGTCGGCACGGCGAGCAGCCTGTGCATGTCGGCCTCCTAGGGCGGCGGTGCGCAGTCGGCCCGCCGCGTCGTTCGACGCTAGGAGGCCGGGCGTGGCGGTGGCACCCGGGGGCGGCCGTTCGGGTGAGCGTCACGGGCCGCCCCGGGAGGCTGTTGCGGCGGGGACTTCGCTGCGATCATGCGCAGATGACCGCGAGCAGCAGACCCGGTGTGCCGGCCGCGCCGGGCACCCCTTCCAGCCCCGTTACCCCGGGCGCCAACTCCGTACCCGGTGTGCCGGGGCCGGTCGCCCTCGATCTGCGCGGCCGGGTCGCCCTGGTCACCGGCGCCGCCAGCGGCATCGGGCGGGCCTGCGCCCACCGGCTGGCGGCCGCCGGCGCCACCGTGCGCGCCGTCGACCGGGACGCCGACGGCCTCGCCGGCCTGGTGGAGGAGGCGCGCGACACCGCCCCCGGCACCATCGAGCCGCACCCCCTGGACCTCACCGACCTGGACGCCGCCGAGCGGAGCGCGGCCGGCTGCGACGTGCTGGTCAACAACGCCGGCATCCAACTCGTGCGCCCCATCGAGGAGTTCCCGCCCGAGGTGTTCCACCAGGTGCTGACGGTGATGCTGGAGGCGCCGTTCCGGCTGCTGCGCGGGGCCCTGCCGCACATGTACGGGCAGGGCTGGGGCCGGATCGTGAACGTCTCGTCCGTGCACGGGCTGCGGGCCTCGCCGTTCAAGTCCGCGTACGTCGCCGCCAAGCACGGGCTGGAGGGGCTGTCCAAGACGGCCGCCCTGGAGGGTGCCGCGCACGGGGTGACCAGCAACTGCGTCAACCCCGGCTATGTCCGCACGCCCCTCGTGGAGCGGCAGATCGCCGACCAGGCCGCCGCCCACGGCATCCCCGAGGAGCGGGTGTTGACCGAGGTGCTGCTGGTCGACTCGGCGCTCAAGCGGCTCATCGAGCCGGCGGAGGTCGCCGAGGCGGTGGCGTATCTGTGCACCCCGCAGGCGTCGTTCGTGACCGGGACGTCGCTGGCCCTGGACGGCGGGTGGACCGCGCACTGAGCGGCCGAGCCGTGTCCGGGCCAGGTGAGCTCCGGGTGCGCCCGCGGTGGCACGCGTCAACGCACCGGCCAACGGTGGTCGTTGGCCGGGCTGATCCGCAACGCGCCGCGGGCGCCGCGTGCTTGGGGGTGGGAAGGGGGTCAGGCGCTCGCGTAGACGCGGTTGGCGAACTCGGCGACCTGGGTGTCGGTGAGGCTCTTGGCCAGATTGGCCTCGGTGATCATGCCGACCAGTTGGTGACCGCCCTTGACGTCGATCACCGGGAGGCGCTTGATCCGGTGCTGCTCCATGGTGCGCAGGACGTCACCGGCGTCCGCGTCGGCGTCGATCCAGTGGATCTTGCTCTGCATCGAACCGGCCTGCACCGTCGAGGGGTCGATGCCCTCGGCGCAGCACTTGATGACGATGTCACGATCGGTGATCATGCCCGTCAGCTTGTTGTTGTCGCCGCAGATGGGCAGCGCGCCGACCTTCAGGTCGCGCATCATCTGCGCCGCGTCCTTCAACGACTGGTGCGCGCCGACGCATTGCACTCCACCGGTCATGATGTCCCGGGCTCGCAGGTTGCCGGCCATGATTCCTCCCGCTGTCACAGGGATGGGTGTGCTGGGTTCTGGGGGTGCTACGGAGCGTTCCCGGGAGCGTTTTGGCGGTGCTCGTCGCCCTTGGGAGAGCTCCTGGGGATGTTCCTCGCACGGCGTCCGCGCGATGCGCGGGGCGTCTTTTCTTCGATGACACCACGGATGGTGCAAGGTCGCTTCCGGGGCCGGGAGGCCGTCCGGGAGGCCGCAATCCCGCGGCCACCGGGGCGCGATGCGGCGGCCCGTGCACCTGCTGCCCGACCGGGGAATCGGGCATATCGTTCGTAGTACCGCGGTTCCGCCGCCCCCTTTGCGGTTCCGCCTCCGCTTCGTGAATCCCCGTACCGAAAGAAGGGTTCCGATGCATGCTGCGCTCAGCTCCGCTGACCTCGCCGAACTCCGCCGGCAGCGGCCCTATCCGGCCGTGTCGGTCCTGCTGCCCACGCACCGCCGGGAGCCGGACAACGCACAGGACCCGGTCCTGCTGCGGAACATGCTGGCGGAAGCCAAGGAGCGGCTCCAGGACGATCCGGACGTCTCCAGGGAGCGACGGATCGATGTCATCGAGCAGTTGGACCGGGCGGTGTCGGAGATCGACCTGACACACGCCGAGGAGGGCATGGTCGTCTTCGCGGCACCGGGTGAGCACCAGGTGTGGTCGCTGGGGCGTACGGTCCCGGCCCGCGTGGTGCTCTCGGACACCTTCCTCACCCGCAATCTTGTCGCCGCGCAGGCCGCCGAGCACCCGTTCTGGGTGCTGGCGCTCTCCGCCGACCGCGTCAGCCTGTGGAGCGGTGCGTTGGACCGCGTCACCGAGGTGCACCGCGGTGGATTCCCGCTGACCCGCAGCCTGGTGGACCCCGATCCCGAGGACCAGTTGCAGGTCGGCGACATACCCAGCACCTTCCGTGACGAGCACACCCGTAGGTTCCTGCGGGACGCGGACACCGCGCTCGCGGCCATCGTCAGAACCGACCCCCGGCCCCTCTACGTCGTCGGCGAGGCGGCGGCGCTCTCGCTGTTCGACGATGCCGGGACGGTCGTGCGGGGCGGCACCGGCACCAAGATCGCGGTGACGCAGGTGCCGCAGACGGGGCTGGCGGGTGGCCCGCCGGACGCCCTCTGGCAGGCGATCCGCCCGTACGCCGAGAAGCGCGCGGAGGCCGAAGTCGCCGATGTGCTGGCCGAACTGGACCGGGCGCGCGGTCGTCGGACCTTCGCGGCCGGCGTGGACGAGATCCGGCAGAACGCCGAGGTGGGCCGGGTCGCGCTGCTGGCGGTGGAGGAGAACTACCGGGAGACCGTGCGGGACACCGGCGATCACCTCATGCCGGCCGAGCCCGGCGACCGGGACTCCGTCGACGACATCGTGGACGCGATCGTGGAGCGGTCGTTGGACACCGGCGCGGAGGTGCGGTTCGTGCCCGACGGCGTGCTCGCCGAGGTGGGCGGGATCGCGGGGACGTTGCGGTACTAGGGCTGTGCGTGCCCGGCGGTCGGTGCCCCAACGAGGCGGGCGCCGGCCGCCGTTGCGGTCCGGGGGCGCGCGTCACGCCGGCAGCAGGTGGAAGTGGTGGGTGAACCAGTCGCGGGCGAGCGCGGAGACCTGGTCCAGGGCGCCCCGTTCCTCGAAGAGATGGGTGGCGCCGGGGACGATTTCGAGCTTGTTCTCGCAGGTCAACGCCGACTGGGCCTGGCGGTTGAGATCCACGACCAGGGTGTCGGCGCCGCCGACGATCAGCAGCGTCGGGGCCCGGACGGAGGCGAGCAGCGAGCGGCCGGCGAGGTCGGGGCGGCCGCCGCGGGAGACCACGGCGCCGATGTCCGCATCGGGGTAGGCGGCGGCCCGCAGCGCGGCCGCGGCGCCGGTGCTGGCGCCGAAGTAGCCGATCGGCACGGACTCGCGCTCCCGCAGCCAGCGGGTGGCGTCGGCCAACCGCCGGGCCAGGGTGTCGATGTCGAAGACCTTGGCCCGGTCGAACTCCTCGGCCGGGGTGAGCAGATCGAAGAGCAGGGTGCCCAGGCCCGCGCGGTTCAGGGTCACGGCCACCGCGCGGTTCCGGGGGCTGTGCCGGCTGCTGCCGGAGCCGTGCGCGAACATCACCACCGGCCCGCCCGGCGCGGGCAGCGTCAGGTCCCCGGTCAGCCGGACCGGACCGGCCTCGATCCGGACCTCCTCCGGCTCGCCCGCCTCGCGCGCCGTCCGGGTGCGGGCGCCGGTCCGGGGAGCGGTGCCGGCCGCGGCCTGGGTCAGCAGGGCGACCACCTCGTCGTCCGAGGTCTGGGAGAAGTCCTCGTACCACTCGCCCACCGCGGAGAACGCGTACGGGGTGGAGAGGCAGACGAACTCGTCGGCCAGGGTGCGCAGTCGCTCGGCGGCGTCCGGCGGCGCCACCGGGACGGCCAGCACGACCCGGGACGCGCCCTGGGCGCGGACGACCTGGCAGGCGGCCGCCGCGGTCGATCCGGTCGCGATGCCGTCGTCGATGACGATCGCGGTCCGGCCGTCCAGCGGCAGGCGTGCCCGGCCGGCCCGGAACCGCCCGGCCTGGCGGGCGAGTTCGGCCTCCTCGGTGCGCTGCACCGCGTCGACGTCCTTGGGCCCGACCCGGCCCCGGCGGATGATGTCGTCGCTGAGCACCCGCACCCCGCCCTCGCCGATCGCGCCGAAGCCCAGCTCCCGTTGGTACGGGACGCCCAGCTTGCGGACCACGATCACGTCGAGGGGGGCGCGCAGGGCCTGGGCCACCTGATAGGCCACCGGGACCCCGCCGCGGGGCAGGCCCAGGACGACGGGCTCTTCCTGTTCCAGGTGACGCAACGCCTCGGCCAGCCGCCGTCCGGCGTCCGCACGGTCGGTGAACAGCACAGTGTGCACCCCCTACCCAGGGGAGACGGAAGCCACGTCCACACCTACGTCCGGCATAACGCCGCTCGGGGGCTTTTGCAAGTCGGTCACTCGGCGGGGGCGGGGTGGTCCGGGGCGAGCAGGGCCGCGATGTCCTGCGCCGACCACCGTGGGTGCACCCCTGGGCACGCGGCGAGATAGGCCGCGGTGCGGTGCGGGGACCAACCGTGGGCGGCGCCGATGCCGGCCGCGATGTGGCGGAGGTAGGCGGCGGACGGCGGGTTCGGGGGGACGTCCGTACTGCGCCAGGGAGCGGTGAAGGTCAGCACCGGGTGGCCGTCGAGCCGGCCGGCGCAGACCAGCGTCTCGTAGCGGCCGGGGCCCAGCCGGTCGCGGCCGTGGGTGAGGACCGGCGTCAGGTCGAGGTCCGCGGTCGGGTCCCGGTACATCTCCTGGGCGGCCACGTCGGAGAATTGAGAGAGCGTCAGGAGGTAGGCGTGGCAGGGGAGTTCGCCGTCGGCGTCGGGGTCGTAGAAGGCGCGGCCGCCGGTCCAGAGCGCCGACTCGGTGGCGAAGTACAGGCGGCCGCGCAGGAGGAGGGGCGTGCTGCGCCGCGGCGGGCGGGGGTCGCGGCACCCGGGGACGTCGCGCAGCCCGCCCGGTGGGCGGCCGCCGGTGAGGTAGTGGGCGAGCCGTTCCGGGTGGGCGTTGGAGCCGTACGCGGCGTACCAGACGTGCCGGACGACGGCCGGGGCGGTGCCGTCGCCGTCGGAGGGGGCGTCGAGGGGGTCCGGGACGCGGGGCGCGGTCACCTCTTCACGGTAGCGCCGGGTGGGGGTCCGGTGCCGGGCCGTTGCGGAAGCGGTCGGCGCGCCGCGGGGGCAGGATGACCGTATGTTGCTCGCGGCGCTCGCACAGGTGTCGGCGGAGGTCGCCACCACCTCGGCCCGGTCGCGGAAGGCCGCGCTGCTGGCCGGGCTGTTCCGGGCCGCCGACCCGGAGGACGCCCCGCTGGTCATCCCCTACCTGGCCGGGCGGCTGCCCCAGGGGCGGATCGGCGTCGGCTGGAGCGTGCTGCGCGACCCGCCGCCGCCCGCGGACGCGGCCACCCTCACCGTCCGCGCGGTGGACGCCGCGCTGACCGCCCTGGCCCGGGTCGCCGGCCCCGGCGCACAGGCCGAACGGCGGCGCCTGGTCCGGGAGCTGTTCGCCGCGGCCACCGCCCAGGAGCAGCGGTTCCTGCGCGGGCTGCTGACCGGCGAGGTGCGGCAGGGCGCCCTGGACGCGCTGGCCGTCGAGGGGCTCGCCGCGGCCACCGGCGCGCCCGCGGACGCGGTGCGGCGGGCCGTGATGCTCGCCGGTTCGCTCCCGGACGTCGCCGCGGCGCTGCTCGCCCAGGGCCCGCCCGCGCTGGCCGACTTCCGGCTCACCGTCGGCCGCCCCGTCGGGCCGATGCTCGCGGGGACCGCCGGCTCCGTCGACGAGGCGATCGACCGGCTCGGCCGCTGCGCGGTGGAGGAGAAGCTGGACGGCATCCGGGTCCAGGTGCACCGGGACGGCCCGGACGTGCGGATCCACACCCGCACCCTGGACGAGGTCACCGACCGGCTGCCCGAAGTCGTCGCGCTGGTACGGGGGTTGACCGTCACACGGTGCATCCTCGACGGGGAGGTGATCGCCCTGGGGGCGGACGGGCGGCCGGTGCCGTTCCAGCGGGTCGCCGCCCGGTTCGGCTCCCGTACGGACGTCGCCGCGGCCCGTGCTGCCCTCCCGCTGACCCCGGTCTTCTTCGACCTCCTCGCGCTCGGCGACCGCGAGCTGCTGGACCTCCCGGGGGTGGAGCGGGCCACCGAACTCGCCTGGCTCGTCCCGGAGTCGGCGCGGGTGCGGCGGCTCGTCGTCGAGGACCCGGACGACGCCGGGGCGCGGACCGCCGCCGCGGAGTTCTTCGCCGACACCCTGCGCCGCGGCCACGAGGGCGTCGTGGTCAAGGCGCTCGACGCGCCCTACCAGGCCGGCCGCCGGGGCGCCGGTTGGCTCAAGGTGAAGCCGGTGCACACCCTGGACCTGGTGGTCCTGGCGGCCGAGTGGGGGCACGGCCGGCGCACCGGCCGGCTCTCCAACCTGCACCTCGGGGCGCGGACCGCGGACGGCGGCTTCGTCATGCTGGGCAAGACCTTCAAGGGCCTGACCGACGCCACCCTCGACTGGCAGACCGGGCAACTGCGGGAGCGGGCGGTGGCGGACGACGGCCGTGTGGTCACGGTCCGCCCGGAACTCGTCGTGGAGATCGCCCACGACGGGCTGCAGACCTCGCCCCGCTATCCGGCCGGGGTCACCCTGCGCTTCGCCCGCGTGGTGCGCTACCGGGAGGACAAGACGGCGGCGGAGGCCGACACGATCGAGACGGTGCTGGCGGGGCGGCGGTGACGGGACGCACGGCCGGGAAGCGGAGCGCCGGGCTGCTGCTGTACCGCCGGGGTGCGGACGGCGGGGTCGAGGTGCTGTTGGCGCACATGGGCGGGCCGTTGTGGGCCCGTCGGGGCGCGGGTGCGTGGACGGTGCCGAAGGGGGAGTACCTGCCGCCGGAGGAGCCGATGGCCGCGGCCCGGCGGGAGTTCGCCGAGGAGCTGGGGACGGCGCCGCCGGACGGCCGCTACCTGCCCCTGGGGGAGGTACGGCAGTCCGGCGGCAAGGTGGTGACGGTCTGGGCCGTCGCGGGCTGCCTCGACCCGGACCGGATCGTGCCCGGCACCTTCGAGATGGAGTGGCCGCGCGGCTCCGGGGTGGTCCGCAGCTTCCCGGAGATCGACCGGGTGGCCTGGTGCGGTCCCGAGGAGGCGCGCTGGCGGCTGGTCACGGCCCAACGGGCGTTCGTCGACCGCCTGCTGGCGATCCTCGGTGACGAGCCCGACGAGCCCGACGAGCCCGACGAGCCGGGTGGGCCCGGTGGCTGACCGCTCGCGCCGCTCCCGTCACTCCCGCCGTCCCGGCAACCCCCGTCGCCCCGCCCTCACTTCACCGCGCCCAACGACAGCCCCTGCACCAGCTTGTCCTGGGCGGCGAAGCCGGCGACCAGCACCGGCAGCGACACCACGGTGGCCGCCGCGCACACCTTCGCCAGGAACAGGCCCTGGCTGGTGACCAGTCCGGTCAGGAACACCGGGGAGGTGCCGGCCACGATGCCCGTCAACACCCGGGCGAACAGCAGCTCGTTCCAGCTGAAGATGAAGGAGATCAGGGCGGTCGCGGCCAGGCCCGGCAGGGCGACCGGCGCCACGATCCGCAGCAGCGTGGTGGGCAGCCCGGCCCCGTCGAGCGAGGCGGCCTCCAGGATCTCCACCGGCACCTCGGCCAGGAAGGACCGCATCATCCACACCGCGATCGGCAGGTTCATCGAGGTGTAGAGGATGACCAGCAGCCAGATGTTGTCCAGCATCCGGGTGTTCTGGGCGACCAGGTAGATCGGCAGCAGCCCGGCCACCAGCGGCAGCATCTTGGTCGACAGGAAGAAGAACAGCACGTCGCGCCATTTGCGCACCGGCCTGATGGACAGCGCGTACGCCGCCGGGACCGCCAGCACCAGCACCAGCAGCGTCGAAGCCACCGATGCGGTCAGCGAGTTGAGCAGTGGCGGCCAGGGGCTCACCCCCGCGCCGCCCGCGCCGAAGAACTCCTGGTAGCCGTGGAGGGTGAGCGGCGCGGTCAGGCTCGGCGGGTTGGTGGCGGCGTCCGGCTCGCGGTGGAAGGAGGTCAGCACCATCCAGGCCACCGGCAGGAAGAAGGCCAGCCCGCACAGCCAGGCCACCAGCCCCAGCACGCCCCGGGTCCGCCGGCCGGCCCGGCTCTCTCCTCGCGTCATCGGGTGATCTCCTCGCGCAGCAGGGACGACACGGTGCGCAGGGCGAAGTTCGCCACCAGCAGTGAGCACAGCACCACCACGACGCCCTGCGCGGACGCCCGGCCGTAGTCATGGGCCTGGTAGAAGGTCTGGTAGATGGTGTACGGCAGGTTGGCGGTGCCCAGTCCGCCGGAGGTGATGGTGAACACCGCGTCGAAGTTCTGCACGATGTAGACGGTGCCCAGCAGCGCCGCGAGTTCGAGGTAGCGGCGCAGGTGCGGCAGGGTGAGGTGGCGGAAGATGCCGAAGGCGGACGCCCCGTCCATCCGGGCCGCCTCCACCGCGTCCGCCGGTCGGCTCTGCAGGCCGGCCAGCAGGATCAGCATCATGAACGGCGTCCACTGCCAGACCAGCGACAACGCGACGGCCGCCAGCGGGGAGTTGGTCATCCAGTCCGGCTGCGGCGGGTCGCCGGCGCCGAACAGCCGCCACACCCACGTCAGCACGCCGTTGAGCAGCCCGTACGAGGCGTTGTAGAGCGCGTGCTTCCACAGCAGCGCGGCGGCCACCGGCACCACCAGGAACGGGGTGATCAGCAGGGTGCGGACGACGCCCCGGCCGCGGAACCTGCGGTCCAGCAGCAGCGCCAGGCCGAGCCCCAGCAGCAGGCTGGTCAGCACCACCGACACCGTCAGCAGCACCGTCGTGCCGATCGACGAGCGCAGGGCGGGGTCGGTGACCACCGCCCGGTAGTTGTCCAGGGCGGCGAATGCGCGGTGGTCGGGCGCGAGCGCGTTCCAGCGCAGGAAGGAGATCACCACCGTGGCCACGAACGGGAGTTGGGTGACCGCGATCAGGAAGACCAGGGCGGGCAGCAGCGGGGCCCGCCGGGCCCAGTTCGCGGCCCGCTCAGCGCGCGGTGTACGCATCGGACACCTCCCGCGCCAGCCGCTGGCCGGTCCGCAGCGCGTCGGCGACGCTCTGTTTGCCGGCGATCGCGGAGCTGATCTCCTGCGACACCTTGGTCCCCAGGTCCGAGAACTCCGGTATGCCCACGAACTGGATGCCGGGCGCCGGCCGCGGCTGCACCCCCGGGTCGTCCGGCCGCGCCGAGGTGATCGCCCGCTCGGTCGCCGCCGCGAACGCCCCCGCCGTCTTGCGGTACGCCGGGTCGCGGTAGGTCGAGGCGCGCTTGCCGCCCGGCACCCGCGACCAGCCCAACTCCCGGCCCACCAGCTGTTCGTAGCCCTTGCCGGACGCCCAGCGGACGAACCGCCAGGCCGCGCTCCGGTGCGTGCTGGCCTTCTGGATGCCCCAGGCCCAGGTGTAGAGCCAGCCGGCGCTGCGGGTCCGCTCGACCGGCGCCGGGGCGTAGCCGATCCTGCCGGCGACGGGGGAGTCCGCGCTCTCCAGCGACCCGGCTCCGGCGGTGGCGTCGTACCACATGGCGACCTTGCCCTGCTGCATCGCGTTGAGGCACTCGGTGTAGCCGGCCTGGGGCGCGCCGGGTTCGCCGTGCGCGCGGACCAGGTCGACGTAGAAGCGGACCGCCCGGGCGAACTGAGGGCTGTCCACCCCGGCCTTCCAGTCCTTGTCGAACCAGGTGCCGCCGAAGGTGTTGACCACCGTGGTCAGCGGCGCGGTCAACTGCCCCCAACCGGGCTGTCCGCGCAGGCAGATGCCCTTCAGGTCCTTGCGGGAGCCGTCCAACTCGGCGGCGAGGGAGGCCACTTGGGTCCAGGTCGGCCGGGCGGGCATGGTCAGCCCGGCCGCCTTCAGCAGGTCCTTGCGGTACATCAGGAACGACGACTCGCCGTAGAACGGCTCCGCGTAGACCTCGCCGTCGGCGGCGGTGAGCGAGGAGCGCACCGGCGCGAGGATGTCCTTCTGGTCGAACTCACGGTCCTTGGCGGCCAGTTGACCGAGAGGGGCGAGCCAGCCGTTGCGGGCGTAGATGGGTGTCTCGTAGTTGCTGAGGCTGGCCACGTCGTACTGTCCGGCCTGGCTGGAGAAGTCCTGGCTCATCTTGTCGCGGAGGTCGTCCTCCGGCAGCACGGTGAAGTGGACCCGGATGCCGGTCTCCTTGGTGAAGTGCTCGGCGGTGAGCCGCTGGAGGTCCACCATCTGCGGGTTGTTCACCATCAGCACGTTGAGGGTGTGCAGCCCGTCGTGGCCGCTGTCGCCGCTGCCGCCGGCGCCGCGGTAGCAGCCGGTGGCGGTCAGCGAGAGGGCGGCCGCGAGGGCGGCCAGCCGCCTCAGGCGGCGGCCCGCGCCGCCGACGGCTCCGGGGGATCGTGCGCGCACGGCTCCTGCCTTTCCGGGTGGTTCGGCCCGAGGGGACGGGCATGGGCATGCCAGGGGTGCGGCCGGCCGGGCCGGCGGCGGTGCGGGGGGAGAGGGGCGTCGGGCGTCAGACCCGGAGCACCTGCGGCCCCAGGAGGGAGTAGCGGTGGGCCTCCGGCGCGGAGAGCCCGGTGTCGGTGACGATCGCGTCGACGTCGCCGATCGCGGCGAACCGGCAGAAGCTGCTGGCCCCGAACTTGCTGTGCACGCCGACCAGCACCCGCCGCCGCGACGAGCGCACCGCCTGCGCCTTCACGTCGGCGACGGCCGGGTCGGGCGTGGTCAGGCCGTGCTCGCGGGAGATCCCGTTGGCGCCGAGGAAGGCCAGGTCGACCACGAAGCCGGCGAGCATGTCCCGGCACCACGGCCCCACCGTCGCCTGGGTCCCGGCCCGCACCCGCCCGCCGGCCAGCAGCACGGTCGTGGTGTCGGACGCCGCCACCAGCGAGGCGGTGCGCAGCGACGCGGTCAGCACGGTCAGCGGCCGGTCCGTCGGCAGCAGCATCGCGACCAGCTCGGGGGTGTACCCCTCGTCGACGAAGACCGTCTCCGCCTCGCCGACGAGCTGGGCCGCGGCCGCCGCGATCCGCCGCTTCTCCGGCACCTGTTGGGTCTCCCGCCGCGCCAACGTGGTCTCGTAGCCCGCGCTCTCGACCGGGTAGGCCGCGCCGTGCGTGCGCCGGACCAGCCCGCGCCGCTCCAACTCCCGCAGGTCGCGCCGGACGGTCTCGCGGGCCACCCCGAACTCGTCGGCCGCCGCGGCCACCTCCACGCGCCCGGACTGCCGGGCGAGCACCAGCAGACGGCTCTGGCGTTCCTCGGCCCTCATCGCTCACTCCTGCCCCTGGCGGGATCGCCCGCCGCGCTCCGTCCGCCCGCTTCCGAACAGTCGCGTCCCCAGCGGATTGCTTTCCGTTCGGTCACAGCGGCGCCCGTTTCTGCCCGCAGCCAGGTTTATAGCAACAGATCACCTGCCCGCCGCCGCCCGTTACGGAACCAAAGCCGCCCGATTCTGCCCGCTTCCGAAGGCCGTTTTCCGGGCCCCGGCGCGGGTGCCGGGCCCGTTCCCGCCCCTGTGCGCGTCCGTCACCGCGCCCCGGGCCGGCCAGCGCACGCCGGTGCCACACCGGTGGTGCGGGGTTCGACGGCGCTTAGGCTGGACGCCATGAGCTCGGAGATGCGGTCGTTGGCGGTCACCGCACTCGTCCAGGAGGACGAGTGCGCGGTGCTGCGGGTCAGCGGGGAGTTGGACCTCCGCACCGAGCAGGCGTTCCTCGCCGAGGCCCGGTCCGTCGTCTCCGCCGGGCACCGCTTCCTCGTGCTGGACCTGACCGCGCTGCGATTCTGCGACTCCCGCGGCCTGAGCTGCCTGCTCGCCCTGGAGTGGCTCTGCCGGCGGCTGGAGGGCCGGCTGCTGCTGGCGTCGCTGGGCGTACGGATGCTCAAGCTGCTGGTCGGCACGCAGTCCCTGGGGGTCTTCTCCTGCTACCCGACGGTCGGCCACGCGCTGGCCGCGGTCCCCGCCGCCAGCCGCCCCGCGTGGCCGCCGGCCGGGGACGCCGAGGTCGCGGACTGACCCGGCCCCGGCGCCGTGGACTCACGCCTGCGAGCGAAGCGCCGCCGACCGGTCGGTCTGACTCCTGCGTGTGACGTTCCCCGCACCCGTCCCGGGCACCGCCTCCGCCCGCAGCGCCGCGATCAGCGCCGTCACCGACGGCCGGCCCCGGGCGGCCGCGCCGACCGCGACCACGATGTGCCGCTCGACGGTCTCCCGCAGCGGCACCGCCACGATCCCCTCCGACCGCAGCCGCAGCATCAGCGCGGTCAGCGGCGCCACCCCCAGCCCGGCGCCCACCATCGCCAGCGACGTCGCGGTGTCCGTCATCTCGTGCACCACCCGCGGCTCACCGCCCGCCCGCCGGCAGGCCGTCCGGATCGCCCGCCCGTAGTACGAGTCGGCCGGCGGCAGGATCCAGTCGTGCCGCGCGGCCCCGGCCAGCGACAGCGGGACCCGCTCCCTCTCCCGGGGCGCCCGCCCGACCGGCATCGCCAGCGAGAACCGCTCCGACCGCAGCCGCACCAACTCCACCGCGCCGTCCCGGTCCAGCGGCGCGTCCGGATAGTCCAGGCCGAGCGCCACGTCCACCCGGCCCGCCCGCACCTCCGCGTACGCCTGGTCCACGTCCACCTCGCGGCCCACCACCCGCACCGCGGGGTGCTGCGCGGTCAACCGGCGCAGGGCCGGCGGCAGCAGCATCGCCGCCGCCGTCCCGAAGACCCCCAGCCGCAGCCGCCCGCCCACCATCCCGCGGGACCGCTCCAGGGCCGCCACCGCCTCGGCCTGCGCCCCCAGGATCCGCTCGGCGTGCTCCGCCAGCGTCTGCCCGGCGTCCGTCAGCTCCATCCGGCGCCCGGCCCGGCGGACCAACTCGGTGCCGGTGGCCCGCTCCAGCGCGGCGACGTGCTGGGAGACCGCGCCCGGCGTGTAGCCCAGCGCCACCGCGGCGGCCGTCATCGTGCGGCTCCGGGTCAGCTCCAACAGCGTCCGCAGCTGCACCCCCGGCAATTCCACGGCGGGACCCTACCCACCCCTCGCCGAAGCCATCCGCGCCGCCGCAAACCCCCGCGGCCGCACACCTCCTGATAGATCACCTCCAACGACCCTGCATGGACGGGCGCCCCCCCGACGGTCACCATCGAAGGGCACCGGCCCGGTGGTCCCGCCGAGGCCGGACGTCCCCCCCCGTGACGACGCGACAGGGAAGGCGGCCCGGATGGTCCACCGCACGACGTCGGCTCCCCCCGTCACCGACCCGCCGCCCGCCCCGCTCCCGGCGTCCGTCGACGTCGTGGTCATCGGCGGCGGGGTGATCGGTGCGAGCATCGCCTTCCACCTGGCCGAGGCGGACGCCGGCCGGGTGCTGCTGCTGGAGCGCGACCTGCCGGCCTCCGGATCCTCCGGCAAACCCCTCGGCGGCGTCCGCGCGCAGTTCTCCGACCCGCTCAACATCCGCCTCGGGCAACGCAGTCTGGACGCCTGGCGGGACTTCGCCCGCCGCCCCGGCGCCGACGTCGGACTGGACCCCGTCGGCTACCTCTTCCTCCTCGGCAGCGAGGCCGAACGCGACACCTTCGCCCGCGGCATGGAGATCCAGCACGCCCACGGCGTGCCCAGCCGCATGATCACCCCGCGGGCCGCCCAGGACCTCTGCCCCTACCTCGACCCCACCACCCTCGTCGCCGCCGCCTTCTCGCCCACCGACGGCTACGCCACACCGAAGGCCGCGGTCGCCGGCTACCTCCGCGCGGCCCGCCGGCGCGGCGCCACCGTCCGCACCCGCTGCCCGGTCACCGCCATCGACGTCACCGACGGCCACCTCCAGGCCGTCCGCACCCCGCACGGCACCGTCCGCACCCGCACCGTGATCTGCTGCGCCGGCGCCTGGTCCGGGCGGGTCGCCGCGCTGGCCGGGGTCGCCCTCCCGGTCACCCCGCTGCGCCGGCAGATCGCCTTCACCGGCCCGCTGCGCCCCCGCCCGCCCCGCATCCCCTTCACCCTCGACTACGCCTCCACCCTCTACTTCCACAACGACGGCGCCGACGGCCTGCTCCTCGGCCTCTCCGACCCCGCCCAACCCCCCGGCTTCGAGCGGGAGTTCAGCCGCGAATGGCTCGCCCCCTTCCGCGCCGCCGCGGCCCGCCGGGCCCCGGAGCTCGCCGAGCTGCCGATCACCGGCGGCTGGGCCGGCCTCTACGAGATGACCCCCGACCGCAACGCCCTCATCGGCGAGGCCCCGCACCCCGGCCGCTTCCTCTACGCCACCGGCTTCTCCGGCCACGGCTTCCTCCAGGCCCCCGCCGTCGGCGAGATCGTCCGCGACCTCTACCTGCACCGCGAACCGTTCCTCGACGTCGGCCCGCTCGCCGCCAGCCGCTTCGAGGGCCGCCCGGCCGCCCGCCCCGAGGCCCACATCATCTGACCGCCCCGAAGGAAGCGACCCCATGCCCCACATCCCCACCTGGCGACTGCGCGCCGCCTTCGCCCGCCGGCTCTCCGCCATGTACGGCACCGAGGTCCCCGCCTACACCACGCTCCTGGAGGTCGCCGGGCAGGTCAACGACGAGGTCGCCCGGCGCGATCCGGACGCCGGCCGGCTCGGCAGCCTCGACCGGGTCACCGCCGAACGCCACGGTGCCATCCGCGTCGGCACCCCCGCCGAACTCCGGCAGGCCGCCCAGGTCTTCGCCGCCCTCGGCATGCACCCGGTCGGCTTCTACGACCTGCGGGACGGCGACATCGGCGCGGTCCCCGTCGTCTCCACCGCCTTCCGCCCCACCGACCCCGTCGAACTCGACCGCAACCCCTTCCGGGTCTTCACCTCCCTCCTCACCACCGGCGACCGCCGCTTCTTCGCCCCGGAGCTGGAAGCCCGACTGACCGCCTTCCTCGCCCACCGGCAACTCTTCCCGCCCGCACTCCTCCCGCTCGCCGGACGGGCCGAACGCGACGGCGGCCTCGTCGAGTCGGACGCCGAACGGTTCCTCACCCTCGCCGTCGGCGCGTTCACCCTCGCCGCCGAGCCCGTCGACCGGGCCTGGTACGCCGAGTTGGAGCGGATCTCCGCGGTCGCCGCCGACATCGGCGGCGTCACCAGCACCCACATCAACCACCTCACGCCCCGCGTCCTGGACATCGACGCCCTCTACCGGCGGATGGGGGAGCGCGGCATCACCATGATCGACCGCATCCAGGGCCCGCCGCGCTGGGCCGGCCCCGACGTGCTGCTGCGCCAGACCTCCTTCCGCGCGCTGGACGAGGCCCGTACCTTCCGCGAGCCCGACGGCCGGCTCACCCGCGGCGCCCTGCGGGTCCGCTTCGGCGAGGTCGAGGCCCGCGGCATCGCCCTGACCCGCGCCGGCCGGGCCCGCTACGACACGCTCACCGCGGAGACCGACCGCCGCGCCGCCGGCCGACCCGCCGCCGAGCGGGAGCGCACCGCCCGTGCCCTGTGGGAACGGGACTTCCCCCGCACCGAGCACCAACTGGCCGTCGAGGGCCTGGCGTTCTTCGCCCACCGGCCGGTGACCGACCGCCCCCGCGACGGCCGCCGCCCGCCCGCCGACCTCGCCGGACTGCTCACCGGCGGCTGGCTGACCGCCGACCCCCTCGTCTACGAGGACTTCCTGCCCCGCTCCGCCGCCGGCATCTTCCACTCCAACCTCACCGGCGACGGCACCCGCGACCCGCGCCGCGACGGCACCCCCTTCGACGCCCACCGCCTCGCCGAGGCCCTCAACCGCCCGGTGCTCGACCCGTTCGCCCTCTACGCCGAGCAGCAGGACCGCGCGCTGCGCGAGGCCCTGACCACCCTGGGCGCCGACGCCGCCCTCCAGGTCCTGGACGCCCCGGCCGCCAACTAGCCGCCCCCACCGCCCTCGTAGGAGACCCCATGACCGCCACCAGCGCGCACCCCGGCACCCTCGGCCTCCCCGGCACCGACGCCCTGCGAGCCCGCGCCAGCGCCGCCCTGCGCCGCTGCGGCGCGGTCGGCCTCGACGCGTACGCCGCACAGGCCCCCGCCGCGCCCGGCGCCACCGTCACCGCCCGCACCCCGCTCACCGGCGCCGTCCTCGCCCACCTGCCCGCCACCACGCCCGAGCAGGCCGAGGCCGCTCTCGCCGACGCCCAACACACCTTCCACACCTGGCGCACCGTCCCCGCCCCGGTCCGCGGCGCGCTGGTCAAGCGGCTCGGCGAGCTGCTCACCGCCCACCAGGACGACCTCGCCGACCTGGTCACCCTCGAAGCCGGCAAGATCCGCTCCGAGGCGCTCGGCGAGGTCCGGGAGATGATCGACATCTGCGACTTCGCGGTCGGCCTCTCCCGCCAGCTCTACGGCCGCACCATCGCCGGCGAACGCCCCGGCCACCGGCTCTCCGAGAGCTGGCACCCGCTCGGCGTCGCCGGGGTGATCTCCGCCTTCAACTTCCCCGTGGCCGTGTGGTCCTGGAACACCGCGGTCGCCCTGGTCTGCGGCGACCCGGTGGTCTGGAAGCCGTCCGAACTCACCCCCCTCACCGCGCTCGCCTGCGCCGCGCTGCTGGCCCGCGCCGCCGCCGACGCCGGCGCCCCGCCCGGCGTCCACCACCTGCTGCTCGGCGGCGCGGAACTCGGCGAACTGCTCGCCGACGACCCCCGGGTGGCCCTGGTCAGCGCGACCGGCTCGGTGCGGATGGGGCGCCAGGTCGCACCCCGGGTCGCCGCCCGCTTCGGCCGCTGCCTGCTCGAACTCGGCGGCAACAACGCCGCGGTGGTCACCCCCACCGCCGACCTCGACCTCACCGTCCGCGGCGTGGTCTTCGCCGCCGCCGGCACCGCCGGCCAGCGCTGCACCACCCTGCGCCGCCTGATCGTCCACGAAGACGTCGCGGACACCCTCACCGCCCGCCTGGTGCACGCCTACGAACAGCTCCCGGTCGGCAACCCCGACGATCCGGCCACCCTCGTCGGCCCGTTGATCAACCCCGCCGCGCACACCGCGATGACCCGGGCGCTGGACGCCGCCCGGCGCGCCGGCGGCACCGTGCTCACCGGCGGCGACCGCCGCTTCGAGGCCGAGGCCCCGGACGCCGCCTACGTCCGCCCCGCCCTCGTCCGGATGCCCGGGCAGGCCGAGATCGTCCGCGCCGAGACCTTCGCCCCGATCCTCTACGTCCTGACCTACCGCACCCTCGACGAGGCCCTCGCCCTGCACAACGGCGTGCCGCAGGGCCTGTCGTCCAGCATCTTCACCCGCGACCAGCGGGAGGCCGAACGGTTCCTGGCCGCCGACGGCTCCGACTGCGGCATCGCCAACGTGAACATCGGCACCTCGGGGGCGGAGATCGGCGGCGCGTTCGGCGGCGAGAAGGAGACCGGCGGCGGCCGGGAGTCCGGCTCGGACGCCTGGCGCGCGTACATGCGCCGGGCCACCAACACCGTCAACTACTCGGCCGACCTGCCGCTCGCCCAGGGCGTCAACTTCCTCTGAGACCCCGGGCGGGCGGCGGCCGGCGTCAGCGGAGGGCGGCGCGCCCCAGGTCCTGCACCAGGGTCGGCGAGGGCCGGGGGATGGCCCCGAAGTCCTCGTCGTCGCCCTCCACCACCAGCCGGTTGATCACATGCTCCAGCGCCGCCGGCAGCGTCGGCGCCAGCCCGCTGTGCCACTGGACGAGGAGGTTGTGCCGGGCCTCGTCGGGCAGCAACTGCTTCTCGTCGAAGGCCGCCAGCGCCCGGGGTTCCTCGTCGGACGGGTGCGCCGCCTGCTCGCGCCAGTAGGCGGCGTCGCGGAACTCGCCGTCCCGGCGGTGCGCGAGGTACAGGCAGTACGCGGCGGTCCGGCTGCCGGCCCCCGCGCCGAAGTGCCACCAGAAGTGCGCCGCCTGGGTCCGGCCCGTGATGTGCAGCAGGCACCCGAAGACCAGCGCGCCCTCCGGGTCGATGTGGTGGTCGTCCACCAACCGCTCCAGGCTCGCCGCGGCCGCCGCGGCGTTGATGACCAGCGCGCAGGCCAGTTGGAGCTCGCCGGTGGCCTCGTCCCGCGCGGTGGGATACCCGCTGGGCGCGGCCCGCCCCGGCGGCACCACTGCCGGCCGGTCCGTCACGGCCGCGGCGGGTGCCAGGCAGCCCAGCCCGTCGAGGGCCCCGGCGTCGTCCAGCGCACCGAAGTCCGCCAGCCCGTCGATCCCGGCCACCGCCGCGGCGGCGCTCAGCAGCGACTCGACGGTCTCCCGGCGTTCGCCCCGGTCCCGGTGCGTCCTCGTCATCTCACGTTCCCCCATGTCCGACTCCCGCTGAACTCCCGGCCGTCGCCCGGCCGGTCAACCCTGATCGATGCCGAGCGCGGCGGCCAGCTTCCGCCTGCCCCGGCTCGCGTACGAACGCACGGTGACCTCGTCCACCCCCAGCAGCGCGGCGATCTGCGCGTCGCCGTACCCGATGACGTGCCGCAGTACGATCACGTCGCACTGCCGCTCGGGCAGCCGCGCGATCGCCGCATAGAGCCCCAACTGACTCTCCAGCATGGCGAATTGCTGCTGGCACTCGCGCAGCAGTGCCTGGGTGACGACGGCGAAGGCGGCGGTCTCGGTGAGCGCGGTCGGCTGCCGCCGGTCGTAGAGCCACTCGGTGACCCGCTCCTTCAGCACCGACCATGCGTACGCCTCCACCGACGCCTGCCGTAACGCGTGCGGCCACACCCGGCCCAACTGCTCGTACGCCGCCAGGGTCACCTCGCGGGCGGCGGTCCGGCTGCCGGTGTGCAGATAGGCGTAGGCCAGCCACCTGCGCGCGTGGGTCGCCAAGAACGCCTCGAAGGTGAGCGCCAACTCCGGCCCCGATTCCTGGGGAACGGCTATCTCCGCCATGGCAGCAGGGTCCGGCCTTCTGGCCGGCAGAAGTCGGTCCCGGTCTGTGCTCACGCGCCGTCCTCGTTCCCGTCGCCGTGCACCGCCGCGGCGCCACCGAGGACGGTGGCCGCGCCGGGAGGACGGTCTGTCCTCACCCTCCAATCAACAGGAAAGCCCGCTGTTTTGTGGCACCGGGCGACAGATATTCCTGCGCTCCGTACGCAGATGACTACTCCTGACCGGGAACGATCAAAACCCGCGCCCGGGTGTGCGCCATGCGACCACCGTCCGCCCGGCGCGCACCGGTGCCGCCCCCGCGCGCGCAGCGTTTCCGGCGCATGAACACGGGCGCGCAGGGCAGGGTGCTGCTACGACAGCGCTCCCGGCGGCGGAGCGGGGGAGCGGCGGGGACCGGCGGTCGATCGGCGACCCGTCCGGCGGCGGGAGGCAGCGCGCGATGACCGAGCACGAGCCCGTGGTGGAGCTGAAGTTGGACCGGGCGCACTCGGCCCGGATCTACGACTACATGCTGGGCGGCAAGACCAACTTCCTGGCCGACCGGATGGCCGCCGGCCGGGTCCTGGGCGTCTTCCCCGCCGCCCTGGTGGCCGCCCGGATCAACCGCGAGTTCATGCACCGGGCGACCCGGCACCTCGCCGCCGCCGGCCTGCGCCAGTTCCTGGACATCGGCACCGGCATCCCCACCCCGCCCAACCTCCACGAGATCGCCCAGGGCGTCGCCCCCGACGCCCGCGTCGTCTACACCGACAACGACCCCATCGTGCTCGCCCACGCCGCGGCCCTGCTGCGCGGCACCCCCGAGGGCCGCACCGCCTACGTCCCGGCCGACGTCACCGACCCGCGCAGCATCCTGACCGCCCCGCACCTCCTCGCCACCCTCGACCTGACCCGCCCGGTCGCGCTCAGCCTCAACGCCCTGATGCACTTCGTCACCGACGACGGCCAGGACCGCGCGCACACCGTCGTCGAGACCCTCAAGTCGGCCCTCCCCAGCGGCAGTACGCTGGCGATGACGCACGCCACCCCGGACTTCAGCCCCGACGCCATGCACCGGCTGGTCGACATCTACCGCGACGCGGGCACCGAGCTGCAGTTCCGCACCCGCACCGAGTTCCTCCGCTTCTTCGACGGCTGGGAACTGCTCGACCCGGGCATCGCGCTGTCCCACCAGTGGCGCCCCGAGCGCCCCGAGGACGCCACCCACGTCACCGACGCCGAGGCCGCCTGCTACGCCGCCGTCGCCCGCAAGCCCTGAGGCCCCGCGGCACTCACTGCTTCCGGTAGCCGTACGCCTCCCCGGCCGCCGCCACCACGGCCGCCAGGTCCGCCCCGGCCGACGCGCTGACCACGGCGGCCACCGCCCCCTCGACGAACGGGGCGTCCACCAGTCGCGCGCCGTCCGGGAGTTCGTCGCCCTCGGCGAGCATCGCCTTCACCGTCAGCACCGCGCTGCCGAGGTCGACCAGCAGCGCCACCCCCGCGCCGCGGTCCACCTCCCGCGCCGCCGCCGCGATCAGTGCCGAGCTCGTCCCCAGCCCGCCGTCGGGCGTGCCGCCGGCCGCGGCCAACGGCACCCGCCCGCCGTCCCCGGCCAGCCCCGCCGCGAGCGCGGCGACCGACTCCGCGACCGCCTTGCTGTGCGACACCAGCACCACGCCCACCAGCGGCCCCGCGCCGCTCATCGCGCCACCTCCGCCAACGCCGCGAACAACAGCGCCGAGGACGCCGCCCCCGGGTCCTGATGCCCGATGCTCCGCTCCCCGAGATAGCTGGCCCGGCCCTTCTTCGCCAGCATCGGCACGGTGGCCCGCGCCCCCTCCTCGGCCGCCGCGGCCGCCGCGTCGAGCGAGTCGCCCAGCGCCTCCACGGCCGGCACCAGCGCGTCCACCATGGTCTTGTCCCCGGGCGCGGCACCCCCGAGCTCCCGCACCGAGTCCACCCCGGCCCGCAGCCCCGCCTGCAACTGGGCCACCGACACCTCGGGCGCCTCGCCCAGGCTCTTCCCGGCCCGCCGCAACAACGTCCCGTACAGCGGCCCCGACGCACCCCCCACCGTCGAGATCAACTGCCGCCCGGCGGCGACCAGTACGGCCCCCGGCGTCCCGGGCGGCTCGGTGTCCACCGCCTTCACCACGGCGGCGAACCCCCGCTGCATATTGGCTCCGTGATCGGCATCGCCGATGGCCGAGTCCAGCTCCGTGAGCCGCTCCGCCTCCCGCTCGACCAGCCCGGCCGCCGCGGTCAGCCACCGCACGAAGAACCCACCGTCAAGCGCCGCGTCCACCACGCCCATCACCCCTCTCCTCGAACGACAACCAGCCGACGACACCCCATCAGTGACCCCCGGTCACCGTCCAGCACCACCGTCTACCGCCCCCACCGCAGCCCGACCGTCTCGACCGGCGCGTCCCACAACCGCAGCAACTCGCCGTCCACTTGACACAACGTCACCGAACATCCGGCCATGTCCAGCGAGGTCACATAGTTCCCCACCAACGTACGGGCCACCGACACCCCGCGCTCGTCGAGCACCCGCCGCACCTCCGCGCCGAAGCCGTACAGCTCCAGCAGCGGCGTCGCCCCCATCCCGTTCACCAGCACCAGCACCGGCAACTGCGGCTTGAGGTCGTCCAGTACGGCCTCCACCGCCACGTCCGCGATCTCCCGCGAGGTCATCATCCCGCGCCGCTCCCGCCCCGGCTCGCCGTGGATGCCCACCCCCAACTCCAGCTCACCCTCGGGGAGTTCGAACGTCGGCCCGCCCTTCGCCGGCGTCGAGCAGGCGCTCAGCGCCACCCCGAAGCTGCGCGAGGAGGCCACGACCTGCCGGGCCACCGCCGCCACCCGTTCCAGCGGCATCCCCTCCTCGGCCGCCGCCCCCGCGATCTTCTCCACGAACAGCGTCGCCCCGGTGCCGCGTCGCCCGGCCGTGAAGGTCGAGTCGCGCACCGCGACATCGTCGTCCACCAGCACGCTGGCGACCTGCACCCCCTCGTCCTCCGCCAGCTCCGCCGCCATCCGGAAGTTCAGCACGTCGCCGGTGTAGTTCTTCACCACGAACAGCACCCCGCGCCCGCTGTCCACCGCCGCCGCGGCCCGCACCATCTGATCCGGCACCGGCGAGGTGAACACCTCGCCCGGACACGCCGCATCCAGCATCCCCGGCCCCACGAACCCCCCGTGCAACGGCTCGTGCCCGCTCCCGCCACCGGAGATCAGCGCCACCTTCCCGGCCACCGGCGCGTCCCGCCGCACGATGACCCGGTTCGCCACGTCCACCACCAGCTCCGGGTGCGCCGCGGCGATGCCGCGCAGGGCGTCCGACACCACCGTCTCGGGGACGTTGATCAGCATCCTCACGGGTACCTCCTGGAGACTCGGCAGCCGGTGCTCCGGCCGGCGTTCGCGCTGCTGACTTCCCTGAACGACCATCGGCCAATCGGGTGACGCCCTTCCTACGTGACTGCCTCGGGGGGATCAAGTATCGGGCCGGCAGGGGGTGACCGCAGCGTCACGCGGGGCCCGTTGGGCCGCGGAACTGGCGCCTCCCTGGGCGCTGTGCGCTCCGTCCTCACCTGAACGGCGGCGCCCGCGCCCCGCCCGAAGCCGGGCGGCACGGCGTGGCACCGTCCGGCGTCGCCTGGCATCACGTGGCGCCGTCCGGCGTCGGACGGTGCCGTCCGGTGCCACGTGGTGCCATTCCGTGCCATCGGGGAGTGGCGAGAAGGCGTGGTGTCATCGTGGCTCGGCTCGCCTCCTCGGTGTTGTCCCAGGTCGGCGGGGTGGGCTTGGGCTGGCCCCGCACTCGCTGCCATGCGCGCTTGCGCATGACGCCATCATGGTGCCATGATGGCGTCATGGACCTCACCCCGTATGTCGAGACCCTCCGCCGTGAACTCGCGGTGGCCGCCGAAGCCGGCGGGGAAGACGCCCGCGAGCTGGCGGAGCGGCTCACCGCCCCGCTGGAGTCGGCGACCCGGCTGACCATGCTCAACGTGCTCTCCGCCGCGATGGACGAGATCACCCGCGAGCTCGCCCCCGGCTCGGTCGACGTACGGCTGCGCGGACTGGACCCCGACTTCGTGGTGACGCCGCCGCCCGCCGGCGGCGGTCCCGCGGGGGCGGTCGCCCCGCCCGTCGAGCCGCTCGCCGCGCCGGCGCCCGCCGACGGCGACGAGGGCGGCACCGCCCGCGTCAACCTGCGGCTGCCGGCGCACCTCAAGGCGCGCGCCGAGGAGGCCGCCGGCCGCGAGGGCCTGTCGGTCAACGCCTGGCTGGTGCGCGCGGTTTCGGCCGCGGTCGGCGGCGGCGCGCAGCCGCGGGCGACGGAGCGGACCCGCAGCATGGGGCAGAGCTTCACGGGCTGGGTGCGCTAGTCGCGTCCCGTCCCGCACCACTTCACTTCCCTCACGTCCCCCACTGGCGGGGACGATCCAAGGACTCACGAGGACGGTACGGCCATGCCTTCTTTCGACACTCCCGAACCGATTTCGACCACCGCGCACGTGACCGCCGGCTCCCTGCGGTTCTCCGCCGGCGACCGCGCCGACACCGTCGTCGAGGTGCGACCCCGCGACCCGAAGAAGGACCAGGACGTGCGGGCCGCCGAGGGGACCGAGGTCACCTACGCCGGCGGCGTGTTGACCGTCCGGACGCCCAAGCAGCGCTACCTCGTCGGGCGCACCGGCACCGTCGACGTCGCCGTCGAGCTGCCCACCGGCTCGCGCGTCGAGATGACCGGCGACTGGGCCCAACTGCTAGGTGAGGGGCGGCTCGGCGAGGTCCGCGTGAAGAAGCTCGCCTCGGGCGACGTGCGCCTCGACGCCACCGGACCGCTCCATCTGAACGTGGCGCACGGCTCGATCACCGTGGACCGGGTCGAGGGTCTGGCGGAGATCACCACCAGCTCCGGCAGCCTGCGCGTCGGCACCGTCAACGGCCCCGCCGTCCTGAAGAACTCGCACGGCTCCACGGTCGTCGGCGCCGCCATCGGCGAGCTGCGGGTGAGCGGCGCCCACGGCGACATCGACATCCAGCGCGCCGAGGACTCGGTCGCCGCCACCGCCGCCCACGGCACCCTGCGGGTCGGCGAAGTGGCCCGCGGCACGGTCCAGTTGGAGAACTCCTACGGTGCCATCGAGGTCGGCATCCGCGCGGGCACCGCCGCCTGGCTCGACGTGAGCTCCGAGCGGGGGCAGGTGCGCAACACGCTCGACGCCTCCGAGAGCCCGGAGGGGGCCGAGGACACCGTCGAGGTCCGCGCCCGCAGCCGCTACGGCAACATCGACGTGCGCCGCGCCCGCGTCTGACCGGCCGGTCGCTTAACCCACCCCTTCCTCGTGCGACTTCAGCCCTCCTTCTTCGAGCTCTTCGGATGGAAGGGTGTCACGCCCCTTCCTCTGTCATGCCTGCGCCAAAGCGTGCGCCGTGACTCTGCACCGCATTTCCGCACCGCGTTTCCACACCGCGGTTCCGCCACGAAAGGAAGTCCGATGAGCGACCCGATTCCCCTGCCGAACGGCCTCCCCACGGAGCGCGACGCCGGTCCGTTCGACCCGCCCCGCTACCTCGCCCGACTGCGCGAGTCCCGTCCGGTCTGCCCCATGCGCTTCCCGGACGGTCACGAGGGCTGGGTCGTCACCGGCTACGAGGCGGTCCGTCAGCTCCTGGCCGACACCCGGTTCAGCTCCCGCCAGGACCTCGGCGTGCTGCACGTGCCGTACGAGACGCCCGGCATGCCCGTGCCGACCGAGCCGTCCCCGCAGGTGCCCGGCCTGTTCGTCGCCATGGACCCGCCGGACCACACCCGGCTGCGGCGCCGGCTCACCGGCGCCTTCACCGTCAAGCGCATGAAGCAGCTCGAAGAGCACATCGTCGACATCACCGAGCGGCGACTGGACGAACTGGCGCGCATGGCACCGCCGATCGACCTGGTCAAGGAGTTCGCGCTGCCGGTGCCGTCGCTGGTGATCTGCGAACTGCTCGGCGTCCCCTACGCGGACCGGGACACCTTCCAGGCCAACTCCGCGAAGTTCATGGAGAGGGAGGTGACGCTGGAGGACAAGATGGCCGCGTACGGGGCGTTGACCGCGTACCTCGGCGAACTGGTCACCCGCAAGCGGGCCGAGCCCGGCGAGGACATCCTCTCCGACCTGGCCCGCCAGGACGACCTCAGCATCGAGGAGTTGACCGGCGTCGCCTTCCTGCTGCTGCTCGCGGGCCACGAGACCACCGCCAACATGCTGGGGCTGGGCGCCTTCGCGCTCCTGGAGCACCCCGAGCAACTGGCCGAACTGCGGGCCGACCCGGAGCTGTTGCCCAACGCCGTCGAGGAGCTCCTGCGCTACCTCTCCGTCGGCGACATCTTCTACCGCTACGCCACGGAGGACATCGAGCTCTGCGGGGAGACCATCGGCAGGGGGTCGACCGTCGTCGTCTCGCTGCTGACCGCCAACCGCGACCCCCGGCGCTTCGAGCACCCCGACGCCCTGGACCTGCACCGCAAGGCCCGCGGTCACCTCTCCTTCGGCCACGGCATCCACCAGTGCCTCGGCCAGCAGTTGGCCCGCATCGAGATGCGCGCCGGCTTCGACGGGCTGCTGCGCCGCTTCCCGACCCTCGAACTGGCCGTCCCCGCCGACGAGGTGCGGCTGCGGACCGACATGAACATCTACGGGGTCCACGAACTGCCGGTCACCTGGGCGGAGTCGGCCGGGTAGGGCACCGGGCGCGCCACCCCGCGGGGGACCTCGGCGCCCGGTGGTGAGGTCCTACTCGCCGGGCGTCAGGCGCAGCGCGTGCAGGGCCACGGCGAGGTCGGCCACCGCGCGGGGGTCGCGGAGCGAGCGTTGCGTCAGCTCCTCCAGCCTGTTGAGCCGGTAGCGGACGGTGTTGCGGTGGCAGAACAACAGGCGCGCCGCGGCGGCCGTGGAGCCGGCCGCCGCGAACCAGCACTCCAGGGTCTCCAGCAGCCGGTCCCGTTCGTCGGCGGGCAGCCGCAGCACGCCCTCCAGGGCGGTGCGGGCGATCCGTGCGGCCTCGTCCGGCGCCGCCGCCACCAACAGGGCGGCCGGGCTGCTGTCGAAGCGGGCGATGCTCCCGGTGGGCCGGGCGCGGGCGCCGGTGAGCGCCAGACGGGCGAGCCGGAGTGCCCTGGGGGTCTCGCGCAGATCGCGGTAGGCGGGGCTGATGCCTCCCCGGGTGGCGAGCGACCGCTCCAGGACGCGCAGCACCGCGTCGTCGGCGTCCGGGCGCGGCACGGCGACCACGCCGACGTGCAGGTCCGGCAACAGGCGCCAGGCCGACCGCAGTTGTTCGCCCCGGAGCCGGGCCTCGATCCCGGGGAGCGCCTCCCGGCCGGGCCCCGGCACCTCCGCGGCCACCACGAGGTAGGGCCCGCCGGTCGGCAGGCCCAGCACATCGGCGGCCTCCCACAGCGTCGTGCGGTCCGTGAGCAGCCCGGTGAACAGGGCCTCGACCATCGCCGAGCGCTCCCGCTCGGGTTGCAGCACCAACTCGGAGACCTCCTCGCGGTACGCGTCGCTGGCCGAGGCCGCGAGGCCGCCGTTCACCCACCACGCGGCCAGCGACATGATCGTCTCGGTGGTGAGGCCCTCGGCGGCACGGGCCTCGTCGGCGATCGCGGACCAGAGCACCTCGGACCCGACGCGGTAGGCGTGCAGAAGCTCGGCCAACGGGGTGCCCTGGCGGGCCCGTTCGCGGCCGGTGTCCTGCGCCGACGCCATGTCGCCGGTGCGGCCGTCGACGAGCTGCCGGAGCACCAGCTCGCAGTTGCGTCGGCAGGAGGCGGCCAACTCCTCGAAGGCCACGTGCTCGTCGCTCCGGTAGTACGGCACCTCGGCGCGGATGCGGCGGGCCATCCGGGTGCCCAGTTCCTCGGAGCGGGTCAGCAACGAAGCCGCTACGGGGGCGATTTCGGGGGGTGCGTCGGGGGTGCGGCTCATTCCCGCAGGTTACAAAGGGCGGTCCGGGGGCGGGGGTCGGTTGTGCCCTGGGACAACAGGGGCGGGTGTGGTGCTGTGCGTCGGCACATGGCCCCTGAGGTTTTCGAACGC
>NZ_JBIVXW010000073.1:0-47692 GCF_044769405.1 Streptomyces sp. NPDC090442
GTGGTAGGCCAGACGTAAAGCGAAGCAGTCTGGCCTACCACCCCCGGAGACCCGTCACCGCAGCCGACAGCCCCGCGCAGCGGACAACTCGACCCGCCCCGCGCAAGCGGACCGGCAGCGTGGGCGGCCCACCGTTAGGCGAAGAGCCTCAACCGGTGCGCAACCGCACCGGCCTCGCCGCGCCCCGACACCCCCAACTTGGCCAGAATGTTGGAGACATGGACGCTGGCCGTCTTCGGGGAGATGAACAACTCGTCAGCGATCTGACGGTTGCTGCGGCCATCGGCGACCAGGCGGAGCACATCGCGTTCCCGGGGGGTGAGGCCCAGGGACTCGACGGGGGTGGCGGGCGCCGGTGGGCGGGGCGCATCGGGCACCGGGCCGCGGCCGGGGAGGGGTATGCGGGCGCGTTGGGCGAGGAGTTCGAGCTCGCCGGTCAGCGGTCGGGCGCCGGTGCGGACCGCGACCGCGTGCGCCTGGCCGAGCACCAGGACGGCGGCCTCGCGCGGGGTCCGGCCGTCGAGGCCGGCGCCGGCCCGCTCCGTGCCGTGCAGCAGTGACTCGGCCCAGCGCCCGCAGCACCAGGCCAACTCGTGTGGCCGGGCGAGCCGTTCGAAGGCGGCGACGGCGGCGGCCCAGGCGTCGGGGGACTCCCGGCCCTCGGCGCGGCGGAGTTCGGCCTCGACGGCCGTTCCGTAGGCGTCCCACACCGGCGAGAGCCGCGGCAGTCGCTTGGCGGCCTGCCGGATGCGGGCCAGGACCCCGGGCCGGCCGGGCTCGGCGGCGGGCAGCCCGCGGGCGTCGGACTCGACGGCGGTGGCCGACCACAGCAGCGGCCAGGCGTAGCGGTGCAGGCCGGGCGCGAAGCCGGTGCCGGGCACGACCTGGAGGAGGACGGCCCGGGCGTCGAGGATCCGACCCTGGCGGGCGGCGAGCCGCAGCGCGTGCCGCGCCATGGGGAGGGCGTGCTGCGGCTGGGGGTCGTGGGTGCCGTAGTGCTCCTGCGCGACGGCCAGTTCGCGCTCGGCGGCGGCCAGATCGCCGGTGTCCAGGGCCAGCGCGGTGAGGCGGCTGGCGGCCAGGGCGACGGCGCGCGGGTCCCGGGCGAGGCGGCGGGCCTCGGCGGCGGCCCGGCCGGCCTCCTCCCAGCGGCCGAGCGACTGGAGCGATTCGGCGCGGTTGCTCAGCACCCAACTGGTGCTGTTGGTCAGGCCGTAGCGGGTGGTGAGCGCGACGCCCTGGTCGGTGACGTCCACCGCCTCGCGGGAGCGGCCGACGCCCTCCAGGGTGCCCGGGAGGTTGACGTGGCCGCGGCCGATGACGGCGAAGTAGCCCCGGTCGACGGCACGGTCCAGGACGGCACGGAACTCTGCGAGGCCCTCCTCGACGTCGCCGGCATCCACCCGCAGCCCGGCCAGCGTCACCCGGGAGTTGAGCTCGGCCTCCTCGTCGCCGACCGTACGGGCCAGCTCCACGGCCCGTTCGGCGGTGGCGAAGGCGCCCGGGCCCGGCTCGTGCAGCATCTGCCAACTGGCGACGGCGGCGGTGACGGTGGCGTGCACGGACGACGGCGGCAGTCCGCGCATCAACTCCTGCGCCTTGCCCAGGTCTTCCCAGCCGTCGCCGCGGCCGGTGGACTGGCAGAGCCTGGAGCGCTGCACCAGGAACCAGGCGGTGCGCTGGGCGTCGTGCTCGGTGCGCAGCGCGCGCAGGGCGCGCTTGGTGATGGTGAAGGCCCGCTCGCCGTCGCCGGACAACCGGGCGGCCACCGCGATCTCGGCGAGCAGGTCCAGGAAGCGGAGGGCCTCGTCGTCGCAGCCGCAGGCCGGGTACGCCTCGGCGTAGTCGACCGGGCGCACCGTCTGGCGGACCTCGACGGGCGCGTCGTCCCACAGCTCCAGGGCGCGGTCCAGCAGCCGCAGTTGCTCGGCGTAGGCGTGCCGGCGGCGGGCCTGCACGGAGGCGGCGAGGACGGCGGGCAGTGCCTTGGCGGCGTCGTGGGCCTTGTACCAGTAGCTGGCCAGCCGGGTGGCGCAGACCTCGGAGCGGACGAGGGCCGGGGCGGCCTGAAGTGCCTCGGCGTAGCGGCGGTTGAGGCGGGTGCGCTCGCCGGGCAGCAGGTCGTCGACGACGGCCTCGCGGACCAGGGCGTGTCGGAAGCGGTAGCCGGTGCCGTCCTGGGTGGGCAGCAGGGTGTTGGAGCCGACGGCGGCGCGGAGCGCCTCGATGAGGTCGTCCTCGGGCATCCGGCAGACGGCGGCGAGGAGTTCGTGCTCGACGGTGGAGCCGCCCTCGGCGGCGATCCGCACCACCCGTTGGGCGTCCTCGGGGAGCGCCTCGACGCGCACCAGCAGCAGATCGCGCAGCGGGTCGCTGAGGCCGTAGCGGCAGCCGTCGGCGAGGCTGCGGGCCAGCTCCTCGACGAAGAAGGCGTTGCCCTCGGAGCGCTTGAAGACCCGGTCGACGATCTCCTCGGCGGGCTCGCTGCCCCGGATGCCGGCGATCTGGGTGCGGACCTCGTCGCGGTTGAAGCGGTCCAGCTCGATGCGGCGGACGGTGCGCATCCGGTCGATCTCGGCGAGGAAGGGGCGCAGCGGGTGGCGGCGGTGGATGTCGTCGGAGCGGTAGGTGGCGACCAGGAGGATGCCGGCGTCGTGGAGGGCGCGCAGGAGGTAGGCGAGCAGTTCGCGGGTGGAGCGGTCGGCCCAGTGCAGGTCCTCGACGACGAGGACGAGGGTGCGGTGGGCGGCGAGCCGCTCCAGGAGGCGGGCGGTCAGCTCGAAGAGCCGGGCGCGGCCGGTCTCCTCGTCCCGGCTCTCGCCCGCGGTCTCGCCCAACTCCGGCAGGATCCTGGCCAGTTCGCCCTCCTGGCCGGCGACGGCCGCGGCCAGCTCGTCGGGCAGGTGGGCGTTGAGGGTGTGCAGGACGGCGGAGAAGGGGGCGAACGGCAGGCCCTCGGAGCCGATTTCGATGCAGCCGCCGAGCGCGACCTGCGCGCCGCGGTCGCGGGCCGTCTCGCAGAACTCCTCGATCAGGCGGGTCTTGCCGACCCCGGCCTCGCCCCCGATCAGCAGGGCCTGGGGCTCGCCGGACGCCGCGACCCGCGCCAGCGCGTCGCCCAACTCGGCGAGCTCGGCGGCACGGCCGACGAAGACGGGACTGATCGCTCTGGTCTCCACGATGCCGAGCATCGCACAGGGGTCTGACAATGCGGCAGTGCTTTCGGGCACACCGCGGGGGCGCCGCCGCGGGACACCCCCGGGTCCTCGAACGTCCCCGGTCACAAGGCCGTTGGGCGGTCAGGCGGTGGCGCGCCGGGCCCGCCCCCGCCGGCCCCGGTCCGCCCTCACCCGCCTTCCGGACTCCTCACTTCCGGAACGGCCGGCGTCCCACGCCGCGTGGGTGGCCTCGCGCACCAGCCGGCGGCGGTCGGCCTCGCGGCGCAGTTCCTCGTAACGGACCCGGAGCTCCAACTCGGAGACGTACATGGGCTCTCCCCCTTGGGATGAGGCGGTGGCGACGCCCGGCCGTTCGCCGGGCGCCGATGGCCTCCACTCTCGCCTCCAAGGAGGGTCCGGCACATCGGGAGAGTGCCCGATCCCCGGCCCCCGCCGGCGTCCGCCATACGGGACGACGGGCCGGTCGGGGGCCTAGGAGCCCCCTGCTCCCGCCCGTTCCCGTACGGCACGACGCCGCGTTACGCCCCAGGGGCCTTAGGCGCGGACGCCGGGGGCCTCATGGGGGCTCAGGAGCCGGCGCCCGGCACCTTAGGCAGGCTGGGCAGGCTCGCGAACAGGTCGAGGTACATGCCCGCCGAGATCAGCAGCCCGAGGAAGCCGAGCACCAGCCCGCCCCAGGCGACGGCGCGCACCCAGGTGGGGCGGCGCCCGGTCAGCACCACCGCGGCGACGACCATGGCGAGCACCGCGAAGACCCCGTTGACCAGGGCGGTGGTGTGCCAGGGGGCGCCGTAGACGGTGGCGATCTGGTCGGTGGCCTTGCCGGACTGGACCTTGATCTGGCCGACCAGGGTCTGCCGTTCGGCGAGCAGGGTGCCGAGCCAGGTGCCGGTCATGGAGGCCAGGCCGAGCCCGGCGGCCACGACGGCCCCGGCGCCGGCGGCCGCACCGGAACGGGCGGGCGCCTCCGAGGCGTCCGCCTCAACGTCGGTCTCGTCGTCGGCGTCCACGTCGGCAGCGGCGTCGGCGCCATCGGCCTCGCCCGCGGCCTTCTCCCCCGCCTCGGTGCCCCCGTCGGCCTGCGCCTTGGCCGTCTCTACGACCTTCTCTCCGGCCTTCTCCCCGTTCTCCTCGCCGCCGGCAGCCGCCGTCTCCTCGGTCCGCTCCGCGGCCTCGGTCGCGTCCTTGGCCCCCTGGTCAGTGGTGGTCGTCTTCGCGTCGTCGCGCTTGTCGGTCGTCGTTCCCATGGGCGCGACCGTAGGTGCCGCGTCTGAGAGCCAGATGAGAACCGGCGCGGCGGCTACGTCAGGCGGTCAGACCGTCACCGACGGTCGGTCCTCCGCCGACGGCGCGGGCGCGGCCGGCTCCTCGGGCGGCTCGATGCTCAGCCGCGGCAGCCGCCGCTCCAACCAGACCGGCAGCCACCAATTGGCGCCACCCAGCAGGTGCATGAGGGCCGGCACCAGCAGCGTGCGCAGCACGAACGCGTCCAGTGCGACGGCGGCGGCCAGCCCGATGCCGAACATGGCGATGATCCGGTCGCCGCTGAGGACGAAGGCCCCGAACACCGCGATCATGATCACCGCGGCCGAGTTGATCACCCGGCTGGTCTCGGCGAGCCCGACCCGCACCGCCCGCCGGTTGTCCCCGGTCCGCTGCCACTCCTCGTACATCCTGCTGACCAGGAAGACCTGGTAGTCCATCGAGAGCCCGAAGAGCACCGAGACCATGATGACCGGCAGGAACGGCTCGATGGGACCGGCCCGCCCCAGGCCCAACGCCTCGCTCCCCCACCCCCATTGGAAGACCGCGACGACGATCCCGAACGAGGCGGAGACCGCCGCCAGGTTCATCAGCGCGGCCTTGAGGGGGATGCCGATGCTGCGGAACGCGAGCAGCAGGAGGACGGAGCCCAGGCCGATCACCGCGCCCAGGAAGAGCGGCAGTTTGCCGACGATGACCGCGGCGAAGTCGTCGTAGCCGGCGGTGACCCCGCCGACCTGCACCCGGAGCGAGGTGCCGTCCGCCGCGTGCGGCAGCACCTCGGTGCGCAACCTGCTGACCAGGTCGGAGGTCCGCTGCGACTGCGGCGCGCTGTCCGGGACGACGGTGATCACCCCGGTGGCGTGGCCGCCGTCGAAGTCCGGCCCGCTGACCTGCGCCACGCCGGGGGTGTCCCGGAGGACCTGCGGCAGCCTGTCGAAGGCGAGCCGGTCGGGGGCGCCGTCGAGCGAACCGACCAGCGTCAGCGGCCCGTTGAAGCCCGGCCCGAAGCCGTCCGCCAGCAGGTCGTACGCCTTGCGCGTGGTGGCCGTCGCCGGGTCGTTGCCCTGGTCCGAGGTGCCCAGGTGGAGGCCGAGGGTGGGCAGCGCCAGGGTGAGCATCACGGCGGCCGCGGCGGCGCCGAGCAGCTTGGGGTGGCGTTCGACGAAGCCGGCCCAACGGGCGGCCGGGCCCGTCCCGGTGGCGGTCACCGGCCCCTCCTCGGCCAACCGGCGCCGCTCCCGCCGCCCCAACGCCCGCATCCCGATGAACCCCAGCAGCGCCGGCAGCAGCGTGATGGAGGCGGCCACGGTGAGGACGACGGTGAGCGAGGCGGCCAGCGCGACCCCGTTGAGGAAGCCGAGCCGCAGGGTGAGCATGCCGAGCAGGGCGATACAGACGGTGGCGCCGGCGAAGACCACCGCGCGCCCGGACACCGTCACCGCGCGCTCCGCGGCCTCCTGGACGGAGAGCCCCGCGCGGAGCCCCTTGCGGTGCCGGGTGACGATGAAGAGCGCGTAGTCGATACCGACCCCGAGGCCGATCAACATGCCCAGCATCGGGGCGAAGTCGGCGACCGTCATGACGTGGCCGAGCAGGCTGATCCCGGCGGCCGCGGTGCCGACGGCGGCCAGCGCCGTCACGATCGGCAACAGGGTCGCGGCCAGCGACCCGAAGGCGAGGAAGAGCACCACCGCCGCCGCGGCCACCCCGATCGCCTCCGGCAGTTGATCGTGCGGGGCCTGGGTGAGCGCGACCCCGCTGCCGCCCAACTCCACCTGGAGGCCGTTCCCGGCGGCCCGTTTGGCGGTGTCCACCACCTTCCGCACCTGGGACGCCGGCAGGTCGTCCGGCGAACTCCGGAAGGTCAGCGAGGCGTAGGCGGTGCGCCCGTCCCGGCTGATCTGCTCGCCGCCGCCCGCCACGTAGGGGCCCTGGACGTCGGCCACGCCGGGCAGTTTGGCAACCTCGGCCAACGTCCGCGTCATGGTCGTGCGGACCTCGGCGACGCGCACGCTGCCGTCGCCGGTGTGCCAGACGATGGTGTCGGCGTCGCCCGCACGGTCCGGGAACGCCTTGGCCAACAGGGCGCCGGCCCGGCCGGACTCGGTACCGGGGACCCCGTAGTCGGTGGAGTACGCGGAGCCGGCGAGTCCCGCGGCCGCGGCCGTGCCGGCCAACGCGGCGAGCCAGAGGAGGAGCACCACGAGGCGGCGCCTGAGGCACCAACGGGCCAGAGCGGTCACGGGCTGCTTCCGGGTCGTGCGCCGATATCTCCCGGCAGCGGGGGAGCCGAACGCGGACGAACAGGGGAGGACGGGGAGGGGGAGGACAACGGAGATGAGGTCGGGGACGGGCCGGGCAGGTGCAGACTGTCAGCCCGAAAAGATCCTTTGTCCCCTTTGTGGACTTCCCCACAGCCAGACCCCCAAAGGCAACCCGCTTTCCTTATTGGGCGGTTAATCCCGTCAAAACCCCCTTAACGGACTTTCTTCGCCCTCCCCCTCCGGTCGCCACTCACACCACACGATCTTGCCGGGCACCCGCTCCTCGACGCCCCACGCGTCCGCCAACGCGGACACCAGCCACAGCCCGCGCCCGCACTCCTCATCCGCCACGCCACCCCCCTCCGACACACGCGGCTCACCGTCCCCGCTGTC
The DNA here is from genome assembly GCF_044769405.1 of Streptomyces sp. NPDC090442. NCBI lineage: Bacteria > Bacillati > Actinomycetota > Actinomycetes > Kitasatosporales > Streptomycetaceae > Streptomyces > Streptomyces sp. NPDC090442. The sequence goes on from NZ_JBIVXW010000073.1 coordinate 7,103, forward strand.
ATGCACCTCCACCCGCAGCACCCCGTCCCCCGTCCCCAACGCCAGCCACAGCCGATATCCGCGTCCCGGCGGGACGCCGTGCAGCAGCGCATTGGTGGCCAGCTCGCTCACGCAGAGCACCACGTCGTCCGCGCCCCGCTTCCGGTCCCAGTCGGCGAGCGCGACCCGCGCGAACTCCCTTGCCAGCGCCACGGAACGGCGCTCGCGCCGGTAGAACGCCGTCCGGACCCGCACGGCCTGAATCCCCTCTTCCTCGTACATGCACCCAATGTCACTGGTCGTGATTACGCTGAACCACAGCGTGATGTCGTACAGATGCGATGTACGACATTCCGCCGCATCAGCCGGGCACGACGGGGGGAAGGCAAGCGGCATGCACCAGCCGAACAAACCGAAGCGGATCACGTCCTGGCATGTGATCGGCGCCCAGTTGAGCCACTTCCGCAGGGCGGCCGGTTTCACGCAACCGGCCCTGGCGGAGGCGGTGGGCCTGCACGAGGACACCATCGGCTCCATCGAGCAGGGCCGCAGAGCCCTGAAGCTGGACCTGGCCGAAACGCTGGACGAACTCCTCGACACGAAGGGGGCGTTGGCGGTCGCGGTGCGGCAGGTTCCCAACAAGGAGCGCTTTCCGGCCTTCGTGCAGGACTTCGTCGAGTACGAGGCAGAGGCGATCTCCCTGCTCTCGTACGAGAACCACGTCGTACCCGGCCTACTCCAGACGCCGGCCTACGCACAGGCCGTCTTCTCGTGCCTCTTCCCGCCCATAAGGGAGGCCGACACCGCCGAACGCCTGACCGCGCGACTCGATCGTCAACAACTCCTGCAACGGGACCCGCCACCGATCCTGAACTTCATCCTGGAAGAGGTGATCCTGCGCCGCCCGATCGGCGGTGACGAGGTGCTACGGCATCAGATCCAACATCTGCGGGAGCACGCGGAGTTGCCGTTCGTCGGGCTTCAGATCATGCCTACGGGTCGCCAGAAGCACGCGGGGCTAGCTGGCCCCATCGTGCTGCTGGAAACGGCCGATCACGGCCAACTTGCGTACATCGAAGGCCAACGCGTCAGCTACCTCGTGGATGACCTGAGTGAGGTCAGTCTGCTCCAACAGAAATATGGGATGCTGCGATCGCAGGCACTGACACCGGAAGACAGCATCAGCCTGCTCGATCAGCTGGCGGGAGAGACATGAGCGATCTGGCCTGGTTCAAGTCCAGCTACAGCAGTGACGAAGGCGGCAACTGCCTCGAAGCTGCCTACGACTGGCGCAAGTCCAGCTACAGCGCCAGCGAGGGCGGCAACTGCCTCGAAGCCGCCAACAATTGGCGCAAGTCCAGCCACAGTAGCGATCAGGGCGGCGCCTGCCTCGAAGTCTCCGCCTCCCCCACCGCCGCCATCCGCATCCGCGACTCCAAGGATCCCGGCGGACCCGTGCTCACCCTCGGGGCGGCCGCCTGGGGGACGTTCCTCGCCGACGTGGTCGCCGACGCCGTCGCGCAGCCGTGAGGCGGCGCCAACTCGGCGCCGCCGGGCCGGTCGTCTCCGCGCTCGGGCTCGGCTGCATGGGGATGTCCATCTCGTACGGGGTGCCGGACGACGACGAGTCCGTCCGCACCCTCGACCGCGCGGTCGAGCTCGGGGTGAACCTGCTCGACACCGCGGACGCGTACGGGCGGGGCGCCAACGAGGAGTTCCTCGGCCGGTGGTTGGGCAGCCGGCCGGCCTCCGTGCGGGACGGACTGGTCGTCGCGACCAAGTTCGGGCTGCGGCACGACCCGGCCACGGGACGGGTGAACGCGGTCGACACCTCGGCCCCCTGGGTGCGGGAGGCGTGTCACGCCTCGCTGCGCCGCCTCGGGACGGACCGGATCGACCTGTACTACATGCACCGGCGCGACCCGGACGTCCCCGTCGAGGAGACGGTCGGCGCCCTGGCGGAGCTCGTCGCCGAAGGGTCCGTGCGCCACCTCGGCCTCAGCGAGGTGAACCCGCAGACGCTGCGCCGGGCGCACGCCGTCCATCCCATCAGCGCCGTGCAGTTGGAGCACTCCCTCTTCACGCGCGACGTGCTGGCGGGCGAAATGCTGGCGACCTGCCGCGAGTTGGGCATCGGGGTCGTCGCGTACTCGCCGCTCGGGCGCGGGATGCTGACCGGCGCGCTGGCCTCCCGCGAGGACCTCACCGCCGACGACGCCCGGCGCCGGTGGCCGCGGTTCGCGGACGAGAACATCGAGCGCAATCTGGCGCTGGTGCGGGCGATCCGCACCACCGCCGAGTTCCTGGGCTGCACGCCGGCGCAGGCCGTCCTCGCCTGGCTGCTCGCCCAGGGTGAGGACATCGTGCCGATCCCCGGCACCAAGCGCCGCGCCTACCTGGAGGAGAACGCGGCCGCGGCCGACCTGGTGCTCAGCCCGGAGCAGGCGGACCGGCTCCGGGCCGCGGTGCCCGACGGCGCGGTGGCCGGCGGGCGTTACCCCGACGCGGCCCTGGCCCGCCTCGGCCACTGACCGACGGCCGCGGCCCGGTCACCCGGTCAGCAACGCCGGTGCCAGCTCGCGCAGTTGGTCTATGCCCAGGCCGCGCTCGGCGGCGATCGGCTGGAGCGCGACGTGGTCGGCGCCGGCGTCGTGGTGCTCCTGCACCCGCCGCCGGATGGCGTCCGCATCGCCCCAGGCCACCAGCGCGTCGACCAGCCGGTCGCTGCCGCCGCCCGCGAAGTCGTCGTCCTCGAAGCCCAACCGGCGCAGGCTGTTGGTGTAGTTGGGCAGCGCGAGGTAGAGACCGAGGTGCTCCGCGCGGATCAGGGCGCGGGCCTTCGCCGGGTCGGTCTCCAGCAGGACGGCCTGCTCGGGGGCGAGCAGCGGGGTGGCGCCCAGCACCTCGCGGGCCCGGGCGGTGTGCTCGGGCGTGACGAAGTACGGGTGCGCGCCGGCGGCCCGCTCGGCGGCCAGCTCCAGCATCTTCGGGCCGAGCGCGGCGAGCACCCGGGCGGGCGCCTCCGGCACCGGGCCCTCGTAGACGGACTCGTCCATCGCCGCCAGATACGAGCGCATCGCGGCGAGCGGCTTGGCGTAGGTGTGGCCCCGCGTGTTGACCTGCGGGGCGTGGCTGGCGCCCAGCCCCAGCAGGAACCGGCCCTCGTACGCCTCGGCGAGGGTGTGCGCGCCGCCGTTCATCGCCGTGGCGTCGCGGACCCAGATGTTGGCGATGCCGGTGGCGACCGTCAGCCGCTCGGTGGCGGCCAGCAACACCCCGGCCTGCGCGAACGCCTCCTTGGTCGCCTGCGCCTCGCCGAACCACAACGCCCCGTAGCCCAGCCGCTCGACCTCGGCCGCGAACTCCCGCGCCACCGCGGCCGACACCCGGCCCAGCCCGCCCTGCCAGATCCCGACCCGCCCGATCCGCGCCGCGACCCTTCGACCCCCCGGTGCGGCCGTCCCCTGCTGCGCCATCGCTCACTCCTCCGCTCTCCGGCGGGCGTTGCTCCCGCCGGGCCCCGTGGCCGGCGTCGTCAACCGTTGCCGACGTTGATCCTTCCGGCCCTTTCCCGTGACAGCACCGGCCGGCGGCGCGGCATTCCACCACCGCGACAGAAGATCGAGAATTCACCCGGGAGGGGTACGGACGCCCGGCACCGCCGCCGTACGACGAAGCGGCCGCCCCTCCGAGGAGGGACGGCCGCTTCGCGCGCCAGATGCCGGCAAGGGCAGGTTCTCAGCCCTCGACGCCCAGCTTCTCCAGGATCAGCTCGCGCACCCGGGCGGCGTCCGCCTGACCGCGGGTGGCCTTCATGACCGCGCCGACCAGGGCACCGGCCGCGGCCACCTTGCCGCCGCGGATCTTGTCGGCGATGGCGGCGTTGGCGGCGATCGCCTCGTCCACCGCGGTGCCCAGCGCACCCTCGTCGGAGACGACCTTCAGGCCGCGCTTCTCGACGACGGTGTCCGGGTCGCCCTCGCCGGCCAGCACGCCCTCGATGGTCTGCCGGGCCAGCTTGTCGTTGAGCGAGCCGTCGGCGACCAGCGCGGCGACCCGGGCGACCTGCTCCGGGGTGATCGGCAGCGCGCCGAGCTCCACGCCGTCCTCGTTGGCGCGACGGGCCAGCTCGCCCATCCACCACTTGCGGGCCGCGGCGGCGTCCGCACCGGCCTCGGTGGTGGCGACGATCAGGTCGACCGCGCCGGCGTTGAGGATCGACTGCATGTCGAGCTCGGCGATGCCCCACTCCTCGCGCAGCCGGTTGCGGCGCACCCGCGGCAACTCGGGCAGCTCGGCCCGCAGTTCCTCGACCCACTCACGGGACGGGGCCACCGGCACCAGGTCCGGCTCGGGGAAGTAGCGGTAGTCCTCCGCCTCCTCCTTGACCCGGCCCGAGGTGGTGGAGCCGTCGTCCTCGTGGAAGTGCCGGGTCTCCTGGATGATCGTGCCGCCGGCGGAGAGCACCGCGGCGTGCCGCTGGATCTCGAACCGGGCGGCCCGCTCCACGGAGCGCAGCGAGTTGACGTTCTTGGTCTCGGAGCGGGTGCCGAACTTCTCGACGCCCCTGGGGCGCAGCGAGAGGTTCACGTCGCAGCGCATCTGGCCCATCTCCATGCGGGCCTCGGAGACGCCCAACGCCTTGATGAGCTCGCGCAGTTCGGCGACGTACGCCTTGGCGACCTCGGGGGCCCGCTCGCCCGCGCCCTCGATGGGCTTGGTGACGATCTCGATGAGCGGGATGCCGGCGCGGTTGTAGTCCAGCAGCGAGTGCTGCGCGCCGTGGATCCGACCGGTGGCGCCGCCGACGTGGGTGGACTTGCCGGTGTCCTCCTCCATGTGGGCCCGCTCGATGTGGACCCGGAAGACCTCGCCGTCCTCCAGCTGAACGTCCAAGTACCCGTCGAAGGCGATGGGTTCGTCGTACTGCGACGTCTGGAAGTTCTTCGGCATGTCCGGATAGAAGTAGTTCTTCCGGGCGAAGCGGCACCACTCGGCGATCGAGCAGTTCAGCGCCAGGCCGATCTTGACCGCGGACTCGACGCCGATCGCGTTGACGACCGGGAGCGAGCCGGGCAGGCCCAGGCAGGTGGGGCAGGTCTGCGAGTTGGGCTCGGCGCCCAGGGTGGTGGCACACCCGCAGAACATCTTGGTCTTGGTGCCGAGCTCGACGTGCACCTCCAGACCCATCACGGGGTCGTAGGTGGCCAACGCGTCCTCGTACGGCACCAGTTCGGTGACAGTCACGGTGAAACTAACCTCTCAGGTCCGGCGCCGGTCAGCCCGCGAGGACGTCGTCGTCGTTGAGACGGCGCAGTTCGCGGACGAGCAGGGCGACACCGGTGACGATGGCGGCGGCGGAGATGGCGGCGTCGATGAGCTGGAGGGTGTCGTGCTCCCCCTTGGCCTTCTTCGCCTGCTTGACGACGCTCACCGCGCCGAACAGCGTGGTGCCGATGGACAGATAGGTGCCGGGCTTGGACTTCTTGAAGTTCTTGGCCTTGGCCAGCTTTCCGCTCACGGCAGTCTCCTTCGGCATGTCCTGGTTGGCTACGGCGTTCACAGGGCCGGCGCCTCCTCCAGCAGGGAGTGGCCCCACTTCTCGGTGAGCGCGGACTCGACGGCGGCGCCCACCTTGTACAGCCGATCGTCGGCCATCGCGGGCGCGATGATCTGCAGACCCACCGGCAGGCCGTCCTCGGGCGCCAGGCCGCAGGGCAGCGACATCGCGGCGTTGCCCGCGAGGTTGGCGGGGATGGTGCAGACGTCGGCGAGGTACATCGCCATCGGGTCGTCGGTGCGCTCGCCGATCGGGAACGCGGTGGTCGGCGTGGTCGGCGAGATGATCACGTCGACCTGCTCGAAGGCCCGCTCGAAGTCCCGGGTGATGAGGGTGCGGACCTTCTGGGCGCTGCCGTAGTACGCGTCGTAGTAGCCGGAGCTGAGCGCGTAGGTGCCGAGCATGATGCGGCGCTTGACCTCGGGGCCGAAGCCGGCCTCACGGGTCAGCGCGGTGACCTCCTCGGCGGACTTCGTGCCGTCGTCGCCGACCCGCAGGCCGTAGCGCATGGCGTCGAAGCGGGCGAGGTTGGAGGAGCACTCCGAGGGCGCGATCAGGTAGTACGCGGCCAGCGCCAGGTCGAAGGACGGGCAGTCCAGCTCGACGATCTCGGCGCCCAACTCCGTGAGGAGCGCGACCGACTCGTCGAAGCGCTGGAGCACGCCGGGCTGGTAGCCCTCGCCGCGGAACTGCTTGACGACACCGATCCGCATGCCGTCCACGCTGCCGTTGCGGGCCGCCTCGACGACCGCCGGGACCGGGGCGTCGATGGAGGTGGAGTCCAGCGGGTCGTGGCCGGCGATGACCTCGTGCAGCAGCGCGGTGTCCAGCACCGTGCGGGCGCACGGGCCGCCCTGGTCCAGGGAGCTGGAGAAGGCCACCATGCCGTAGCGGGAGACGCCGCCGTAGGTGGGCTTGACGCCGACGGTGCCGGTGACGGCGGCGGGCTGACGGATCGAACCGCCGGTGTCCGTGCCGATGGCGAGCGGGGCCTGGAAGGAGGCCAGGGCGGCGGAGGAGCCGCCGCCGGAGCCGCCGGGGATCTTGGTGAGGTCCCAGGGGTTGCCGGTCGGCCCGTAGGCGCTGTTCTCCGTCGACGACCCCATGGCGAACTCGTCCATGTTGGTCTTGCCGATGATGACGACGTCGGCGGCCTTGAGCTTCTTGGTCAGCGTCGCGTCGTAGGGCGGGAGCCAGCCTTCGAGGATCTTCGAGCCGACCGTGGTGGGCACGCCCTCGGTGGTGAAGATGTCCTTCAGCGCGAGCGGGACGCCGGCCAGCGGGCCCAGCTTCTCGCCGCGGGCGCGCTTCTCGTCGACGGCGCGGGCCTGGGCCAGCGCGCCCTCGCGGTCCACGTGCAAGAAGGCGTGCACCTTCTCGTCGACGGCCTCGATGCGGGCCAGGTGCGCCTCGGTCACCTCGACGGCGGTGATCTCACCGGCGGCGATCTTCGCCGCGGTCTCGGCGGCGGTGAGCTTGATCAGGTCTGCCATGGTGGTCACTCCTCCCCCAGGATCTGCGGCACCTTGAAACGCTGCTGCTCCTGAGCGGGAGCGCCGGAGAGCGCCTGCTCCGACGTGAGCGAAGGACGGACCTCGTCCGGCCGCATCACGTTCGTCAGCGGCAGCGGGTGGGAGGTCGGCGGTACGTCTTGATCGGCGACCTCGGAGACGCGGGCGACCGCGCCGATGATGTCGTCGAGCTGTCCGGCGAAGTGGTCGAGCTCTTCGGCCTTCAGCTCCAGACGTGCCAGCCGGGCGAGGTGGGCGACCTCCTCGCGCGTGATGCCAGGCATGCAGCGATCCTCTGGGTTTTCGGCGGAGTGTTCTGGGCGGAGTGTCCGGAAGGAGATTTCTGGGCGAATTCTCCGGCGGAGTATTCCGGCCCAATCCTATGGCGTACGAGAACGCTGCCGCGAAACGCTTTCGCTTCGGGCGCCCACGGGGGCCCTGACGAGGCCCCGCGGCGCCCCCCACGGGCCGGCCGTGGACAGGCTCACCCCACCCCGGAGGGACTCACTCCGCCCCCTCCGGACCATCCGCCGAGCCGTCTGCCGGATCGTTTGTCCTGGGCCGACCGACGGCTTCGCCACCCTCCCCCGAGCCGCTCGACGCCGACGGCTCACCCGCCCCCGCCGAGCGGCCCCCTAAGGACCGCCGGCGCCCGGAACCATGCCCCGCGCCATCGCGCCGCACGGTCCCGCGGAGCGCGGACTCCTCTGTCCCGCCAGGCTCGTCCGACTCGCCAGGCTGATCCGACGACACGGCCGCGTCCGACGCCTCGCGCTCGGCCGGTTCCTTCTCCTCCCCCTCTTCCGTCTCCTCCGGTAAGGGCTCGTCCGGCTTCTGGGCCGGCTCGTTCGGCCCCGGCCCGTTGAGGGCCGACTCGTTCGTTGCCGACTCGTTCGTTGCCGCCTCGTTGGGAGCGACTTCGGCCGACGCGGCCTCATCCGGTGCGGCCTCATCCGACGCGGACTCGTCCGATGGCGAGGGAGCGGACGCCGAAGGTCCGGATGCCGACGGCGTCGATCCGGGCGTCGGGTCCGGCGAAGGCGCCGATCCGGGCGTCGGCGTCGAATCCGGTGAAGGGGCCTGGGCGTTGGTGTCGGAGCGGGGATGCGGGACGGCCGGTGGCCGGGTCAGTTGAGGACCTGTCCCGAAGGGCGCTCGGCTGCCTTCTCCGCCGCCAGGGCGGACGTCTCCGACGCACGGTGCCACCCGTGCTCACCGCGGGCCCTCAGCCAGGCCGTGGTCTCGTCCGGTGGCATCGCGGCCGCCACCAGCCAGCCCTGTACGGCGTCACAGCCGAGGTCCCGCAGGCGTTCCCAGGTCTCGTCGTCCTCGACGCCCTCGGCGACGACCAGGAGGCCCAGCGAGTGGGCGAGGTCGAGGGTGCAGCGGACGATCTCGGCGTCCTCGGTGTCGACGGCCAGCCGGGCGACGAAGGAGCGGTCGATCTTGAGCTCGCTGACCGGGAGGCGTCGCAGGTGGACCAGGGAGCTGTATCCGGTGCCGAAGTCGTCCAGGGACATCTTCACGCCGTGGGCGGTGAGCCCGGCGAGGGTGTCGGCGGCCCGCTGTGGGTCCTCCAGGAGGACGTGTTCCGTTATTTCCAGTTGGAGGGCTCCGGGTGGGACCCGATGTCGGGCGAGGCGGGCGGCGACCGCGCCGGCGAAGCCCGGGGAGTGCACGTCGCGCGGTGAGACGTTCACCGCGACCGGCACCTCCAGGCCCATCGCCCGCCAGCGCGCCACCTGGGCGAGCGCGGTCTCCAGGACGTACTCGGTCAACCGCGGCATCAGACCGGAGGACTCGGCGATGGCGATGAACTCGTCCGGTGGCACCCGGCCGCGGTCCGGATGGACCCAGCGGACCAGCGCCTCCAGGCCCGAGACATGGCCGTCGAAGCGGACCTTGGGCTGGTAGTGGAGTTCGACGTCGCCGGCGTCCAGGGCGCGGCGCAGATCGCCCAACAGGCCGAGTCGGTCCGGGGTGTTGCCGTCCCGCTTGGCCTCGTAGAGCTCGACGCCGCTGCGGTCCCGCTTGGCCTGGTACATCGCCACGTCGGCGCGGCGCAGCAACCCCTCGGCGTCCAGGGCGTGTTCGGGATAGACCGCGACCCCCGCGCTGGCTTCGAGCACGAGGGTCAGTCCGTCGAGGTCCAGCGGGGAGCCGAGGGCGGCGACGAGGTTGCGGGCCACCCGCTGGGAGCTGGTGAGGGAGTCGGTGGCCGGCAGCAGGACGGCGAACTCGTCGCCGCCGAGCCGGGCGGCCTCCGCGCCACGCGGCAGGGCGTGCCGCAGCCGGTCGGCGATCTGGAGCAGCAACCGGTCGCCGGCGAGGTGGCCGAGGGTGTCGTTGACCGAACGGAAGCGGTCGAGGTCGATCAGGACGAGGGCGGCTCGGGTGCTGGCCCGCTCGGCCTCGTCCAGGGCCGTCCAGGTGCGCTCCAGCAGCCACTGGCGGTTGGGCAGGCCGGTGAGCGGATCGCGCAACTGCTCCTCGGCGCGGGCCCGGGCTATCCACAGCGTGGAGTCCAGCGCGATCAACGGGACCGCGAACAGGGGGAGGAGCAGGGGGGCGCCCACCGCGCACACCGCGATCAACGGGGCGATGCCGAGCAGCGCGAGGCCGACCAGCGCCTGCCGCACCAGTGCCGTGCGGGAGATGTCCGGCAGGCCGCCGGCGAGCGGCAGCCTGCTGACCCACAACAGCCCCCGGCTGACCAGGAGATAGGCCCCGGCCATCACGATCACCTGGGGCAGGACGGTGAGGTCCCAGGCGGTGGGCGCCCAGGGCCGGCGGACGTCGGGGTGCACCCCGCAGGCGGCCAGGCCGAGCGCCGCGGCGCCGATGCCGAGGACGTCAGCGGCGCCGTGGACCACGGCCTGTCGCCAGCGCTGCCGCCGGGCGGCGCCGACCAGGGTCACGACGGAGAGGCTGACCAGGACGGCCGGCACCCAGCCGTACAGGAGGAGTACGGCGAGGGCGAGGGCCGCCCCGGAGCCGGTGCCGCCCCACCAGCGGTCGCGGCCGAGGGCGACCAAGTGGCCGACGAGGACGCCGGTCAGCATCGCCAGCGCCCAGCCGACGGCACCTACGGGGAACAGCGGCTCGCCGCCGCCGAGGGTGTGCAGCACACCGGCGGCGAGCGCCACGCTCGCCGCCATGACGATGGCCGCGGGCAGCGCGGGCACCACAAGCCGGCGGAGCCGCGACGCCGGAGCGGCGCTGTCGGTCGGTTTCATTCCGATCCCTCTCACAGCCGGCGGTGCCCGCGCCACGGCAGGCGCACACGTCAACAGTAGGCCGCGGAAGGCCAACACGGGCAGCGATCCGCAGCGGTTGCCCGAATGCGACCCGGCCTCCCGGATCAATCTGGTATGCGCCGATGGGGTGACACCTCACTCCTCCTCAGGCGGAGTGACAGCTACCGCTCTTGCTGCCTCAGGACCCTGCTCCAGCAGCACAGCGAAGCCATCATCGTCCAACACGGGGACCTTCAACTGCATGGCTTTGTCGTACTTCGAACCGGGGTTGTCGCCCACCACCACGAATCCGGTCTTCTTGGAAACGGATCCGGTCACCTTTGCACCGAGAGCCTGCAGCGCTTCTTTCGCGCCATCTCTGGTGTGTGACTGAAGTGTGCCCGTTACGACGACGGTGACGCCTTCCAATGGCCGCGGGCCCGCCTCGCCCGTCTGCTCCTCCTCCATTCGGACGCCGGCGGCCCGCCAGCGCTCGATGATCTCCTGGTGCCAGTCCACCGCGAACCACTGCTTGAGCGAGGCCGCGATGGTGCCGCCGACGCCGTCCACGGCCGCCAGTTCCTCCTCGCCAGCGTCCCGGATGCGGTCGATGGAGCGGAACTCCCGGGCCAGTGCCTGGGCGGCCACCGGACCGACGTGGCGGATCGAGAGACCGGTCAGGATCCGGGCCAGCGGACGGGACTTGGCGGCCTGGATGTTCTCCAGCATGGCGAGGGTGTTCTTCTTCGGCTCGCCTTTCTGGTTGGCGAAGAAGGTGACGACCTTCTCCTCGCCGGTCTTCGGGTCGCGCTTGGGCAGGCCCGTATCCGGGTCGAGGACATGGGACTTGATGGGCAGCAGCTCCTCGACGGAGAGGTCGAAGAGGCCGCCCTCGTCGTGCAGCGGCGGCTCGGTGGGCTCCAGCGGCTGGCTCAGCGCGGTGGCGGCGACATAGCCGAAGTTCTCGATGTCCAGGCACTTGCGGCCGGCGAGGTAGAACAGCCGCTCGCGGATCTGGGCGGGGCAGGACCGGGCGTTGGGACACCGCAGGTCGATGTCGCCCTCCTTGGCGGGCGTCAGCGGCGCCTGGCACTCGGGGCACTCGGCCGGCATCACGAACTCCCGCTCGGTGCCGTCCCGGAGGTCCACGACCGGGCCGAGGATCTCGGGGATCACGTCGCCCGCCTTGCGGATGACGATGGTGTCGCCGATGAGGACGCCCTTGGCCTTGACCACGTCCTGGTTGTGCAGGGTGGCGAACTCCACCTCGGAGCCGGCGACGGTGACCGGCTCGACGACGGCGTACGGGGTGACCCGGCCGGTGCGGCCGACGCCGACGCGGATGTCGACCAGCTTGGTGTTGACCTCCTCCGGCGGGTACTTCCAGGCGATCGCCCAGCGCGGGGCGCGCGAGGTGGCGCCCAGCCGGCCCTGGAGCGGGATCTCGTCCAGCTTGACCACCACGCCGTCGATCTCGTGCTCGACGGCGGTGCGGCGGGTCTCCGGGTCGCCGTAGTGGGCGATGAACTCCCGTACGGCGGCGAGGGATTGGACGGCGCGGTTGTGCGAGGCGGTGGGCAGGCCCCATGCCTTGAGGAGGTCGTACGCCTCGGAGAGGCGGGCGATCTCCAGGCCGTCGCGGGCGCCGAGGCCGTGCACCACCATGTGCAGCGGGCGGGTGGCGGTGACCTTGGGGTCCTTCTGGCGGAGCGAACCGGCCGCGGCGTTACGGGGGTTGGCGAACGGGGGCTTGCCGTCGGCCACCAGACGCTCGTTGAGTTCGAGGAACTTCTCCATCGGGAAGTAGACCTCGCCGCGGATCTCGACGAGGTCGGGGACCTCGTCGCCGGCCAGGCGGTGTGGGATCTCGGCGATGGTGCGGACGTTGGGCGTGATGTCCTCGCCGGTGCGGCCGTCGCCGCGGGTGGCGGCGCGGGTGAGCCGGCCGTGCTCGTAGGTGAGGTTGACCGCGAGGCCGTCCACCTTGAGCTCGCACAGGAAGTGGTAGCCGGCGCTCTTGGCGTCGCCGCCGAGCTCGGTGGCGATCCGGTCGGCCCAGGCCGACAACTCCTCGTCGTCGAAGGCGTTGTCCAGCGAGAGCATCCGCTCGCGGTGGGCAACCTCGGTGAACTCCGTGGCGTAGGAGCCGGCGACCTTCTGGGTCGGGGAGTCCGGGGTGCGCAGCTGGGGGTGCTCCGCCTCCAGGGCCTCAAGGGAGCGCAGCAGCTTGTCGAACTCCGCGTCGCTGACGACCGGGGCGTCCTTCACGTAGTACCGGAAGCGGTGCTCCTCGACCTCCTCAGCGAGCCGGGCGTGCTTCTCCCGCGCCGCGGCCGGCACCTCCGATGCCGCTGCGTGCTGTTCGCCAGCCACCGTCTTGTCCTCCCGTGTCCTGTCGTGAACGGTCACTCTGGGTTGTCTGCGAGTGACCTCGCCGCCCGGACGCAGTGGGCGAGGACCGCGCGGGCATAGGCGGGCGAGGCGCCTGCCAGGCCGCACGACGGGGTGACCACCACGGACTCCGCGAGGAGCCCCGGCGCCAGCCCCAGCCTGCGCCACAGCGTCCGAACACCCATGACGCTACCGGCAGGGTCTGACAATGGGCCGTCCACGCCCGGCACCACGCCCGCGAACAGCGCGGTACCGCCCTCGACCGCCTCGCCCAGCACCTCGTCCTCACGCTCGGTGAGCAGCCCGGCGTCGAACGAGACGCCCGCCGCGCCGGCCCGCCGCAGCAGCGCGAACGGCACCTCGGGGGCGCAGGAGTGGACGACGACGGGCGCGCCGTCGGCCGCCGACACGAGGTCGCGCAGCGCGCCCTCGACGACCGCCCGGTCCACCGCCCGGTGGGTGCGGTAGCCGCTGGCGGTCTTGATCCGCCCCCGGAGCACCGCGGTCAGCGACGGCTCGTCGAGTTGGAGGACGGGGTCGGCGCCCGGCACCCGGCGCCGGACCTCCGCGAGGTGGCCGCGCAGCCCCTCGGCGAGGGAGGCCACGAGGTCCCGGCAGGCGCCGGGGTCGCCGACCGCCGCCTCGCCGTTGCGCAGTTCCAGGCTGGCGGCCAGCGTCCAGGGGCCGACCGCGGAGACCTTCAGCGGGCCGGTGTACCCCTGGGTGAACTCCTCCAGGGCGTCCAGGTCCTCGCCGAGCCAGGAGCGGGCCCGGCGGGTGTCGCGGCCGGGCCGGTCGCTGATCCGCCAACCGCTGGGCTCCACATGGGCGTAGAGCTCGACGAGCATGCCGAGGGTGCGCCCGATCATGTCGGCGCCGGGCCCCCGGGCGGGGAGCTCGGGCAGATAGGGGAAGTCCTCCAGCGACCCGGTGACGGTCTTCGCCGCTTCGCGCGCGTCACCGCCCGGCATCGACCCGATGCCGGTGGCCGCGCCCGCGGTCCACTTGTGCCTGCTGTTCTCGCTCACCACGGAAGGGTATGCGGCGGCGGGCCGGGCGGGGGTTGCCGGCCCTACCCGGCCCACCGCCGGCCGCCCGCAGGTCAGCCCCGTGCGCGCAGGCCCAGCCGGCTCACCGCCGCGGCGAGCACCAGGGCCAGCGCGGTCAACGCGAAGGCGTGGCCGGCCCCTTGGTGGGCGTCGCCCGCGCCGGTGAGCACGGCGCCCATGCCGGCGATGCCGACCAGCGAGCCGACCTGGCGGTTGGCGTTGAGGGTGGCGCTGCCGATGTCGGCGTGTGCGCGGCCGGCGGACTCCATCAGGACGCCGGTCATCGCCGGGGAGGCGACGCCGCTGGCGAGGTTGACGACGGCCAGCACCGCCGCGATCGTCCAGTACGGGAGCGCCGGGGAGAGCACCAGGAAGAGCAGGAGGTAACCGGCGGCGGAGAGCGCCAGGGAGGCGGTGAGCGCGGCCCGGTTGCCGGTGCGCGGGGCGATCCGGGTGTAGAGGACGTTGCCGATCGGGATGACCAGGACGGCCGGGAGCATCGCCAGGCCGGCCGCCACCGCGCTCGCGCCGCGCCCGGTCTGGAGGAACAGCCCGAGGACGAACAGGGCGCCGTAGAAGGCGAAGTTGAAGAGGAAGCCGACCGCGTTGGCGGCGCTGAAGCGGCTGTCGGCGAAGAGCGCGACCGGCAGGACGGGGGTGCGGGCGGTGCGCTCGCGGAGCACGAACGCGGCGGCGGCGAGCACCGCGAGGGCGGCCGCGGCCAGCACGCCGGGCGCGGTCCAGCCGGCGGCGGGCCCCTCGATGAGGGCGTAGCTGAGCGCGCCGAGGGCGAGCAGGCCCAGGACGTGCCCGGCGCCGCCGAGCGGGGCGCCGCCGCCCGGGGTGGGCGCGATGACCCGGCGCGTCAGCAGCAGCCCGGCGATCCCGATGGGGAGATTGACCAGGAAGATGCTGCGCCAGCCCAGGGTGCCCACCAACAGGCCGCCGAGGGTGGGCGCCAGGGCGACGGAGGTGGAGACGATCGCGGACCAGACGCCGAGCACCTTCGCCCGGCGGGCCGGCTCCGGGAAGGCGTTCATCAGCAGCGACAGCGAGCTCGGCATGAAGAGCGCGGCGCCGGCCCCCTGCGCGAAGCGGGCCGCCGTGAGGGCGGTGCCGCCCGGTGCGGCGGCGCCGAGCAGGGACGCGGCGGTGAAGACGGCCAGCCCGACGAGGTAGATCCGGCGGGCGCCGTACCGCCTGGCCAGCGAGCCGGCGAGCAGCAACAGCGCGGCGAAGGCGAGGACATAGCCGTCGACGACCCAGGTGAGGCCGGACATGGTCAGCCCGAGCCGGTCCCGGAGGTCGTGCGCGGCGACGTTCATGATGCCGGTGTCCAGGCTCGCCATCACGAACCCGAGGGCCAGGACGACGAGTTGGACGCCGCCGCGGGCGGGCGCGGGGCGGGTCGGGGTGCTCGCCGTGCGGCGCGGCGGTCTCAGTGATCATGGAATTAGTTATAGCTGTACCTATTCACCGTGGGCGATAGTTACAGCTATAACTTTACGGAAGCGATACCAAGCGCCGGTGCCTAGCCGGCGACCCCCAGGGACAAGCGGCACAACTCACGCCAAAGGCCCCCGGGTTGCGCCCGGGGGCCGTAGGAAGGGTCGGTCGGATCGGCGCCCTAGGACGCGGTCCGGTCCAGCGCCCTGAGGAGTTCGTCGCGGAGCGCGCTGCGCTCCGCGTGGGAGAGGTGGTCCAACGGCGACGCGGTGCCCATCCGGCGCAGCAGGTCCAGCCGCAGCTCCCGGCCGGCCTCGGTCAGCACCAGTTGCTTGGCCCGCCCGTCCGCGGGATGCGGCCGGCGGACCACCATCCCCTGCTTCTCCAACTTGGAGATGACATAGGTGACGTTGGGCGGCTCACAGCACAGCACCGCGGCCAACTCGCGCGCGGTCCTCGGCTCGCCCAGCTCCTCCAGGGCCTTCGCCTGGGTCGGCGTCAGGTCCAACTCCGCGATCCGGCCGCGCTGGTGGGCGTCCATGCGGCGGCCCAGCTCGGTGACGAGGCCCCGGATCTCCCGGAACCCGCACCCGGCCGCGGCGGGGTTCTTCGCTTCGGTGCTCGGCCTCGACGTGGTCACCCCTGAAGCGTACGTCGCCCCCGTGCGGTGCACGGGGGCGAGGGGCGGCCGGGGCTGCGGTCAACGGCCGGGGCGGACCACCACGTCCTTGAGCTCGGCGTCCCGCGGGAGGTCGATCGCGGTGAGGATGGCCGTGGCCACCGACTCCGGGTCGATCCACCGGGACGCGTCGTAGTCCAGGCCCTCCTGCTGGTGGGTGGCCTCCTGCATGGGCGTGGCGGTGCGCCCCGGGTAGACCGAGGTGACCCGCACGCCGTTGTCGTGCTCCTCGGCGCGCAGCGAGTCGGCCAGCGCCTTCAGGCCGTGCTTGCTCGCCGCGTAGCCGCCCCAGTTGGCGTTCGCGGCCAGCCCGGCACCGGAGTTGACGAAGACCACGTCGCCGCGGGCCACCCGCACCAGCGGCAGCAGCAGGCGGGTGATCTCCGCGGGCGCGACGAGGTTGACGGCGAGCTGCCGCTGCCACGCCTTGGCCGGCAGGTCGCCGACCGCGCCCAGTTCGATGACGCCCGCGATGTGCTGGAGCGAGTCGAGCCGCTCCGGCAGCGCCTGCTGCCCGAAGGCCCAGTCCAGCTTCTCGGGGTTGGCGAGGTCGCCGACGAGGGTGCGGGCGCCCGGGAACCGCTCGGCCAGTTCCTTGGCGCGACCGACGTCCCGCGCCAGCAGCCACAGCTCCTCGCCGCGCTCGGCCAGCCGCCGCGCGACCGCCGCTCCGATGCCCGAACCGGCGCCTGTGATCAAGTGCGTACCCATGGGGACGATCCTACGGCGTGCCCTTCCCCGGGACGCGGGGCCGGGTCAGCCCTCGACGACGACCTGTTCTTCCAGGTAGGCCAGCGCGCCCGCGCCGTCCTCGGCGAAGAAGACCAGCTCGGTCAGCGGGATCGGCAGGAAGCCCTCGGCCTCCATCCGCTCGAACTGGGTCTTGAGGCCGTCGTAGAACCCGGCGGTGTTCAGCAGCACCACCGGCTTGCCGTGCATCCCGTGCTTGCGCAGCTCCAGGATCTCGGTCGCCTCGTCGAGCGTGCCGGTGCCGCCCACCATGACGACCACGGCGTCGGCGCGCGCCAGCAGCTGCGCCTTGCGCTCGGCGAGGTCCTTGGTGACGACCATCTCGTCCGCGTCGGCGCGCGCCTTGTGCGCCAGGAACTCCACGGAGACACCGAGGAGTTTGCCGCCGGCCTCCTGGACACCGTCCGCCATGACCTTCATCAGCCCGGTGTCCGAACCACCCCATACCAGGGCGTGACCACCCTTACCGATCAACTCGGCGAACTTCTGGGCGGGCTTGACATAACGGTCATCGAGGTCGGCGGCGGAGCAGAAGACGCAGATATTCATGCCGCTCACCCTACGGGGCGCCGGGCGGGCACCCCACGGGCGCACGGGAGCGCGCCGGGCCCGGCGGTGCGGCGCGCTCCCACCGGGCCCGGCGCGGCCGTCAGATCAGGCCCTGGTCCAGCATCGCGTCCGCGACCCGCTCGAAGCCGGCGATGTTGGCGCCCGCCACGTAGTCACCGGGCAGCCCGAAGCGCTCGGCGGTCTGGAAGCAGATGTCGTGGATCCCGCGCATGATGGCGGCGAGTTCGCCCTCCGCGCGCTCGAACGACCAGGTCTCGCGGCCGGAGTTCTGCCGCATCTCCAGCGCGCTGGTCGCCACGCCGCCGGCGTTGGCCGCCTTGCCCGGGCCGAAGGCCACCCCGGCCTCCTTCAGCAGCGCCACCGCCTCGGGGGTGGTGGGCATGTTGGCGCCCTCGGAGACCGCCTTGACGCCGCCCCGGATCAGGATGCGGGCGGCGTCCGCGTCGAGCTCGTTCTGGGTGGCCGACGGCAGCGCCACGTCGCAGGCCACGTCCCAGACGCGCCCGCCGGCGACGTACCGGGCCGAACCGCCGCGCCGCTCGGCGTAGTCGGCGACCCGGCCCCGCTCGACCTCCTTGATCTGCTTGAGCAGCGCGAGGTCGATGCCCTTCTCGTCGACGACGTAGCCGCCGGAGTCCGAGACGGTCAGCACCTGGGCGCCGAGCGCCTGGGCCTTCTCGATGGTGTAGATCGCGACGTTGCCGGACCCGGAGACGACGACCTGCTGGCCGTCCAGCTCCTCGCCGCGCTGCTTGAGCATCTCCTCGGTGAAGAGCACGTTGCCGTAACCGGTGGCCTCCGTACGGGCCTTGGAACCGCCCCACTCCAGGCCCTTGCCGGTGAGGACGCCGGCCTCCCAGCGGTTGGTGATCCGGCGGTACTGGCCGAAGAGGTAGCCGATCTCCCGGCCGCCGACGCCGATGTCGCCGGCCGGTACGTCGGTGTGCTCGCCGAGGTGGCGGTGCAGCTCGGTCATGAAGGACTGGCAGAAGCGCATCACTTCGGCGTCCGACCTGCCGTGCGGGTCGAAGTCGCTGCCGCCCTTGCCGCCGCCGATGTTCAGCCCGGTCAGCGCGTTCTTGAAGATCTGCTCGAAGCCGAGGAACTTCACGATGCCGAGGTTGACGGACGAGTGGAAGCGCAGGCCGCCCTTGTACGGGCCGAGCGCGCCGTTGAACTCCACCCGGAAGCCGCGGTTGACCCGGATCCGGCCCGCGTCGTCCTGCCAGGGCACCCGGAACATGATCTGCCGCTCCGGCTCGACCAGCCGCTCCAGGACCTTGGCGTCCGCGAACTCGGGGCGGGCCGTCAGCACCGGCGCCAGGGTCTCCAGGACCTCCAGGGCCGCCTGGTGGAACTCCGCCTCACCGGGATTCCGACGGATCAGCTCGGCGTGCAGGGACGCCAACTCGGCGGTGAGACCGCCGGGCGTGACCTCAGGTTGAACAGTCGACATGACTTCCGTTCCCTTCGTGGCCGACGAAAGCCGCGTGCCGTCCGGATCGCCGTTGAACCGTCGACGCGGGCTTGGTTGTCCCGTCGCATCGCCGACCTTATGCGCCGCTGCCCGCCGGATCGAGGGCGGGGGGCTCGGCACGCCGATCCTCACGCGATTTCCCCAACTCCCCGACGCTGCTCCGCATCAGACGCCGGCCGCCTGGGCGACGGTGTCCCTCCCGGCGTCCGCCTCGGCGCCCGGGGCCACGCCCGCGCCGCCCCCGGCCGCGGCCTCCGCCTTGACCATCCGCTCCATCGGCTCGGCGGCGGCACCGCCGGCGACCACCATGGCGAACAGCAGCGCCACCACCGTCAGCACCGTGCCCAACCACACCATGGTGTGCACCGGGACGAGATAGGCGCCGGCGGCCTTGACCACGCACTCGACCAGCAGCGTGCTCCCCCATATGACCGAGAACCGCCGCTCCAGCCGCCGGAACCGCGCCCCGCGCGCCATGAGCCGGTCCCATGCGGCCGTCCCCTGCGAACTGCCCTTGGTCACCCACGGCTTGAGCCCCGCCGTCATCAACGGCCGCCCCCGCCACACCGAGAACAGCACCGCGAGCCCGATCACGCTGCTGACGCCGCTGTCCTTGGCCATCATCAGCCGCGGATCGCCGGTCATCGTGCTCGTCGCCAACCCCGCGACGTTGACCAGGAGTATCAGCACCGCGAGGCCGTTGACGGTCCGCTCGCGGACCAGGCTCCAGACGGTGCGCAGCGCCGGGACGACGCTGCTCCAGGCCAGCGCGGCGACGTCGCCGAGGCCGAAGCCGTTCTTGAGGACGTAGTACGACGCCAGCGGAATGCCGAGGTCCAGGACCAGCGGTGCCAGGGTCTTGACGAGCTGGCCGCCGGCGGACGGTTGTCGACTCACCACGGACTCCCCCGAGTTGGGCGGTGCACGGCGACTGCGGCGCCGTGCCGGACACCCCAAGCCTCGGGCACCGCGGGGCCCTGCCGGCAGTTCCAACTGTCCCGACTTGACCGTGACATTTGTCAGGGGTGGCACCCGGGTCGGCGGCGGTGAACGGACCCGCGGGCGCAGCCGGTGCGGAGGCTCCGGAGGTGGTGGGTCAGCCGGCCTGCTGCCGCGGGGCACCCGCGGCGGCGGTGCTGCGCCGCGTGGTGGTGGCGATCGTCGCCGAGCCGACCACCCGCGTGCCGTCGTAGAGCACGATCGCCTGGCCGGGCGCGACGCCGCGGACCGGCTCGGCGAAGGAGACCCGCAGCTCGGCGCCGTCGACCACCTCGGCCCGCACCTCGGTCTCGCCGCCGTGGGCACGGAGCTGGGCGGTGTAGACGGCCTCGCCGGACTCCGGCGGGCGGCCGCACCAGCGGGGGCGGATCGCGGTGAGCGCGGTCACGTCCAGGGCGGCGGCCGGGCCGACGGTGACGGTGTTGTCCACCGGCGAGATGTCCAGGACGTAGCGCGGCTTGCCGTCGGCGGCCGGGGTGCCGATGCGCAGACCCTTGCGCTGGCCGATGGTGAAGCCGTACGCGCCCTCGTGCGTGCCCAGCTTGGCGCCGGACTCGTCGACGATGTCTCCCTCGGCGGCGCCCAGCCGCTTGGCGAGGAAGCCCTGGGTGTCGCCGTCGGCGATGAAGCAGATGTCGTGGCTGTCGGGCTTCTTGGCGACGAACAGGCCGCGGCGGGCGGCCTCTTCGCGGATCTCGGCCTTGGTGGTGGGGGTGTCGCCGAGCGGGAACATGGCGTGCGCCAACTGGCGGTCGTCGAGCACGCCGAGGACGTAGGACTGGTCCTTGGCCATGTCGGCGGCGCGGTGCAGCTCGCGGGAACCGTCCTCGCGGAGGATCACCTTGGCGTAGTGGCCGGTGCACACCGCGTCGAAGCCGAGGGCGAGCGCCTTGTCCAACAGGGCGGCGAACTTGATCTTCTCGTTGCAGCGGAGGCAGGGGTTCGGGGTGCGGCCGGCCTCGTACTCGGCGATGAAGTCCTCGACCACGTCCTCGCGGAAGCGCTCGGCCAGATCCCAGACGTAGAACGGGATGCCGATCACGTCGGCGGCGCGGCGGGCGTCGTGGGAGTCCTCGATGGTGCAACAGCCGCGGGCGCCCGTGCGGAACGACTTGGGGTTCTCGGAGAGCGCGAGGTGGACGCCGGTGACGTCGTGGCCCGCCTCGGCGGCGCGGGCCGCGGCGACGGCGGAGTCCACACCACCGGACATGGCGGCGAGGACGCGGAGGCGGCGGGGGGCGGCGGCATCAGTCATAGCCCCTCAAGAGTAGACGGAACCCTGGAGCGCCCGGAAAGCGTTGTGGAAGACATGACGGCGACGGACGGGGCGGGTGGCGGGGCGCGGCGGCCCGCGGGCGCGGAGCGGGGGCGCGGGCCGGGCGGCGCCGGGCCGTCCCGGCGCCGGGCGCTGCTGCTCGGCGGCGGTGCCGTGGTGGCCGCGGGGGCGGCGGCGGTCGCGGGCCGCGAGGAGCTGGTGCGCTGGTGGTGGCGGCTGCCGGGGAACAGCCGGCCCCGTAAGGAGGGCGAGGTCGACTTCGCCGGCGCGCAGTGGTCGGCGGCGTCCCCGGCGAACTACCGGCAGGCCAGCCGCCCGGACGACTACCCCGTCGACCGGATCGTCGTCCACGTCGTCCAGGGCAGCTTCGCCACCGCGCTGAAGGTCTTCCGGGACCCCTTCCACGCGGCGTCGGCGCACTACGTCGTCCGCGGCGACGGACACGTCGCGCAGACCGTCCGGGAGCTGGACGTGGCCTTCCACGCCGGCAACCGCGGTTACAACGAGCGCAGCGTGGGGATCGAGCACGCCGGGTTCGTGGACCGGCCGGAGTCCTTCACGCCGGAGATGTACGCCGCCTCGGCCCGGCTGGCGGCCGGGATCTGCCGCCGCTACGACATCCCGGCCGACCGGGAGCACCTGGTCGGCCACGTCGAGGTCCCCGGCACGGACCACACCGACCCCGGCCCCCACTGGGACTGGCCGCGCTATCTCGCCCTGGTCCGGGCGGAGTTGCGCCGCCCTACGGGGCGTGCCTGACCGCGCCGGCGACGGGACCCGGCGGACGGCTCAGCTGAGCCCCGCTCCCCGGGCGCGCTCCACCACCGGGCCGATGACCTCGGCCAGGGCCGCCACGTCCGCGGCGGTGGAGGTGTGCCCCAGGGAGAAGCGGAGGGTGCCGCGGGCGAGGTCCTGGGACATTCCGGTCGCCAGCAGGACGTGGCTGGGCTGGGCGACGCCGGCGGTGCAGGCCGACCCGGTGGAGCAGGCGATGCCCTGGGCGTCCAGGAGGAGCAGCAGGGAGTCGCCCTCGCAGCCGGGGAAGGTGAAGTGGGCGTTGGCCGGGAGGCGGCCGGCCGGGTCCGGGTCGCCGCCCAGGATGGCGTCGGGCGCGGCCGCCCGGACCGCCTTGATCAGGTCGTCGCGGAGCGCGCCGATCTCGCGGGCGAACTCCTCCCGGTGCGCCACCGCGTGCCGACCGGCGGCGGCGAACGCGGCGACGGCGGGGGTGTCGAGGGTGCCGGAGCGGACGTGCCGCTCCTGCCCGCCGCCGTGCAGCACCGGCACCGGGGCGTGCTCCCGGCGGAGCAGCAGCGCGCCGATCCCGTACGGGCCGCCGATCTTGTGGCCGGAGACGGTCATCGCGGCGAGCCCGGAGGCGGCGAAGTCGACCTCCAGCTGGCCCACCGCCTGCACCGCGTCGGCGTGCAGCGGGACCTCGAACTCCCGTGCCACCTCGGCAAGTTCGCGGACCGGCTGGACGGTGCCGATCTCGTTGTTGGCCCACATGACGGTGGCCAGCGCGACGTCGTCGGGGTTGCGGGCGACGGCCTCCCGCAGCGCCTCGGCGGACACCCGGCCGTACGGGTCGACCGGCAGCCAGTCGACGGTGGCGCCCTCGTGCTCGCCGAGCCACTCGACGGCGTCCAGGACGGCGTGGTGTTCGACGGGGCTGGCCAGGATCCGGGTGCGGGCCGGGTCGGCCGCCCGGCGGGACCAGTACAGGCCCTTGACCGCGAGGTTGTCGGCCTCGGTGCCGCCCGCCGTGAAGACGACTTCACTGGGGCGCGCACCCAAGGAGGCGGCGAGCGATTCCCGCGCCTCCTCGACGGTGCGCCGAGCGCGCCGGCCGGCGGCGTGCAGCGAGGACGCGTTGCCGGTGACGGTCAACTGGGCGGTCATCGCCTGCACCGCCTCCGGGAGCATCGGAGTGGTGGCGGCGTGGTCGAGGTAAACCATGGTGCGCTGATTCTACGAGCCGCCCCGGGGCGCGTACCCCGCGCGGGGGCGCATCGCCCCGGGGCGCATGCTCCGGGCCAGGGCGCACGCCCCGACCGGAAGCGTCGCGCGCCCCCGCCTCACTTCGCCAGGATCGTGCGGGCCAGTTGGCGGGACTGGGCCACCAGGCGGTCCGCGGAGTCCCAGACCTCGGCGTCCTCCTCCAGGAAGCCGCCGGCCAGGTTGCGGGTGGTGATGGCGACCCGGAGCGGGCCGGGGGCCGGCCGGTGCCGGACGTGACAGGTCAGCTCGACGGTGGGGACCCAGCCGCGCAGTCCCAACTCGAAGGCGGTGGGCGGCAGTGCGTCCACGGTCAGAAGGAGGGAGAGCGGGTCCGGGTCGCGGCCGTCGGCGAGGCCGAACCAGCCGCGCATCTCGCCCTTGCCGGACGGCGCGCCCACCGCCCAGCCGACGGTGGCCGGGTCGAGCCGGATGTCCAACCGCCCGGCGATCGCGGTGCTGCCGGGGATGGCCGGCCGCCCGTCGGGGGCGCTGTCCGTGCCAAGGCAGTGTTCGTAGGGCGGGATGGCCGGGGGCTTGGCGGTGGTGCGGACGTCGTCGGGGAGGGCGGCGAGGTCGCCGTAGGTGGCCAGCACCCGGATCCGCTCGACCTCGGTGCCGTCGTCGGCGTACTGGACGAGGGTGGCGGTGCCGGTCGAGAGGGTGCGCCCGGTGCGGACCACCTCGGTGCGGACGGTGGCCGGGCCGGGCACGGACGCCGTCAGGTAGTGGGCGGTGACGGTGAGCGGGTCCGGGTGCGGGAGCGCGTCGCCCAGGGCGCGGCCGAGCAGGGCGAGGAGGTAGCCGCCGTTGACCGCGTTGATGATCGTCCAGCCCGCGGAGAGGTCGGCGGCGTAGACGCCGGGGGCGCGTCGGGTGACCGCGGTGTCGCGGTCGAACTCGCTGTTTCCTACGGTCACCGTTGCCATGGCGGCACGCTACACGGATTGATTACCGACCGGTAGTGTCAATTTCAAGGACCGGGACGGGAGTCGGGCGGAGCCCGCGAGCGGAGTGCTCCACTCCGCGGCTGCCATCATGACCGCATGCTTCATGTGCTCTACCTGGTCGGGATCTCGGCCTTCGCCGCGAGCGGCGTGCTGGCGGCCTACCGCGCCAACATGGATCCGTTCGGCGGCCTGGTCCTCGCGTTCGCCGCCTCCATCTCCGGCGGCACGCTCCGCGACGTGATCCTGGACCGCCGGCCGCTGTACTGGACGCACGACTGGGTACTGCTGACGGTGATCATCTGCGTCGGCGTGGGCACCATCGTGTACCTGCGGTTCTGGTCCCTGCCGCGCAAGTCGCTGCTGGTGGTGGACGCGATCGGGCTCTCCGTCGTCACCGTCATCGGCGCCCGCGCGGCGATCTCGGCGGGCGTCACCCCGCTCGCGGTGATCGTCCTCGCGGTGCTCACCGGCGTGACCGGCGAGGTGATCCGCGACGTGCTGTGCGGGGAGTTCCCGCCACTGCTGCTGCGCGAGGACGTCTACGCCATCGCGGCGCTCGCCGGCGCCTGTTGCTACCTCCTGATGTACCGCCTCGGGACCGGCGCCTCCGTCGCCGCGATGGTCTCGGCGGCGCTGGTCTTCGGCCTGCGGATGGGCGCGGTCTACTTCGGACTGCACCTGCCCCGACCGCGGCAACTGCGCGGCCGGGGCGCGGAGCGGGACGCCGGCTAGCCGGTCACTCCCCCGGCAGCGCCGGGCGGCTCGGGGTGTCCAACCAGGTGTGGAAGAAGGCCCCGAGCCGCCGCCCGGAGACCTTCTCGGCCAGCGCGACGAAGTCGGCGGTGTCGGCGTTGCCGTAGCGGTGCCGGGCGGTCCAGGCCGGCAGCAGCCGGAAGAACGCCCGGTCGCCGATGCGTTCGCGCAGCGCCTGGAGGGTCATCGCGCCACGCTGGTAGACCGCCTGGGAGAACATCGTGTCCCGCTTCGGGTCGGCGACCGTGATCTTCCAGAACGGGTCGTCCGCCGGCACCGACCGGTACGCCTTGCGGAACGCGTCGTGCGCGGTGCTGGTGCCGCGGTGCTCGGCCCACAGCCACTGGGCGTAGCTGGCGAAGCCCTCGTTGAGCCAGATGTCCTTCCACTGCTTGACCGAGACCGAGTCGCCGAACCACTGGTGCGCCAACTCGTGGACGATGGTGGTCTCGTTGCGGACCGCGGAGTAGGCCGGCTTGGACTGCACCTCCAGGGAGAAGCCCGCCTCCGGCATGTCGTCCACGATCGCCCCGGTCTCCTCGAACGGGTACGGCCCGAAGAGCTTCGACCAGTAGTCGGTGGCCGCCGCGGTGACGGCGTAGACGTCGACCTTGCCGGTGGGCAGGGTCGGGTCGATGGCCACGTAGATCGGGGTGCCGCCCGGGGTGGTGCCGGTGCGCACCGTGAACTTCCCGATGGTGGCGGTCGCCAGGTACGGCGCCATCGGGCGGCTCTCCCGCCAGTGGTACCAGGCGCGGCCGCCGCGCTCGCCGGAGCCGACCAGACGCCCGTTGGAGACCCCGGTCAGTCCCTTGGGGGCGTCGATGTGGATGTCGTAGGTGGCCTTCTCTGCCGGGTGGTCGCTGGACGGGAACCACGTCGAGGCCGCGTTGGGCTCGCAGGCGACGAACACCCCGTCCTTGGTCTTCATCCAGCCGTACTTGGAGCCGAAGACGATCGGGCCGCTCAGCGGCTCGGGGACGCCGTGGTAGACGACGGTCACCGCGAACCGCCCGCCGCGCGGCAGGGCGCGGCCCGGACGGACGACCAGTTCGTCGCCGGTTCTGGAGAAGTGGGCCGGCCGGCCGTTGACCCTGACCCGGTCGACGGTCAGCTTCTGGAGGTCCAGGTCGAACGTCGAGAGGTCCTGGGTGGCCCGGGCGGTCAGGGTGGTGCGACCGTCGAGCCGGCCGGAGTCGGGGTGGTAGCTGACGCCCAGGTCGTAATGGAGCGGGGTGTAGCCACCGTTGCCGAGGTTCGGGAAGTACGGGTCACCGATGCCGGGGGCGCCCGGGGTCGGGTGCGGTGCCGCGCCGACCGCCCCCGGGGCGGCGGCGAGCGAGGCGGCCGCGGCCACGGCGGTGGCCAGGGCCAGCAGTCGGGAGGTGCGACGCGCAGAACGGGAGAGTGCCATGAGCCGTCCCTTCGAATACGCGGATGCAACATGAACAACCGCGCCGACTCTGCACGCTCCCGTCCCCCGCCACGCGGGACTTTGCCAAGTCGTCAGGTGTTACTGACCACTTGGTCCCTTACCCGGCGAACCCTGCCCCTCGGTAGCGGAGTTGACGTCCGCCGCCTCCTCCGGATGGTGGCAGGCGACCTGGTGCCCGGTGTCCAGGCGCACCAGCGGTGGCTCGGTGGTGGCGCACACCTCCGTCGCCTTCCAGCAGCGGGTCCGGAACCGGCAGCCGGACGGCGGATCGATCGGCGAGGGCACATCGCCCTTGAGCAGGATCCGCTCGCGCTGGGTGCGCCGCCTGGGGTCGGGCACCGGCACGGCCGACAGCAGCGCCTTGGTGTACGGGTGCCGCGGCGAGGCGTACAGCGCGTCCCGGTCGGCCAGTTCGACGATCTTGCCGAGGTACATCACCGCGATCCGGTCCGAGACATGCCGGATCACCGAGAGGTCGTGGGCGATGATGACGTAGGTCAGGCCCAGCTCCTCCTGGAGGTCGTCCATGAGGTTGACGACCTGCGCCTGGATGGAGACGTCGAGGGCGGAGACCGGCTCGTCGGCCACCACCAGCTTGGGCTTGAGGGCCAACGCCCGGGCGATCCCGATGCGTTGCCGCTGCCCGCCGGAGAACTCGTGCGGATAGCGGTTGTAGTGCTCCGGGCTCAGACCCACCAGCTCCAGCAGCCGCTGCACCTCCTTCTTCACCCCGCCCTCGGGCGTGACGCCCTGGAGCCGGAAGGGGGTGGAGACGATCCCGCCGATGGTGTGCCGCGGGTTCAGCGAGCCGTACGGGTCCTGGAAGATCATCTGTACGTCGCGGCGCAGCGGCCGCAGCCGGCCCGGCGACAGATGGGTGATGTCCCGGCCCTCGAACTCGACCGAGCCGCCGGTCGGTTCGTCGAGCCGGGTGATCAGCCGACCCATCGTCGACTTGCCGCAGCCGGACTCGCCGACGACGCCCAGCGTCTCCCCGGGGAAGACGTCGAAGTCGATCCCGTCGACCGCCTGCACGGCGCCGACCTTCCGCTTGAGGATCCCCTTGGTGATCGGGAAGTGCCGGACCAGGCCCCGCACCGTGAGCAGCGGCGCCTGCTGCGCCTGTGCCCCGGCGGGCCCGGTGGTCTTGGTGCTCCGGCTCGTCTCGGTGCTCTGGGTCGTCTCGGTCACAGCTTCGGCGCAATCTCTTCGGTCCAGATGCGGTCCCGTTCCGGTTGCGGGAGGTGGCAGGCGGAGAAGTGCCGGCCGTCGACCTGTCGGAGTTCGGGGCGCACCGTGCGGGTGAGGTTGTCCTTGGGGAGGTCCGCGTACGGGCAGCGGGGGTTGAAGGCGCAGCCGGACGGCACGTTGATCAGGCTGGGCGGGGAGCCCTTGACCGGGATCAGCCGGTCGGACTGGTCGCGGTCGATCCGCGGCATGGAGCCGAGCAGGCCCCAGGTGTAGGGGTGCTGCGGGGACGCGAACACCCGGTCCGACGGGCCCCGTTCGACGCACCGGCCGCCGTACATCACCAGCAGGTCGTCGGCGAGCTCGGCGACCACGCCGAGGTCGTGGGTGATGATGATGACCGCCGAGCCGAACTCCTTCTGCAGGTCGCGGATCAGGTCCAGGATCTGTGCCTGGACGGTGACGTCCAGGGCGGTGGTCGGCTCGTCGGCGATCAGGAGCTCGGGGTTGTTGACCAGCGCCATGGCGATCATGGCGCGCTGGCGCATGCCGCCGGAGAACTGGTGCGGGTGGTCGTCGACCCGTTTGTCGGGCTGCGGTATGCCGACCCGGTCGAGCATCTCCACGGCCCGCTTGCGCGCGGTCTTCCTGTCGACGTCGTGGTGGACGCGGTACGCCTCCACGATCTGGTTGCCGACGCTGTAGAAGGGGTGCAGCGCGGAGAGCGGGTCCTGGAAGATCATCGCCATCTGGCGGCCGCGCAGCCGGCGGACCTCGTCGGGGTCGGCGGCGACCAACTCCCGTCCGTCCAGGTGGATTTCGCCGGACATCCGGACCTTGCTGCGCTGCTGCCGGGAGGCCCGGTGCAGGCCCATGATGGCCAGCGAGGTCACCGACTTGCCGGAGCCGGACTCACCGACGATGCCGAGCGTCTTGCCCTTCTCCAGGCTGAAGGTGAGCCCGTCGACGGACTTCACCAGGCCGTCGTCGGTGGGGAAGTGCACCTTGAGGTCGCGCACTTCGAGGAAGGCGGAGGGGGCGGCGGGCCCGGCGGCCGTCGCGGCCTCCCCCGTCGCCGTGGTCTGGTCCTCGGAGGAGTCGGTCACGTGAGCCTCACCCGCGGGTCGATGGCGGCGTACAGAACGTCCACCACCAGGTTGCACAGGACGATGAAGAACGCGGCGAGCAGGGTGACGCCAAGAATGTTCGGCAGGTCGTTGGCGTTGATGGAATCGACCGCGAAGGCGCCGACTCCCTTGAGCGAGAAGACCTGTTCGGTGATGAGCGCACCGCCGAGCAGCAGGCCCAGGTCCATGCCGAAGACGGTGACGATCGGGGTCAGCGCGGCCCGCAGGCCGTGCCGGATCACCACCCGGCGCTCCCGCAGGCCCTTGGCCCGGGCGGTGCGGATGAAGTCCTCGCTCAGCGTCTCCAGCATGCCGGCCCTGGTGAG
The DNA here is from genome assembly GCF_044769405.1 of Streptomyces sp. NPDC090442. NCBI lineage: Bacteria > Bacillati > Actinomycetota > Actinomycetes > Kitasatosporales > Streptomycetaceae > Streptomyces > Streptomyces sp. NPDC090442. The sequence goes on from NZ_JBIVXW010000073.1 coordinate 35,803, forward strand.
CCGGGCGTAGAGCGCCGAGTAGAGGAACGCCAGGGTGACCCAGGGCAGGAACATGGTCCGGGCCCAGCCCACCGGGTCCGTCAACAGCGGTATGTAGTCGCTGCGTTGGAAGAGCGGCCACTGGTAGGTGAACAGGGCCAGGGCCAGGGCGCCGGTGAAGAACATCGGGAGCGAGACGCCGGCCAGCGCCACGCCCATCGCCGCCCGGTCGAAGAACGAGCCGGGGCGGAGCGCGGAGAGCACGCCGGTGGCGACGCCGGAGACCACCCACAGCACGGCGGCGCCGGCGGCCAGCGACAGCGTCACCGGGAGCCGCGACTGGATCTCCGGCCAGACCTCGATATGGGTCTTGAAGGAGTAACCGAAGCACGGCACATGGCACGTGGCCGCCTCCGGGCCGAACTTGTAGTCGACGCCGGCGAAGATGCCCCTGAGGAATTCCCAGTACTGCTCGTACACGGGCTTGTCCAGGCCGAGGTTCTTCTTGACCGCGGCGATGTCCGCGGGTGTGGGGGCCTTTCCGATGTACTGCTGGGCAAGCTGGTCGGTGGTCTGCCCGGCCAGTTTCGGCAGCAGGAAGAAGATGCCGAAGGTGACCGCGCTGACGATCAGCAACAGGATCACCGCGCTGATCAACCTGCGGATGAGGTACGAGAACACGGGGATGCGGCGCCGGTGCCGCGGGCCGGGAGCGGGTGGCCCGCGGACACCAATGCCTTCACCTGCCTTCCAGGGCTGCTACTTCTTGACGCCGATGTTGAGGTAGTCGTACTCACCGCTCCAGGCCGAGCTGGACGCCATGTTGGTGGCCTTCGGCGAGCGGTACATCAGGACCTTGAAGTAGGTCAGCGGGACGATCGCCGCCTGCTCCATCGCCTTGCGGTCGATGTCCGCGTACGCCTTCTCGCGGGCGGCCTGGTCGGTGTTGGCGATGGCCGTGTCGAGCAGGTTGTTGATCTCCGGGTCGTCCAACTGGGAGAGGTTGGAGTTGCCGGACTGGCTGATCGCCTTGCCGTGCAGGATCTGCTGGAGGTAGCCGTAGCCGGTCGGGAAGTCGGCGCCCCACTGCATCATCATCAGGCCGACGTTGTTGGACTTGTCGAACGCCGGCACCCCGGCGTAGTCCGAGAAGTACTTGCTGGTCGGGTACTGCTGGAGCTTGGCGTTGATGCCGATCTTCTTCAGCGAGCCGATGATCGAGGTGGCCGCGTCGACCTCGTCCTGGCGGTCGTTGCGGGCCAGGATGGTGGTGGAGACGTTGCCGGCGCCGCACTGCTCCCAGTGCGCCTTGGCCTGCGCCAGGTCCAGGTTGTCGCCGTTGTACTTCTGCGGGTACAGGTCGTACTTCTGGTAGCCGGCGATGTCGGTGGGCAGGACCGTGGAGGCGATGTCACCGCGGATCGGGCCGCCGAGCGCGGTCTGCACGGCCTTCTTGTCGATGGCGTACTCAACGGCCTTGCGGCACTCCAGCTTGTCGAACGGCGCGACCTTGGTGTTGATCGCGGTGTAGACCAGGCGTTGACCGAGCGCGTTGTCGGTGTTGGCCTTCTGGCTGGGGTCGGTCAGCAGCTGCGCCTGGGTCTGGCCGTCGACGCCGCGGCCGGCCATGTCGACCAGGGTGTTGCCGGACTGGAGGTCCTTGTCGATGGTCGACTGGGCGACCTTCAGGTTGAGCACGATCTTGTCCGGGAGCTGCTTGCGCAGCGGGTCGGTCGCGGCCGACCACTGCGGGTTGCGGACCAGGGTGAGCTGCTTGCCCTCCTGGTAGTTGGCGAACTTGTAGGAGCCGGTGGAGACCACGGACTTGGTGTAGTCCGCGCCCTTGTCCTTGGCCTGCGGGACGGGCGCGGTCTGCGGGGCGCTGACCAGGTAGTCGAACTCGGCGAACGGTTTCTTCAGGTGGAAGACGATGGTCTGCGCATCGGGCGTCTCGATGGACTTGAGCCCTTCCTTGCTCTTGTCCTTGTAGGGGCCCTTGTAACCGCCGTCGTTGTCCTGGAGGAACTGCTGGAAATAGTTCGGGCCCAGCGAGAGGGTGTCGCGGGAGAAGTTGCTGCGCTCCACCGCGTACTTGACGTCCTGCGAGGTGACGGGGGTGCCGTCCTCGAACTTGACGCCCTTGCGGAGCTTGTACGTCCAGGTCTTGCCGCCGTCGGCGGACTTGCCCATCGACTCGGCGAGGTCCGGGACCAGTTGCTCGCCCTTGGTACCGGGGCCCGGCTTGAAGGTGGTCAGCGGACGGGCGTACAGGCGGCTGAAGTTGTAGACGAAGGCGTAGTAGGTGTTGCCCGGGTCGAAGGACTCGGGGGCGTCGCTCATCGCGTAGGTGACGGTGCCCCCCTTCGCGTCCGAGGCGTTGACTATGCCCTTGGTGGCGGCGTTGGCCCCGGCGGAACTCTCCGGGGAACCCTTTCCGCTACAGCCGGCCAGCAGGAGGCCCGCGCTGGTGACGGCCGCGATGGTCGCGACCGGAAGTGACCTTCGCATGTGCTCGGTGTCCCCTTCGTTCGTCGAGAAACGTCAGATCGAAACGGCTTCGAAAACTGGTGCAGAGGTGGGGGGATGAAGGCCGGCGCCGGTCAGCGGCTGCGCGGGTCCAGCGCGTCCCTCAGTCCGTCACCGAGCAGGTTGAAGGCGAGCACGGTGACGAAGATCGCGAGGCCGGGGACGATCATGTACTGGGGGTCGACCTCGTAGTACTTGACCGCCTGGGTGAGGGTGCCGCCCCACGACGACTGGGGCGGCTGGATGCCCACGCCCAGGAAGCTCAGCGCCGCCTCGAAGAGGATGTTGGAGGGGATCAGCAGCGTCGAGTAGACGATGACCGGCCCCACGAGGTTGGGCAGGAGTTCCCGGAAGAGGATGAACGGGCCGCGGGCGCCCAGGCCGCGGGCGGCGGAGACGAACTCCCGCTCCCGCAGCGACAGGGTCTGGGCCCGCACGATCCGGCCCATGTAGGGCCAGTTGAAGAAGCCGATCACGAAGATCAACACCGAGATGTGCAGCGGCAGCCCGGAGAGCCCGAACGCGCCGCCCTGGAGCGACGCGGAGATCGCGATGGCGAACAGCAGCAGCGGGAAGGCGAGGAAGACGTCCATCAGGCGGCTGATGAAGGCGTCCACCCGGCCGCGATAGAAGCCGGCGATCACGCCGAGGACGGTGCCGATGGCCACCGACAGCAGCGTCGCGCCGAACGCCACCAGCAGCGACACCCAGGAACCCTCCAGGATCCGGGCGAGCAGATCGCGGCCGAACTTGGGGTCCACGCCCAGCAGGTGGGTAAGGCTCATCCCGCCGAAGTCGCCCTTGGGCAGCGTGGTGTTGGGGTCGATCAGGTCCTGGTGGGGCTGGTTGGGGTCCAGCCCGAACAGGTGCTGGAGCGGGCGGGAGAGGGCGGCGACCAGGATGAGCAGGACGACGACGATGCCGCCGGCCATGGCGACCTTGTCACGGCGGAAGCGCAGCCAGGCGATCTGGCCGAGCGAGCGCCCCTCGATGCGCTTGCTCTCGACGCCTTCCAGCACCGCTTCCGGCTGCGCCTGCGCAGCCGCGCCGGTGGTCTCGATCGGTGCGGTCACGGTGCTTTGAACCCCTCCCGGCCGACGGTGGCCGGCCTGTGCCCGCCGCGGTAGCGGCCTGGTGGTTACCCCACTGGTGCTCACCTGCCGCCATCTCGCACCGTACACAGGCGAGTTGGCGTCGCGGACGGGTCGTCTACTGGCGCAGGGACGCCGGTGGGGATGGCGCTCGTACACAGGACCGAAGTCCTTGGAGCGGGAGTCTTCATCCGAGTTGCGATCACTCACCAGCCCTGGTCGGGAAAGGATGCGCAACTGTGATGTGACCCGCAGCCTTCCGTCATGCGAACAACGGAGCGGTTTGAGCGGTGCACCGGATGGCCGAAAAGGCGTCAACTGCCGGTGGAATAAGGCCAATTCACCGAGGGAAGCAGGCGGGCGCCGGCGGGGGCGCGGGCGCCGCCGGGCTCAGTAGGCGCGGGGGTAGCCGTAGCCGTAGGCGGGTCCGGGAGCCGGCTGGGCGTAGCCGTCGCGGTCGAAGAACGGGCGGGCGCAGGCCCGCATCCACATGCCGACCGGGTCGTACTCGTCGTTCATGGCGACGGTGGACACCGGCAGGCCGTCCGGCACCGCGCCCATCGACTGCTGGATCAGCATCCGGGCGGCGTCCACCGACGGCTGCCCGGTGTCGTAGAGGTCCAGGCCGATCGCCAAATAGGGCGCGCCGAGGGCGGGTTGCACCCAGGCCCGGCGCAACGACCGCACCGGGGGCGTGCGGTGGGCGTGCTGCGCGAGCAGGGCGTAGAACTGGGGGATGTCGATGACCGGTTCGCTGATCCGCAGCGGACCGGCGGGCAGCCGGTCCAGGCCACCGGCGATCCGGCGCAGGTCGAGCCAGGGGACGCCGACGCCGCCGCCGGGGGCGTGCGGGTTGAGCCACAGGCCCCAGCGGTCGGGGAAGAGGGAGGCGGCGATCTCGGGTCCGGTGACGACCTCGTGGTCGCGGGTCCAGCCGGAGGCGGCGAGCTCGGCGGCGGAGGTGACGCAGGGGGCGTAGCCCAGCCCGTCGACCTCCATGTTCCCGTACTGGGCGTCGGGTTGACCGGCCCGGCCGTGCCACAGGAGCATCCAGACCTGCCCGTGCGCGAGGGCACTCAGCATCGCCTCGTAGGCGTCGTAGCGCCCGGGCGAGACCTGCCGCAGCATCTGCTCGACCTGGTCGGCCGCCGCCGCTCCCTGTTGCGCACCCGCGCTCACGTGGTCCGTCCCTCCTCCCGGCCGGGCGCCCGCCCGCCCGTCGTCCCACCAGCTTACGAGTGGTCCCGGGTGTAGAAGGGCCGCACGCGCTCCAGCATCCAGTCGGCGACCGGGTCGCCCTGGGCGACGTCGAGCAGGACGAGCTGGACCGGCCAGGGCACCGGGACCTGACCGAGGGCCTGCCCGAGGGCGGCCAACGCCTCGTCGCGGGCGGTGCCGTCGTGCAGCCGCTCGGGGGCGACGTCGAGTTGGACGCCGACGAAGAGCGCCGGCGTGTCGCCCTCGACGGCGGCCAGCGCGCGGCGGGCGGCCAGCACGATGCCGGCGGCGGAGAACTCCAGGCCGGCGGCGGCCAGGAAGTCCACCGGCTCGTCCTGCCAGTCCGGTTCGAAGAGCCGCACCCGGGCGCCGGCGGTCTGCGGGCCGTCCAGGTCGGTCCGTCCGGAGCGGCACAGCTCGGCGACCGCGGGCGGCGGCAGCGGGACGCCGACGGTGCCGTCCGGGTTGACCGCGAGGCCGACCAGCGGCGGCAGGCCGCGGGCGAACTCCCGGGCGGGCGCGACGGTGTAGGACAGGTGCGCGCCGACGACCCGCCGGAACTCCTGCTCGGAGCTGAAGACCGGGACGTAGGCGGCGCCGCCGATCTCGACGGTCGGCACGTCGAGGCCGGGCGCTCCCAGGCCCGCGCGGTCCGGGCCGCCGCCCTCGGGCAGCGGCACCCACACCCGGCTGCGGCCCAGCACCTCGACGATCCGGCCGCCGGCCTCGGGGTGCCCGACCGAGGCGGCCAGCACCTCCTCCAACTCGTTGGCCGGCCAGGCCGCGTGCGGTATTCCCTCGTCCGGGAAGTTCCCCGGCACCGGACCGCCGTGCTGCGGTTCATTGTCCGGATAGTTCATCTCACCCACCCATTACTGGCCGCGCTGCCCGGCCGACTTCGCAGGGGCGGTCCGCGGGCCCGCCCAGTGGATCAGACCCTAACGGGCGACCTGCGGGTCATCGAAGCCGGTGGCGGGGGTGCGACCGGTCAACCGAAGGTGACGCGCGCCAACTCCCCCGCCGAACGCCGGTCCAGCAGCACCACGGAGCGCACGCCCTTCGGGAGCCGGGCCGCCCCGACCCGGGCCACCAGGCGGCGCACCGCCCGGCGGTGGCGGGCGAAGGCGTACCGCGACACCCCTCGGCCGCGGGCCCGTTGGCCACCGCGGGCCACCACGGGCGGCACGTCGAGGAGGACCAGGTGCAGCCCCCGGCCGCCGCGCCGGGCCGCACGGGCCAGCCAGCGGCGCACCCACGGCCACGTCCCGCAGTCGTGCACCACCACGCTGCCGCCGGAGCGCAGCGCCCGATGCAGCGCGCGGTAGTGCGCGACCCGGACCAGCGGTCGGTAGAGGGCGTAAGGCAGGCGGTGCAGCCGGCCGTCCTCCCAGTGGTCGCGGGCGTCCTGGGAGTCGACGCGGTGCACCGGGGCGCCGCGGTCGTCGCGCGCGGGCACCACCCGTCGCATCAGGGTGCTCTTGCCGCTGCCCGGCAGGCCGGAGACCACGACGAGGTCGCCGGGCGGGAAGCGGAGCACGGGGTGCGGGGGTCGGCCCGGGCCCCGCAGGTCGGTGCAGGGCGGCCGGTCGGCGGGGCGGCGGGGGCGCGGCTCCCTGGGGCCGCGCAGGGCCGGCTCCGGAACCGGGGTTTCCGGGGGCGCGGCCCCCACCGTCCTGACGTCCGTCGCCTCGCCGTGCACCGTGCGCGCCCCTCCCCGATGGCCCCGGACCGGGTTCCGCCCCGGCCTCCCGCAGCCCGTGCAGAGTGTCAAGAAAAGGTAATCCGTAGCAAGGGAGGGTCAAGGAGCGGCAAGGGACACGACCGGAGCGGGGGAGGCCGGCGGGACGTCGCGACCGGGATGACCGGGAACGGAGCCCCGGCCGGGGCTCCTATAACGGGCGATCCCGTGTAATGATGTGGCCGCCACGGGCGGGCTCGAACGTCAACTCGTGGGCAGTCAGCCAATTCCATACCGGCCGCTTGAATCCGCGCGGGAGAGTCCCCGGCCGCCACGGCGGGGCGCCGAAGGAGCAAGTCCTCCCTTGAATCTCTCAGGCCCCTATACCGCGCGGGCGAGGCAGATCTGAAAAGCGAGTCGCGGCCCGGCCGACGGGACGGCTCCACCCAAGGTGCAAACCGGGCCCGTCCGCGGGATCCCGGTGAACCTCTCAGGTTCCGATGACAGATGGGGAGACCGTCTTGTCACCCATGCCCGGGAGCCCGAAAGCGATGACCGAAGCCCCCCGCCGCACCGCGCTGGACGAAACCCACCGCGCGCTCGGCGCGACCATGACCGACTTCGCCGGCTGGGACATGCCGCTGCGTTACAGCAGCGAGCGCGAGGAACACCTCGCGGTGCGCACCCGCGCCGGCCTCTTCGACCTCTCCCACATGGGCGAGCTCACCGTCACCGGCCCGCAGGCCGGCGCCCTCCTCGACCACGCGCTGGTCGGCAACCTCGGCGCCCTGAAGGTCGGTCGGGCCCGCTACACCATGATCTGCGCCGCCGACGGCGGCATCCTCGACGACCTGATCGTCTACCGCCTCGGCGAGACGGAGTTCATGGTCGTCGCCAACGCCTCCAACGCCCAGGCGGTGCTGGACGCGCTGATCGACCGGCAGGCCGGCTTCGACGCCGCCGTCCGCGACGACCGGAACGCCTACGCGCTGCTGGCGGTGCAGGGCCCGGAGTCCCCCGGCATCCTCAAGAAGCTCACCGACGCCGATCTGGACGGGCTGAAGTACTACGCGGGGCTGCCCGGCACGGTCGCCGGCGTCGAGGCGCTGATCGCCCGCACCGGTTACACCGGTGAGGACGGCTTCGAGCTGTTCGTCCGGCCCGCGGACGCGGTCGCCCTCTGGACCGCGCTGACCGCGGCGGGCCAGGACGTCGGCCTGGTCCCGTGCGGCCTGTCCTGCCGCGACACCCTGCGCCTGGAGGCGGGGATGCCGCTGTACGGACACGAACTGACCACCGCGCTCACCCCGTTCGACGCGGGCCTGGGCCGGGTCGTGAAGTTCGAGAAGGAGGGCGACTTCGTCGGGCGGGCGGCGCTCACCGCGGCCGCCGAGCGGGCCGAGCAGTCCCCGCCGCGCAAGCTGGTCGGCCTGGTCGCCGAGGGCCGCCGGGTGCCGCGCGCCGGCTACCCGGTCGTCGCCGCCGACGGCACGGTGATCGGCGAGGTCACCTCGGGGGCGCCCTCCCCCACCCTCGGCAAGCCGATCGCCATGGCCTACGTCGACGCGGCGCACTCCGCGCCCGGCACCGAGGGCGTCCGGGTGGACATCCGCGGCACGCACGAGCCCTACGAGGTCATCGCGCTGCCCTTCTACAAGCGGCAGAAGTAGCGGGCGGCGCCGGCCGGTCCGCGGTGCTCGCCGCGGACCCGCGCCACCGTGCCCGGCGCCACCCGTCTCACAGGGCAAGACCCCATGCACGACCACACCCCCGCGTACAGGAGAATCGAGCCATGGACAACCCCCAGCAGCTGCGCTACAGCAAGGAGCACGAGTGGCTGTCGGCCGCCGAGGACGGCGTCTCGACGGTCGGCATCACCGAGCACGCGGCCAACGCCCTCGGCGACGTCGTCTTCGTGCAGCTCCCCGAGGTCGGGGCCACCGTCACCGCGGGCGAGTCCTGCGGTGAGCTGGAGTCGACCAAGTCCGTCAGCGACCTCTACTCGCCCGTGACCGGCGAGATCACCGAGGTGAACGAGGACGTCGTCACCGACCCCTCGCTGGTGAACTCCGCCCCGTTCGAGGGCGGTTGGCTGTTCAAGGTGAAGCTCACCGGTGAGCCGGAGGACCTGCTCACGGCCGACGCGTACACCGCCTTCACCGCCGGCTGACACCCCGGCCCCGGCCGCCACCGCTCGGCCGGGGCCGCGGCGCCCCGCCCGCTCCGTCACTCTCCAGGAAGTCTCATGTCGCTTCTGAACAGCTCCCTGCACGAGCTCGACCCCGACGTCGCCGCCGCCGTCGACGCCGAGCTCCACCGTCAGCAGTCCACCCTCGAAATGATCGCGTCGGAGAACTTCGCTCCGGTCGCCGTCATGGAGGCCCAGGGCTCGGTCCTCACCAACAAGTACGCCGAGGGCTACCCGGGCCGCCGCTACTACGGCGGCTGCGAGCACGTCGACGTGGTCGAGCAGATCGCCATCGACCGGATCAAGGCGCTCTTCGGTGCCGAGGCCGCCAACGTCCAGCCGCACTCCGGCGCGCAGGCCAACGCCGCCGCGATGTTCGCGCTGATCAAGCCGGGCGACACCATCCTGGGTCTGAACCTCGCCCACGGTGGGCACCTCACCCACGGCATGAAGATCAACTTCTCCGGCAAGCTGTACAACGTGGTGCCCTACCACGTCGACGAGAAGACCAACCTGGTCGACATGGAGGAGGTCGAGCGCCTCGCCAAGGAGCACCGCCCGAAGCTGATCGTCGCCGGCTGGTCCGCCTACCCGCGCCAGCTCGACTTCGCCGCCTTCCGCCGGATCGCGGACGAGGTCGGCGCGTACCTGATGGTCGACATGGCGCACTTCGCCGGCCTGGTGGCCGCGGGCCTGCACCCCTCCCCGGTGCCGCACGCCCACGTGGTGACCACCACCACCCACAAGACGCTGGGCGGCCCCCGCGGCGGTGTCATCCTGTCCACCGCCGAGCTGGCCAAGAAGATCAACTCCGCGGTCTTCCCCGGTCAGCAGGGCGGCCCGCTGGAGCACGTGATCGCCGCCAAGGCGGTGTCCTTCAAGGTCGCCGCGTCGGAGGAGTTCAAGGAGCGCCAGCAGCGCACCCTGGACGGCGCCCGGATCCTGGCCGAGCGCCTGGTCCAGGACGACGTCAGGGAGCACGGCGTCTCGGTGCTCTCCGGCGGCACCGACGTCCACCTCGTCCTGGTCGACCTGCGCGACTCCCAGCTCGACGGCCAGCAGGCCGAGGACCGCCTCCACGAGGTCGGCATCACCGTCAACCGCAACGCCATCCCGAACGACCCGCGGCCCCCGATGGTCACCTCCGGCCTGCGGATCGGCACCCCGGCCCTGGCCACCCGCGGCTTCACGGCCGAGGACTTCCGCGAGGTCGCCGACATCATCGCCGAGGCGCTCAAGCCCAGCTACGACCGCGAGGCCCTCAAGGCCCGGGTCACGGCCCTGGCCGAGAAGTACCCGCTGTACCCGTCGCTGTGACGAACCGGTCACCGGGGCGCCACGGCCCCCGGTGACCCTGCGGCGGGCCGCCCCTCCGCGGCCCGCCGCCGCACCGCGCTCCGGGCCGAACTACCCGGCCCGGAGCAGCCGTTGCCCTCACCGGACCGCCGGCCCGACGCCCCCCGCGCCCCGCCGCCCGTCCGGCTTCGCCCCCTCTGTTCCCCCACCCGCCCTCCCGGTTTCTCCCGGCCGCCGCCTCCCGTCCGGCGGCAATCCCCGGCGGGCGGGTTACGCTCGACAGTCGGGCCGGAAACACCCCGTCCTGCCCCGATCTGCGCAACCGTCCAACCCCGAGCAGACAAGGGAGTACCGCCCCCGTGGCCATCTCCGTCTTCGACCTCTTCTCCATCGGCATCGGCCCGTCCAGCTCCCACACCGTCGGCCCGATGCGGGCCGCCCGGATGTTCGCCCGGCGGCTCAAGAAGGACGGTCTGCTCGCCCAGACGGTCTCGGTGCGCGCCGAACTCTTCGGCTCGCTCGGCGCCACCGGCCACGGCCACGGCACCCCCAAGGCGGTGCTGCTCGGTCTGGAGGGCCACTCCCCGCGCACCGTCGACGTCGAGTCCGCCGACGACGAGGTGGCACGCATCCGCACCAGCGGCCGGCTGCGCCTCCTCGGCGCCGAGATAGGCAGCGCGCACGAGATCGACTTCGACGAGTCCACCGAGTTGATCCTGCACCGCCGCCGGTCGCTGCCGTACCACGCCAACGGCATGACCCTCTTCGCCTACGACGCCGCCGGCGCCCCGCTGCTGGAGAAGACCTACTACTCCGTGGGCGGCGGCTTCGTCGTCGACGAGGACGCGGTCGGCGAGGACCGGATCAAGCTGGACGACACCGTCCTGACCCACCCCTTCCGCACCGGCGACGAACTGCTGCGGCTCTCCCGGGAGACCGGCCTGTCCATCTCCGCGCTGATGCTGGAGAACGAGAAGGCGTGGCGCACCGAGGACGAGATCCGCGCCGGCCTGCTGGAGATCTGGCGGGTCATGCAGGGCTGCGTCGAGCGCGGGATGTCCCGCGAGGGCATCCTCCCCGGCGGGCTGAAGGTCCGCCGCCGGGCCGCCAACGCCGCCCGCGCGCTGCGCTCCGAGGGCGACGAGGCGGCCCGCGCCATGGAGTGGGTCACCCTCTACGCCATGGCCGTCAACGAGGAGAACGCCGCCGGCGGCCGGGTGGTGACCGCCCCCACCAACGGCGCGGCCGGCATCATCCCCGCCGTGCTGCACTACTACGTCAACTTCGTCCCCGGGGCGAACGAGGACGGCGTGGTCCGCTTCCTGCTCGCCGCCGGCGCGATCGGCATGCTCTTCAAGGAGAACGCCTCGATCTCCGGCGCCGAGGTCGGCTGCCAGGGCGAGGTCGGCTCGGCCTGCTCGATGGCGGCCGGCGGCCTGGCCGAGGTCCTGGGCGGCAGCCCCGAGCAGGTGGAGAACGCCGCCGAGATCGGCATGGAGCACAACCTCGGGCTGACCTGCGACCCGGTCGGCGGCCTGGTCCAGATCCCGTGCATCGAGCGCAACGGCATGGCCGCCGTGAAGGCCGTCACCGCGGCCCGGATGTCGCTGCGTGGCGACGGCCGCCACCACGTCTCCCTCGACAAGGTCATCAAGACCATGAAGGAGACCGGCGCCGACATGAGCGTCAAGTACAAGGAGACCGCCCGCGGCGGCCTCGCGGTGAACATCATCGAGTGCTGACCCACGGCACAGCGCGCCCCGGGCGCCGGCGGGAGTTCCTCCCCGTCGGCGCCCGGGGCGTTTGCGCCGGGCCGCCGCCCTAGGGCGCTTCTGACGGATCTCCGTGGAGGAAGGAGCGGCGTCTGGTGCGTGCGATCGCAAGGCGCCGGGATGTCTTCATAGCGGAGCTATG